>CAIRQX010000168.1 GCA_903880855.1 uncultured Burkholderiales bacterium | reverse complement strand
GTTTCCACCGATGTGGGCTTTTTCATGTGGTGTTGTGTCCTCTGGAAAGTCTCTTACAGACAATTGGATTTTGATCATCTGGGGCGTATTGTTGGCGGGCCCATTGGTGTGTGCCAGCAGCCAGGCGGTGAACGATTGGTTTGACCGACACGTCGATGCCATCAATGAACCCAATAGACCCATCCCTTCGGGACGCATGCCAGGCCGTTGGGGTTTTTATATTGCAGTGTTGTGGACCCTGTTGTCCATTTTTTGGGCGTGGCCACTTGGGCCTTGGGGTTTTGCCGCTACAGCCTTAGGTTTACTGCTGTCTTGGGCATACAGCACGCCCCCTATTCGTTTGAAAAACAATGGGTGGTGGGGTAATTCAGCATGTGCTCTCAGTTACGAGGGCTTAGCCTGGGTGACCGGTGCTGCCGTCATGCTGGGCGGCGAGATGCCTTCTTACAACGCCATCGTGTTGGCCTTGCTTTATAGCTTTGGGGCCCATGGCATCATGACTTTGAACGACTTCAAAGCGGTAGAGGGCGATGCGCAGATGGGTGTGCGCTCTTTGCCTGTTCAACTGGGTGTCATCAAGGCAGCCTGCACCGCCTGCGGATTTATGTTGTTTGCGCAATGGGCTGTCGCGATCTTATTGCTGGAGTGGGGTTCACCCAACTCCGCCCTTGCTGTGCTGTTGTTAAGCATGTGCCAACTGCCTTTGATGCTGCGATTTATACAAAGTCCCGTTGAAAAAGCGCTGAGTGTCAGTGCGTTTGGCGTGCCCTTGTTTGTCAGCGGCATGATGGTGAGTGCTTGGTCCTTAAGGGGACTTCAGGAGGTCGCGTTATGAACACATTACAGCCATTCAGTTGGTTGCACATCGCACGCTTAGGCCTAATTCAAGCTTGTATGGGCGCGGTGGTGGTGGTTACCACTTCGACACTCAACCGCATCATGGTGGTTGAGTTGGCGCTTCCTGCTTTGATTCCTGGCTTTTTGGTCGGCTTTCATTACCTCGTTCAAATGGTGCGCCCCCGTATGGGTTTTGGCGCTGATCAAGGCAGACGCTGCACGCCGTGGATGCTAGGGGGCATGGCTGTCTTAGCGCTGGGAGGTTTTTTGGCTAGCCTTGCAACCGTTTGGATGGCGCAAGAGTTGAGCCAAGGAATCGCCTTATCTATCTTTGCATTCATGTTGATTGGATTTGGTGTCAGCGCATGCGGCACTTCGTTGTTGGTTTTGATGTCCAAGCGCGTGGATGATTCGCGCCGCGCACCAGCTGCCACTGCTGTGTGGATGATGATGATTGTTGGCTTTGCCGTCACAGCCATCACCGTCGGCAAGTTGCTAGAACCCTATTCACCAGAGCGTTTGCTCGAGATCAGTGGTGGCCTCAGCTTGGTAGTAGTACTTCTCACATGTTTATGTCTATGGAAATTAGAAGGGCATGTGGGAGCCCAGGTGCTTGATGAGACTCAGCCTGCTAAGAAGCAAGGGTTTAAGAAAACTTTGCACTTGGTTTGGTCAGAGCCGCAAGCCAAGGCTTTCTCTGTGTTTGTTTTCTTATCGATGCTGGCCTACAGCTCACAAGACTTGATCTTGGAGCCCTTTGCAGGCGCCTTGTTTGGCCTGAGCCCTGGTGAAACCACGCAGCTTTCAGGCTTACACCACAGTGCTGTTTTGTGTGGCATGTTGGCCGTTGCCGTGGCTGGGAGTGGTCGCGTGGCGGGACGCTTGGGATCTATACAAAGTTGGATGGTGGGCGGTTGCTTGGTGTCCGGCGTGGCGATGTTGGGGTTGTGCATGGCGGCGGCCTATGGTCCGCCTTGGCCATTGAAACCCAATGTTTTTTTGCTCGGCGTTGCCAATGGCAGTTTTTCAATTGCAGCGATTGCGACCATGATGCGTTTAGCCACACTGGGCGGTGATCAACACGCCGGTACACGCATGGGTCTGTGGGGCGCTTCGCAAGCTATTGCGTTTGGCCTCGGCGGTTTGTTGGGCACTGCTGCTAGCGACTTAGCGCATTACCTCCTAGGAGAACAAGGCACAGCGTATGCCAGTGTGTTCGGGTTTGAAACTGTCATGTTTGTGTTAGCTGCAGCGTGTGCTGTTTGGGTGGGTCGCTATGACGTCAAAAGTGCAGAACGTCATCACCCCAATTTGGTTGTTGGTCATAGAAAGGGTTTGAGTCATGAGTACTGAAACATATGATGTTGTCGTGATTGGTGGCGGTCCATCTGGATCTACTGCTGCAGATGATCTCGCAAGTCGAGGATGGAATGTCTTGTTGTTAGACCGTCAAGGTCGAACCAAGCCCTGTGGCGGAGCGATACCACCGCGTTTGATCAAAGACTTTGAGATACCAGACCATTTATTGGTAGCTAAAGCGCGATGCGCAAGAATGATTTCACCCCGAGACAACCAAGTGGATATTCCGATTGAGAACGGGTTCGTCGGTATGGTCAACCGCGATGAGTTCGATGAGTGGTTAAGAGAAAGAGCGCGATCGCATGGGGCGCAACGTTTACGTGGCTCATTCGAAAAACTCACCCGTGATGACGATGGCGTGTCACGCATTCATATCGCTTTGCAATCACCGTCTCAACCTGGCAATTATTCATTCACCTCGGAAACCAAGAGTATTCGGGCGCGTTTTGTCATTGGTGCGGACGGTGCCAAGTCTGAGGTGGCACGCCAATCCATCAAAGGCGCTGATCGCACCAAGTATGTGTTTGCTTATCACGAGATCGTGCGGGCCCCAACGCAGCAAGCGAATTACGATGCTGACCGATGTGATGTTTACTACCGTGGCTCTTTGTCGCCAGATTTTTACGGCTGGGTATTTCCCCACGGCGACACCATGAGTATTGGCACTGGCAGCGCAGACAAAGGATTTTCTTTGAGAAGTGCAGTCAAAAGGCTACGTGACACAGCAGGCTTAGACAAAGCTGAAACGCTACGTCGCGAAGGTGCGCCGATACCCATGAAGCCTTTGCCTTATTGGGACAACGGAAAAGATATTGTCTTGGCGGGTGATGCTGCAGGTGTAGTAGCGCCTGCTTCTGGCGAGGGCATTTACTATGCAATGGCATGCGGTCGGATGGCTGCTGATGCAGTGGAAGAGACCTTAAAGACCGGTAATGTGTCTTGCCTTAAGAAAGCACGTAAAACATTTATGAAACAGCACGGTACGGTGTTTTGGGTGCTGGGCATCATGCAATATTTTTGGTATCAGAATGACAAGCGCCGTGAAAAATTCGTCACGATCTGCGAAGACAAGGATGTGCAGCAACTCACTTTTGAGTCTTATATGAACAAAGTGCTGGTCAGAAAAAAACCCATGGCGCATGTGCGTATCTTCTTCAAAGATTTGGCGCACCTATTTGGTATGGCTAAGGCATGAGCATTTTTGACCGATTTGTTGGTTTGGCGATCGCATTCGGCTGTACTTTAATTGTTTCATCCATTGGCGCTTGGCTTACAGATATTGGGCCGTGGTACTTGTCGCTGAAGCAACCGGAATGGAAACCGCCTGATGCCGCTTTTGGCATCATTTGGTCGACTATTTTTTGTTTGTGTGCTTTCAGCGGCTGGGGTGCATGGCGAGTTTCTAAAACCAGTGCAGATAAGTTACGCATATATTTTTTATTTGGCCTTAACGGGTTGCTGAATATTTTCTGGAGTTGGTTGTACTTCAACCAGCATCGGCCTGATTGGGCCATGACCGAGTTGTATTTCTTGTGGGCCTCAGTATTGCTGCTCATCATTGGTTTGTGGCGTCTGTCCAAGTTGTCTAGTTTGATGTTGTTGCCCTATTTGGTTTGGGTCACGACGGCCGGTTTTTTAAATGCTGCCACTATTGAACTCAACGGACCATTTGGTTAGCCTTGCCGTCGATAGCTAGCCCTTCCATGCGTGTACTTTTACTGGGCGCAACTGGGACAATTGGCTTGGCGACGGCACGTGCGCTTATTAGGTCTGGGCATGACCTTGTTTGTTTTATTCGTCCTCGCCAAGATGCAAAGGGAGGCGGGTCAGAAAACCAAGTCACGTACGCTCTGAAGGGGGCCACCATTCGTTATGGTGACCTTACTGATCCTGTATCTATCGCACGCTATGGTTTTGCAAATGAGTCTTTTGATGCAGTGATTTCCTGCATGGCTTCTAGAACCGGTAGCCCACGTGATGCTTGGCGCATAGATTACCAAGCCCATATGGAAGCATTGGAGGCGGCCCAAGCCCATGGGGTTAAGCATTTTGTCTTGCTCTCGGCGATTTGCGTGCAAAAGCCAATCCTTGCTTTTCAGCATGCCAAGCTTGCATTTGAAAAAGCTTTGATTGCGTCAGGACTGACCTATTCCATTGTGCGACCGACAGCTTTCTTCAAATCTTTGTCTGGCCAATTGGAAAGAGTCAAAAAAGGCAAGCCTTTTTTAATTTTTGGCGATGGCAAACTCACCGCTTGTAAACCGATTAGTGATGAAGATCTCGGCGATTTCATAGCGGGTTGCTTAAGCGAACAGAGCCGACATAACCAGATCTTGCCGATTGGTGGCCCAGGCCCCGCCATCACCCCGCGTCAGCAAGGAGAGTACCTGTTTCAACTGTTGGGAAAAGAGCCACGCTTCAAAAGCGTTCCAGTGGGTTTTCTGGATGTCATCATTGGCGCTCTACATTTGGTTGGCAAACTCATACCAGCCGTTGCGGACAAAGCAGAACTCGCCCGCATCGGTCGTTATTACGCAACCGAGTCCATGCTGGTGTGGAATGCGCAGTCGCATCGCTACGACGCAGAACTCACGCCATCGCATGGCACGCAAACTTTATTTGCGTCGTATGCGATGTGGATGAATGGTCAAGATGTCCCAGACTTAGGCGAGCACGCTGTTTTCTAAGGGCTTACGCCTTCTTAGAGCTTGCTCTTTGGGCGCGTGAATGGCTATGCACCGCCTCCACCAACACAGCGACATTCTCTGGAGGAGTGAACTGGCTAATACCGTGGCCTAAGTTAAAAATATGGGTAGGGCCAGTGGTGTTCTGATCTGTGTGTGGCGTGCCAAAGCTATCGAGTACTTTGTGCGCTTCTTTTTCAATCGCAGATGCATGGGCAAACAACACATTCGGGTCTAAATTGCCTTGTAATGCTTTGCCAGGTTGCCCAGCCAAACCACCCACTGCCCTCCTAGCCTTGCCAAGATTGACAGTCCAATCTAAGCCTAAAACATTGCAGTCGAGGGTGTTCATTTCTTCCAACCACAACCCGCCACCTTTGGTAAACACAATGCTTGGAATGGTCTGGCCATCATGGCTGCGAATCAATTGGTCTAACACCCGCTTGGTATAGGCCAAGCTGAACTCTTGGAATGCGCCGTCCGCCAGCACGCCCCCCCAGCTGTCAAACACCATCACAGCTTGTGCGCCTGCTTTGATTTGCGTGTTCAAGTAAAGCGCCACGGCATCGGCATTGATTTGCAAAATGCGGTGCATCAGGTCTGGACGGCTGTACATCAGGCTTTTGACATGGCGGTAATCGTCTGAGCCCGCTCCCTCGACCATATAGCAAGCCAATGTCCAAGGGCTGCCAGAAAATCCAATCAAGGGCACCCGTCCTTGCAAGGCTTTACGAATCGATGTGACTGCGTCAAAGACATAGCGCAGTTTGTCCATGTCGGGCACTGCGAGTTCAGCAACGGCGGCTTCATCGCGCACGTTTTTGGCAAAGCGGGGGCCTTCACCTAGCGCAAAGCTCAAACCTAATCCCATGGCATCGGGCACCGTCAAGATATCGCTAAACAAAATTGCGGCATCAAGCGGGTAGCGATCTAAAGGCTGCAGCGTAACTTCGGTGGCGTAGTCGACATTGGTGGCCAGCCCCATAAAGCTGCCTGCCTTGGCACGCGTAGCGCAGTATTCAGGCAAATAGCGTCCAGCTTGGCGCATCAACCAAACAGGCGTGTGGTCTGTCGCTTGGCGAAGGCAGGCTTTTAAAAAAGTGTCGTTTTGTAATGGGGCGTACATGCGTGTTTAAAAATTAGTGGGGTGGGGCGTTAAGTGGAGCGCTTGGGTTTTGGCTAGGAACAGCACCTTGCGCGATCAGTTTACGAGCCACCGATTCTCCTAATGCGCTGGCAAGAGGGAGCGCATCAGGATCCTGCAAGTCGATGGTTTTTTGGTCGTGTGCGTGTATCAGAGCAGTACCAGCTTTGAGATGGTCGCCCCATGCTGCGTGTATCGATAAAGTGCCTTGGTGGATGGTGGCATGCGCAGCCAAGGGCATCGAGCAGCTTCCACCCATCGCACGACTCACGCCACGCTCGGCATACACAGTGACGGCAGTTGTGATGTCGTTCAAACCAGCCAATGTTTGAACCAAGTCCATGCGGCTCGAGCTGATTTCAATACCAATCGCACCTTGGCCTGCAGCAGGAACCATGGTGTTGAGGTCAAAGATATGACGGATGCGATCTTTCAAGCCAAGCCGTTTTAAACCAGCCGCTGCGAGAACGATGCCCGCGTATTGGCCGTCATCGAGTTTTTTCAAGCGTGTGTCTAAATTACCGCGCAAGGGCTCTATTTTTAAATCAGGGCGTAGCGCTTGCAACAAAACAGTTCTTCTCAAGCTGGACGTTCCCACCACAGCGCCGTGGGGCAGGCTCTCCAGACTATCGAATTTCGGCGACACCCAAGCGTCTCGCGGATCCTCGCGCGACAAGATGCAGGCCAAATGAAAACCGTCTGGCAAATCCATAGGCACGTCTTTGAGCGAGTGCACGGCGATATGCGCCGACCCATTGGCGAGCGCAACTTCTAATTCTTTGATGAACAAACCTTTGCCACCGACTTTGCTCAAAGGTTGGTCAAGAATTTGGTCACCCATGGTGGTCATACCCATCAAAGTGACTTGATGGCCTTGGGCTTCCAATAACTGCTTCACATGGTTGGCTTGCCAAAGCGCAAGACGGCTCTCACGGGTGGCAATAGTTAGTTGTTGTGACATAAACAATAGTTGCTATGAATAAAGTTACGCGGATACGGTGAAAAAGTGGTTTTCAAGCAGACTTTGAAAACACATCATTGCTTCAACTTTTTAGCAGCATCTATAGCAAAGTAAGTCAATATCCCGTCCGCCCCAGCTCGTTTGAAAGCAAGCAGACTTTCCATCATCACCGCGTCATGGTCTAGCCAACCGTTTTGTGCGGCTGCTTTGAGCATGGCGTATTCACCAGAGACTTGGTAGGCAAAAGTCGGGACTTTGAATTCATCTTTGACGCGGCGCACTATATCTAAATAGGGCATACCGGGTTTGACCATCACCATGTCGGCACCTTCAGCAATGTCAAGCCCAACTTCGCGCAGTGCCTCGTCGGTGTTGCCGGGGTCCATTTGGTAAGTTTTTTTATCGCTTTTGCCAAGGTTAGCGGCAGAGCCAACCGCATCGCGGAATGGGCCATAAAACGCACTGGCATATTTGGCGCTGTAGGCCATGATGCGCGTGTGGATGTGGCCGTGTTCTTCGAGGGCATTGCGAATCGCGCCGATGCGCCCGTCCATCATGTCGCTTGGAGCCACGATGTCTACGCCCGCGTTGGCTTGCGTGAGGGCTTGCTGGGTCAACACCTCTACGGTGATGTCATTGAGGATGTAGCCCGTCTCATCTAACAAGCCATCTTGTCCGTGGCTGGTGTAGGGGTCCAGCGCGACGTCGGTCATGATGCCCAAATTAGGAAAGTGCTTTTTGAGCGTCGAGACCACGTGGGGGATCAAACCAATGGGATTGGTGGCTTCTTTGCCATCGGGTGTTTTTAGGTTGCTACTTATGACAGGAAAGAGCGCCATGACAGGAATGCCTAGTTGCACGCATTCTTCGGCAACATGCAGCAACAAGTCCAAGCTCACACGATCAACCCCAGGCATAGACGCCACCGATTCGCGACGTTTCTCGCCTTCGAGCACAAAGACGGGGTAGATCAAATCGTTCACGCTCAAGGCATGTTCGCGCACCAAGCGGCGGGTGAAGTCATCGCGGCGAAGGCGGCGGGGGCGGCTTAAGGGAAATGGTGTCGTCATGGAAAGTCTCTTATATATAAGTTGTTATTCAAATGGTTGGGCTGCTCATAGCCATTCTCGTCGGACGATAAAGCGTTGCATCAAATCGTGCTCTGGTGTGCCGGCCTCGGCTTGGTGTTGGTACGACCAACTGACCAAGGGCGGCATCGACAACAAAATAGATTCGGTGCGCCCGCCAGATTGCAAGCCAAAGTGCGTACCGCGGTCCCAGACTAAGTTGAATTCCACATAGCGCCCACGGCGGTAAAGCTGGTGAGCGCGTTCGCGTTCGCCATAAGGGGTATTCATGCGTTTTTCAACAATGGGCAGATAGGCTTTCAGCAATGTATCGCCCACGCTTTGCACCATGGCAAAGCTTTGTTCACTGCCGAGTTCTGAAAAATCGTCAAAGAAGATACCGCCAATCCCGCGTTGTTCGTTGCGGTGCTTGAGACAAAAATAGTCATCGCACCAGACTTTAAAACGGGGATACAAATGCTCACCGAAAGGGTTCAGAGCATCGCGGCAGGACGAATGAAAATGCACCGCATCTTCTTCAAAGCCGTAATAGGGGGTTAAGTCCATGCCGCCGCCAAACCACGCCACAGTTTGGCCATCTGCTGTTTTGGCAGACAACATGCGCACATTCATGTGGACGGTCGGTGCATAAGGGTTGCGCGGATGAAACACTAGCGAGACGCCCATGGCCTCAAAAGGCGCACCAGACAATTCAGGACGGTCATGGGTAGCGGAGGGGGGTAGTTTGGGGCCCGTCACATGCGAAAAGCCACAACCCGCGCGTTCAAACACCTCGCCATTTTCCAAAATTTGGGTGATGCCATTGCCTTGGAGGGCCTCACCTGGGGGCTTTTTCCACGCATCCGAAATAAAACTGCCGCCGTCTAACTGCGCAATAGCACCAGTGATGCGATTCTGTAATGTTTTTAAATAGTCTTTGACTGTATCCAGATGCATGCTTTGGCTGGTGTTTATTCAGTTTTAAGGAGGGCGATCAAGTAAATTTGTTACTTTTAAGGCA
The DNA here is from genome assembly GCA_903880855.1 of uncultured Burkholderiales bacterium. GTDB lineage: Bacteria > Pseudomonadota > Gammaproteobacteria > Burkholderiales > Burkholderiaceae_C > Limnohabitans. The sequence goes on along the minus strand of CAIRQX010000168.1, from coordinate 30,879 downwards.
ATCCCCAATCTTACCGCGCGCTATGTGCGTGTCATGAATCGCGCAGGAATGTGGAGATAATCAAAAGGTATGAAGTCTTCACCGAAATCGCTCTCAGGCCTATTCCCGTTTATCCGTCCTTACCGTATCCAAGTGGCTTTTGCGGGGCTTTTTTTAACGCTTGCGGCTGGCACCACATTGGCTTTTCCCTGGGCGTTGCGCACTTTGATAGACCAAGGCTTGGGCGAGCAAGCCACACCAGACGTCCTAGCCACCAAATTTTTTGAACTTTTCTTAGTCGCTGCGGCTTTGGCAGTTTTTTCTGCGGCGCGTTTTTACACCGTGAGTTGGTTAGGCGAAAAAATCACGGCTGACGTGAAAAACAAAGTCTATTCCCATGTTTTAAGACAGAGCCCCACTTTTTTTGAAACCACCCAATCGGGCGAAGTGCTCTCGCGATTGACCAGCGACACTACCTTGGTGCAAACCGTCGTTGGCTCATCCCTATCCATGGGCCTTCGCAATATGGTCATGGGTATTGGTGCCATGGGTATGTTGGTGTGGACCAACCCCTTGCTGATGTTGCAAGTGATCGGTGTGCTGGCGGTAGTGGTTTTTCCGAGTGTGTATTTGGGGCGCAGAGTGCGTCGCTTGTCACGTGCCAGCCAAGACCGTGTTGCAGACTCGAGTGCTATTGCCTCCGAAGTGCTCAACGCTATTCCAGTCGTTCAAAGTTACACCGCAGAAACACGCGAAGCAGAACGCTTTACTTCGTCAACCGCGCAAGCGCTAGGGACTGCCTTGCGCCGCACACGGGCTCGGTCTCTATTGGTGGGCTTCATCATCATGACCTCTAGCGCTGCGCTGCTGTGGGGTTTGTATTTGGGCACTTTGTCTGTTCGTGCCGGCACCACCACTGCAGGCGAGTTGGGTCAAACGGTTGTGTATGTGATTTTGTTGGCCAGTGCATTTGCTGTGTTAGGCGAGGTCTATGGCGACATTTTGCGAGCAGCGGGTGCAACTGAGCGTTTGATGGAATTGCTGCACAGCCAATCTGACGTGCAATCTCCTGCGCATCCACAGCGCGCGCCTTGGCCAGAAAAAGGTTCGAGCTTGGTGCTGCGTGATGTGAATTTCAATTACCCCTCACGACCTACGCAACGGGCATTGAATGGATTGACCGGTGAAGTGCATGCAGGTCAGACCGTTGCTGTTGTCGGTCCAAGTGGCGCTGGTAAAACCACCTTATTTTCTTTGCTGATGCGCTTCCATGCTCCTCAAAACGGTGACGTTTTATTAGATGGTGTGGCAGTAGACCAAATGGATTTGAACGATTTGCGCCAACGTATTGGTGTTGTGCCGCAAGAAGCAGTGGTCTTCTCTGGCACGGTGATGGAGAACATCCGTTACGGTAAACCAGAAGCCACTGACCAAGAAGTGCAAGCAGCAGCGGAGGCTGCATTTGCACAAGAATTTATCGCTGACTTACCGCAAGGTTATGACACCTATTTAGGCGACCGCGGCGTGCGTTTGTCTGGCGGTCAGCGCCAACGCATTGCCATTGCCCGCGCCATTTTGAAGAACCCACCGTTGCTATTGCTCGATGAAGCCACCAGCGCCTTAGACGCACACAGCGAGCGCATGGTGCAAGCAGCGCTTGAAAAAGCCATGCAAGGACGTACTACCTTGGTCATTGCACACCGTTTGGCAACTGTGCAACGCGCAGACTGCATTTGGGTGCTCGACAAAGGAAAACTGGTAGAGCAGGGCACGCACAAAGAGCTCATAGCCAAAGCCGGTCTATACGCCAGCTTGGCGGCGTTACAGTTCGCATAAATCACTTTAAGACTCAGGCCACCTATGCACCTTATGTCATTTCAAAAAATAGCATTGATTTCTGTGGCCTTGGTGCTTGCGTCTTGCTCCGGTTTGCCTGCAAAAAATTACGACGCAAGAAAAAATAATGCTAAGCAATATGATTTTGATAGCAGCCAATGCGAATTAGCCATTGCGCAGCAATACGGAAGTCCGTTGACTACGCCCGCTAATTATTTTCAGTCTTGTATGAAGGCGCAGGGTTGGCATTTTTAAATGGAGGCGAATAAAAATTGCATTAGCCTAGGCAGATGCAATTCAAAATCACTCACTCCGTGATCTGATCCTTCCAATAGCAGTTGTGGGCATTTTGGATAACGTCCAGTCATTTCGCGCCAATCCAATACCTCATCGCCTTTGGCGATCAAAGCAAACACATTTTCTGGTTGCTTGAATTCGTCCACATAGAGATTGCGTAACTCTTCAATATAGGCTGGCGCAAAGTAAATACGTTCATTGGGGTCGTGCCACACACTGTGCTCGCCAATATATTTGGCCAAATCGCGCGCGGGATCAATGGCGGGGTTGATCAGAATAGCTTTGCAGTCATAAAGATGCGCCAACCACGTTGCATAAAACCCGCCCAAAGAAGAACCAATAACTGCCATGGACTCTTTAGGCCAATCCTCAGTTTCTGTTGTTATGAGTTTGGAGGTTTCAAGAGGCGAGGGCGGCAGTTGGGGGCACCACCAATGCACATCAGGATAGATTTGGGCAAAAAGAGTTGCCAGTCGACTTGCTTTTGCAGATTGAGGCGACGAACGGAAACCGTGCAAATAGAGCACGTGTGTCAATGTCTTAGGATTTTGTTTAATTTGTATTGAATCAGACATTAAATTCACATTTGAATTAACTTTAGGGCCAGAGTACGCAGCAGGCATAGAGCCCCTAAGTTCGATGACAAAGAGTCAACCTTAGCATCATTGAATACTTATCAAGCAATCGCGCATTTACTTAACAATTTACCTGTTTCTTTCTCTACCCTTATAGGCTTAGGAGTCAATAGGGTTGACGATGAATTCTTTCACTAAATTTCTTGGTTTCGATGCCTATACTTACAAGGAAAGGGGAGAAGCATGAAATTTATTAGATTGGCTGGGAGGTACTTTAGGGTTTTGATAATCTTCTGTATGGCATCGCTGGTCGGCACATTAAATGCCCAACCTAAATGGCCAGATCGCCCTGTAAAACTGATAGTTCCGTTTCCCGTCGCTGGGCCTGCAGATGCGATAGCACGTGCCTTAACAGAAAAGCTAACTCAGAAACTTGGCCAACCTTTTATAGTTGAGAACCGTCCAGGAGGAGGTGGGGATACAGCTACAGCGTTAGTTGCAAAAGCTGCTGCTGATGGATACACATTAGTACTTGGAGCTGGTGCAACCCTTGCTGTTAGTCCTGCTCTATCAAAGCACTTAGCATACGACAGCATTCGGGATTTTGCACCCGTCGCTACATTAGCAACTGCACCGAATATATTGGTTATAAATGATTCAGTAAAAGCAAACTCGCTAAAAGAATTTATTGCGCTGGCAAAGACTAAGCAAGACGGATTTAGCTTTGCATCTGGTGGCAAAGGATCAAGTGGACATATGTCAGCTGAATTACTTAGAAGTGTGAGTGGGATGCCATTTGTACATGTTCCTTACAAAGGACAAGCACAAGCACTTACAGACATGGTTGGTGGGCATATTCCTGCTATGTTTGCCACATTGACAGGTGCCCGTGAATTTATTGCAACTGGTAAGTTGCGTGCATTGGCCATCACTAGCCCTGTTCGATCTCAATTAGCATCTGAAATTCCAACGGTTTCAGAATCTGGCTATCCGGGTTTTCAAAACACTTCTTGGTGGGGAGTTCTTGCTCCTTCAGGTACTTCGGCTGCAATTGTTAAATCTCTAAATCTAGAGATCACATCCATACTAAATGACCCAGAATTTCGTAAAACACTCGCAATCTATGGAACTGAGCCTTTCCCTATGACAACCGATCAGTTTTCTGAATTTCTTCGTTCTGAAATAGAGCGAGCCGCAAAGCTAGTTCAATCTGCTGGAATACCGAAAGAATAATGAAATTATGAGTAATTCTTCAAATGTACAAAAAGTTTTGATCGCTGGTGGCGGACTAGGTGGAATGACTGCTGCTTTGTCTTTGCTGAAGAAGGGCATAGATGTTGAAGTTTTTGAACAAGCCAGTGAATTAAAAGAAGTAGGCGCTGGGTTGCATGTGGCTCCTAATGCATTTCGGGTTCTTGATGAAATTGGTTTAGCCCAAGAGGCGCTAAAAACGGCTTGTGTAGCAGCTGGACGCGAAGTGCGTCTATGGAATACGGGAGATACCTGGCCTGTGTTTGACTTGGGAGTCAAATCCGTTGAGCAATACGGATTTCCTTATTGCACGATGTACCGTCCAGACTTGCTTGCTATTTTGGTTAATGGTGTGCGTGCTATCAAGCCTGATGCAATTCATCTCAAAAGTTCTTGTCAAAGTTTTGAGCAAGATACAGACGGTGTAACGCTGCACCATAACCAGGGAACTGCGCGTGGTGATGTCTTGATAGGCGCAGATGGCGTCCACTCAAAAATTCGTCAAGGTTTATTTGGGAATGATTCGCCTATATACAGTGGATTAGTCGCATGGAGAGGGCTAATTCCCATGGATCGACTACCTGAAAAAATGAGACGGTTAGTTGGAACAAACTGGATAGGACCTGGAGGACATGTCGTTCACTATCCCGTCCACGGCGGAAAGTTGATGAATTTAGCCGCCATATCTGAAGGTAACGGAGACTGGCAAGAGGAGTCATGGAATATTCCTGGTTCTGTAGAAGACTGTTTGGCTCTTTTTCCAGGCTGGCATGACGATTTAAAACTTTTAATCAAATCAATAGATTCTCCTTACAAATGGGCCTTGATGATTCGACCCCCTATGGATCGCTGGGGCGTTGGACGTGTGAGCCTTTTAGGAGATGCTTGTCATGCGACGCTGCCTTTCCTTGGCCAAGGCGCCGCTATGGCAATGGAGGATGGTTTTATGTTGGCGAGGGCTCTGGAAGTTGAATCGAATCCGATAACTGCGCTTAAACGTTATGAAAATGCACGTCGCGATAGAACAGCAAGAATCGTGAATGGTTCTGCAGGAAACACCAAACGTTTTCATAATCCAGTTTTAGCTGAACCTGAAACAGCGAGGGCCTATGTGGATCGTGAATGGGCCCCAGACAAGATTGCAGAACGCTATGAATGGATATATACCTACGACGTCACGAAAGCGCTCATATGACGGACGATTCAGTTAGCGTACAGGCAATTGATATTCCATACGCGCATTTTGACAATCAACCCCTTAATGGCAGGCTTTACTTACCAGATCAGTCAATCCCAAAGGGGTTTGTTGTGCAAATCCACGGTGGCGGATGGTGTAGCGGTGATAGATTGCAAGATGCTAAATTTTGTGAATATCTGGCAAAAAATGACATTGCTGTATTTGCAATTGATTTTCGTATGCCTCCTAGTTTTAAATATCCAATTGCAGTAATTGATGTTGAATTGGCATTAACTTGGTTTCAAGCTAATGTTCATACTTGGGGCGGGGATAAAAGCAACGTAGGCCTTGTTGGTATGTCTAGTGGGGGCCATTTGGCTGGTTTAGCAGCTCTCCGAAAGGAATGTGCTTATTGGATAGGTTGTTGGCCCGTACTAGACCCTTTAGCGCGGTTCAAAATGGCATTAAAAAATGACCGACAAGATTTGATTCAAAACCATAACGCTTTTTGGGCGGATGAGTCAGAAATGTGGTTAGGTAGCGCCCAAGGAATTTTGGAGCGTAGAGATTTCAATTTTTTACCTTCTGCCTTATTAATTCAAGGTACCCAAGATGAAAACTTGGAATTTGCAATGATTGAAAAATTTGTAAACACCTATAAGCAGCTGGGTGGTGCTTGTAAGTTAATGAGCTTCGCAGGAGAGCCTCATGCTTTCATAAAGCGTAATCCAGACAGTTTAAATAGCTGGGCTGCATTAAAAGATATTGTTGATTTTATAAAGTCAAGGTGAATCTGATGTTTAAATTTCTTTTCAACTTAAAACGGTTTTTATCTTCTTTTTTTGTGCTCGCAGTCTTCTCAAGTGCTGCCCAAACTTTTCCTGATCGTCCCATCAAATTGGTGGTGCCTGCAGCTGCAGGAGGACCAACTGATGTATTAGCTAGATTTGTTGCAGATGGATTGCAAAAATCATTAGGCCAGCCTGCGATTATTGATAATCGCTCAGGTGCTGGTGGCGTTATCGGGGCAAGGTTTGTAGCGTCATCTGCTGCGGATGGTTATACATTGTTATTTGGCAATACTGCAACAATTGCAACCATACCAGCTACTTCTAAGTCTGCTGGATACGATCCTCGCCGAAATCTTGTTGCCGTAGCCAAAGTAATTGATTCCTATCAGGTTGTCGTCGTCAGACCTGATCTACCCATAAAGTCGGTTTCTGATTTGTTGACATACGCTAGGGCACACCCCGGAAAAATGAATTTTGGAGCAGTTGGACCAGGTAACTTAACCCATTTATCTGGCGAGCTACTCAAATCTCGCACTGGTATTGAATTTACAACTGTCCACTATAAAAGTGGGGCCGAATCACTCAATGCAATTATTGGTGGACAAATTGACTTTGCTATTGACAACATTGGTGCGGTTCGTAATTTAGTAAATGCTGGCAGGCTACGCGCAATCGCTGTCACTAGTGTTGGACGAAAGCCTGAATTTTCAGATCTACCTACGATGGCAGAAGCAGGTGTGCCAAATTTCGTTGTAACTAGTTTTTTTGGAATCATGGCGCCTGCAGATACTCCCAATGCCATTGTTTCGAAACTAAATCTCGCAATCAACGAAGGACTTAAAACGCCAGCCTTTCAATCGACCTTATTGCAACTTGGTGCTCAAGCTGCTCCTGATACGCCGGACCGTTTTCGTCAACTAATCGATGAAGAAATTCGTAAATGGACAGAATTGGCACGTTCATCAAATATTGATGTGAATTAACTAGTAACTAAATAAAGAGTTAATTTGATGAAAGAATCTAAAGATTTCCGCCCATTCATCCCTACGCTGGAATACCCCCGCGTTGCGGCATTTCAAGGGCGTGATGCTTATCAGCATGGGGATGCTGGTTTGGCTAACCCAATTCCGCAGGCACTATTGTTTACGCCATGGGACAAACTCTATCGCGAGCCCTTCAAGGGTATTAGTACAGATGGCGTAGCTATTCCTGGGCTTTTTGAACTAGCTCCAAACAACGCACCAGTTCACCTGATGGTCAACGCCGCTTCAAATTTGCTGGACCTTTTAACCCAAGAGCAGCGCAAATCTCTTTGTTTACCCCTAGATGCGCGTGAGTGGCGAAGGTGGAACAACACAGAGATGTACACCTACCGCTATGGCCTACGTCTAGAAGAATTAAGCGATGGTCTCAAATACGCTGCGATGGGAGTGATTCAAGCCAGCTTGAGTCAAAGTGGTTTTGAGAAAACGCGTCATGTGATGCAGATCAACCATTTCTTGGGTGAGTTGACGGGCAACACGAAAGTACTTGGAGAGTGGAGTTATAACTTCACTTTGTTTGGTTCGCCTTCTTTGGATGGGCCATGGGGGTGGCAGTTGATGGGTCACCACTTGGCGCTGAATTGTTTGGTGGTTAACCATCAAATGGTTCTTACACCCACCTTTATGGGGGCAGAACCAACGCATATCGATAGAGGCCCATTGGCTGGACTCAAAATGTTCGAAGACGAAGAGTTGCGTGGACTGTCTTTTATGACATCGCTCTCTCCCTTGCAACGTCAACAGGCCATCATCTACCACTCTTCTGTTGGAGGCGACTTGCCAGAGGGGCGTCGTCACAAGGCTGACCAATTGCATTTGGGCGGCGCTTTGCAAGACAACCGAGTCATCCCTTATGAAGGACTTGCAGGTAGAAACATGACATCTGCGCAAAAGCGTGACTTGATGTCGTTGGTGGCAACCTATGTATCGCCATTACCTGAAGGACCCAGCAAAGCCAGACTAGAAGAAGTTGAAAGACATATCGACGATACCCACTTTTGCTGGATTGGCGGTACAGGTGAAGACGATACTTTTTACTACCGTATCCAAAGTCCTGTTTTGATGATTGAGTTCGACCATCATTCAGGTGTCTTTTTAACGAATCCACTGCCTGCAAAGTTCCACATCCACACATTAGTGAGAACACCGAATGGGAACGACTACGGCCTAGATTTGCTGAGGCTGCATTATTTGCAAGACCACCACGACAGTATTCAACCGGGTGTTGCGGGTGGACCTATTCATCACCAAAGTAAGCATAAGCACCACGGCCATGAAGACGATCATTCGCATGGGCATACGCATGATCATGACCACCCCCATGATCACTCTCATGGCGATGGTCATTCGCATGACCATGGTCACACGCATCCGCACACGCATGATCACGCACATCCGCATCCGCACGATCATCAAGTAGCCTCCCAAAATCCCAAGAAAGACTAATATGAATCACTATTTAATTTCTCGGCGTACAGCTGTCGCGAGTCTTGGTGCAGCAGCCATGTTGCCATTCATCGCAGATGCGCAAGGGCAAAAATATCCCAACAAAACCATTCGCATGGTCATTCCATTTCCTGCAGGTGGTGGACCAGATAGTGTCGGACGACTTGTCGCACAAATCTTGGGGGCACGTTGGGGGCAGAGCATCGTGGTGGACAACGTTGCCGGTGCATCAGGACAAATTGGCACGCAGGCTGTCGCACGTTCTGTCGCTGATGGTTACACGGTTCTATTTGCACCGCCCACACCGATCACGATTGCAGAATATTTCTTACCAAAGCCAAGTTATGACGTTGCGCAAGATTTGACGCCAGTGGCATTGATTGGTCGCAACCCCGCCGTCATTGTTGTCCCTTCGTCAGTTCCAGCACAGAATCTTGCCGAGTTTTTTGCGCTTGCAAAAAAAGATCCTCCCAAATATTTTTACGGATCACCTGGTTTAGGGCATGCTTTCCACTTGACTACTGAGATCATCATGGGGCAGGTAGGGGTGCATTTGACGCATGTGCCTTATCAAGGTAGCTCTAAGGCTGTAATGGGCATGTTGTCTGGTGACATTCAATTCTTAGTGCAGTCAGTAGAGTCAGTCAAAGAACACATCAAGTCAGGACGCTTAAGGGCTTTGGCAACATTGGAGAACTCTAGGCTTGCTGCATTTCCTGAACTGCCCACTTTGACGGAGTCTGGTTTTCCTGCGTTGGGAATCATGAACTGGTATGGTGCTTTTTTCTCTTCTAAGGCGCCAATTGATGTAGTGAGTTTTTGGGAAAAAGAATTACTTTCGCTCGCTAAAGATCCAGTATTCAATAAAAAAATGACCGAAATGAGTTTTGATCCAGTCGCATACGGTGCCCAAGAATTCAAACGCATCATGGCAGTCGAGAGAACACAATGGGCTGCTGTGATAAAGACGACGCAAATTTCTACCCAAAAATAAATATATACATATGGACTTAGGCATCAAAAATAAAATTGCGCTTGTGTGCGCGTCTTCACAAGGTCTCGGGCTTGCTTGTGCCACCACCTTAGCGCGCGAAGGCGCTAACGTTGTCATTAACGGCCGTGACCAAGGTAGGCTTGACAAAGCAGTTGCTGAAATACGCGCCAAGACTGGCGCAGAGGCTAAAAGCATACTGGCAGACATCACGACCGAAGTGGGCAGGCAAACCATTTTTGACGTCTGTCCTAATCCGGATATTTTGATCAACAACAATGCAGGTCCTGCCCCTGGCCAGTTGTCCGACTGGAATCACGATGTGTGGATCAATGCACTTGAATCCAATATGTTGGCACCCATTCTGCTCATCCGCGGCTATATAACAGGTATGCGTGAGAGAAAATTTGGCCGTATCGTCAACATCACTTCTGCGATGGTGAAAAGCCCAAGGCCACATATGGCCCTTTCAACATCTGCTAGGACGGGCTTAACGGCTTTTAGCAAATCTCTTTCACTAGATGTGGCTGCCGACAATGTCACTATCAACAATCTCTTGCCAGAGCGGATTGATACGCCGAGACAAGAGTTTATGGCAGAGCGATTGATGAAGTTGCATCAGATAACGCGTGAAGAGGCGCGGCAAAGGTTTATCAACACCATCGCCGCCAAACGCATGGGAACACCTGAAGAATTTGCAGATGCGTGTGCATTTTTATGTAGTGCACAAGCAGGGTTTATTTCTGGACAGAATTTGCAGTTAGATGGTGGGTCTTATTCGGGGCTTATCTAAGAATGTTTGATGTAGCAATAGTTGGTTACGGACCAGTAGGAGCAACTCTTGCCGCATTACTTGGCAAGCAAGGGCTTCAGGTTGTGGTTTTTGACAAGACTAAGGATATTTATCCTAAGCCTCGCGCGGTTGGGTTTGACCATGATGCGATGCGCATTTTTCAGCGCATTGGAATAAGTGACTTACTTTCGCCTTTTATCGAGCCATTTCGTGAGGGCATCTATATTGGGGCTGATGACCAAATCATTCAGCACGTCAAACATATGCCAGCACCTTATCCTTTGACGTGGCCCCCTCACTTTACTTGCGATCAACCCGGTGTTGAGAGTATTTTGCGATCAACCAACCAAAAACTGAGCAATATCACTACTTACTTGGGTTATGAATTCACTCGTTGTAATCAAAATTCTGAATCTGTACAAATAGATTACCTTGACCCCAATCTTGTGCCTAACCATTGCGAGGCTAAATTTCTAGTGGGGTGCGACGGAGCATCCAGTCTAGTAAGAAATCAAATGGGAATTGAACTTGAGAGCTTTGAATACGATGAGCCTTGGATAGTGGTGGATATGAAGGTCAACGAAGAAGTTTTGGGTACTTTGCCAAAAACAAACGTTCAATACTGCAAACCCAAAAGGCCTAGTACTTTTATTAGTTGTCCAGGCAACCATCGTCGATGGGAGTTTATGACTTTGCCGGGAGATACTTTAGATGGCACGGTTACAGATGCGTATCTATGGGAGTTGTTATCACCATGGTTAAAACCTGGCCAAGCTGAAATTTGGCGTGCAGCATCCTACCGTTTTCATGCGCTTGTAGCTCTGGACTGGCAAGATGGAAGAGTTTTTCTTGCGGGTGACAGTGCTCACCAGACGCCTCCGTTTTTGGGGCAGGGGATGTGTCAAGGTTTGCGTGACGCCGTAAATTTGGCTTGGAAGCTCCACCATGTCGTTGCTGGCTTATCCACTCATAAGTTGCTAAGCACTTATACCCTGGAGAGAAGACCTAATGTTGTGGAGACCACAAAATTAGCAAAGGAATTTGGAAAAATTATTTCAGAAAGAGATCCTTTCAAGGCTAAGTTAAGAGACGAAAAAATATTGAATGAGAATCATGGAGGCCCCAGAACCATCATTCGGCAAAACTTGATCCCTAGTTTTACAGATGGGTTAATTGCTACTGGTACTCCGCTTGCTGGAAGTGTTTTTCCCCAGCCATTGGTTGATACACATACTAGATTAGGTGTTATGTTGGATGAATTGCTTGAGCCTTGTTTCCGTCTAATCATGCTTGTAGACAAGCTTACAAAGCAAGAAATTGAGGCCATAGGACAACAAGCAGCAAGTTATGGAGTTCCTTTTGTCTTGGTGCATTCAGAAAAGTTGCCACAACTTGAATCTGAGCCAGACTGCATACACGTTTTAGAAGCAAATGGATTAATCACAAAATGGCTACAAAATAAATCTATCGTTGGCGCAATTGTTCGGCCGGATCACTATGTCTATAGTGGCATAACCCAAGCATCTGATGCGATGAAGTACATGGACTTGTTAATATCTTATTTAAAGTAACCTTAGAGTATTAATCAACAAACAAACAAACAAACAAGGAGACACTATGAAACATATCAAAAATCCCACAATTGCCAATATCTTTGGCGTATTGATAGCTTCAATTTTCAGTTTGCAAATTGCGCTGGTTCAAGCGCAAGACTATCCCAATAAACCGATTCGATTTATTGTTCCTGTTCCACCTGGAGCGGGCCCAGATGTAGATGTTCGCCAGATGGCACCAAAGTTAGCGCAAATACTAGGGCAGCCTGTAGTTGTTGAAAACAGGCCTGGTGCTGCAGCAAGAATTGCGACCGAGGCAGTCATAAAGTCGGCACCTGATGGGTACACTTTTTTAGTTGGAACACCTACTGCCCTTATCACGGGCCCATTGCTTTACAACAACTTACCCTACGATGCCAGAAAAGATTTGACGCCAGTTAGCTTGATTTCAACGACTGCCTATGCCTTGACTGTGGGAAGTGCTGTGCCAGCACAAACTGCTTCGGCTTTCGTGGCTCTTGCGAAAAGTAATCCTAACTATTCAAACATTGGCACCGTGGGAGTCGGTGCGGCAACCCATTTGGCAGGAGAGTGGTTCAGTGATGTGGCACAAGCTCAACTCAAATTTATTCACTACAACACTTCAACACCCTATAGCGATCTGATCTCCGGACAAATATCGGGCATTTTTGAGGCTGTGCTGCCTGTCATTGGTAATGTTAATTCTGGTCGTTTGCGCGTATTAGCCATTTCAGGCACAAGCAGATACCCTCAATTACCAGATGTTCCAACGTTCGCTGAAGCTGGATATCCTTCATATGACCCTATGGTTTGGATCGGTCTATTAGCCCCAGCGGGAACGTCACCTCAAATAATCAACCGTATGAGCGCAGCGATTGCACAAGTTGCAAAAACCCCTGAAATCATTGCCATGCGTAAAGAAGCTTTTAGTGACTCAGTTGGCAGTTCTCCCGCTGAATTCAGTAAATTTTTAGATGATGAGCGAGCTAAGTGGGGTGCAGTTATCAAAAAAGCTAATGTAAAGATTCAGTGAAATATCAAGCTCATTCAATCGCCTGTTTTACATCTGGACTTAACTTGCTGTTAGATGGTGGGTCTTATCCGGGGTTGATTTAGCTTGGGTAATGGGAAGCGATAGTTTAAATATCGATCCCACCCCCACAGAGCTCACTACTGTCAACGAGCCTGCGTGATCTTGGATAATTTTTTGCGACACCGATAACCCAAGCCCTGTGCCTTTGCCTTGGTCTTTGGTCGTGAAAAAAGGGTCAAAAACCTTTTGCAAAATATCATCCGACATACCTTGGCCATTGTCTTCTACATCTATGAAGACGGATTCGCCGTCGCTAGAAGTTCTAATAGTGATTAAACCTTCTCTATCACCGGGAATGGATTGAGCTGCATTGACAATCAAATTCAACAGCACTTGGTTAATTTGCGCTGGGGCGCATTCCACTAACGGTAAATTACCTAAGTCGAGCTTTATAGTCGCACGATTTTTTATTTGGTTGTTAGCAATATTTAGCGTGGATTTCAAGCCAACGTGGATATCTGAGGGCACGTAGGAAGAGGAGTGATTGGTGCGCGCGTAATCTTTTAAATCTTTGATGATGGTTTTGACACGTTCTACGCCTTCTTGCGTTTCATTTACCAAGTTGCGAACGTCGTTGCGTATAAATGTGAAATTAACTTTCTTTTTTAATGTGGCCATTGCTGCTTCATCTGTTGCGGGCGCATCCAACACTTCTTCATAAACCGTTAAGTACTTCTGTAGCGTTGTTAAATTGGAAGAAACGTAACCAACAGGGTTGTTGATCTCGTGGGCAACGCCAGCCGCCATCTCACCTAATGACGCAAGCTTCTCGGACTGCATTAAACGCTTGGTAGCCTCATCTAGTTTGGCCTCGGTGATATGTTCACGTTTGAGTACTGAGAAATAGGCGCGCCATAAAAATACGCCCAAAATCAAAAGGCCTGAGACTATCGACAAGCCAGACAGCAGAAAGTTTTGTTGGCGCAAACTACCTAGTTCCGCAGTGTCGAGCGAGTTGTAAGTCTGTAGTCGAACCCAGCCCAGATGTACGCCAAGGGAAATTGGAGCCCAGGTTGTGATGTAAGCCTCATCCCTAGATTGCAAGGTCGATTGGTTTATATCGGGTGTTTGAATCCAATTCAAATCAAATACCAAATGCGGTTCTTTCCCAATATCGCGTTTGAGGGCTGAAATCACTTTACCCGAGTTATCCGTTAGAACAACAGAAGCCACCTCCGCATTGGACATCGTTTGCAGGACGCGTGACTCAATAGAGCCATAGTCCTTCGTCACGACCTGATCGACCACAGAGACTATCAAGCCTTTTGTCAGATTTTCTGCAGTTTGGTATTTGCTATCCCACAAAAGGTTTTTGGATTGGTAATAAGCGGCTAATCCAGAAAAAATTTGCAAAGTTGCTAGCGCTAAACCAATGAATAGAGCGGGTTTAAAACTTTTCCAAAAAGAAGGACTTTGGCCCTGTGGCATGTCATTGACCAGTCAGGACTAAAAACTTCTCAAGTTGTAAAGATTCCAAAACTTTGTAATGCTTCGCGTAGCTGACAGCTTGTGGCTTGTTGAGGTTGATGCCATCTAGAAGTTTTTGGCCATCTTCATCTTGCGAGAGTTTTACCATCGCCTTGAGGAAACGTTCACGCACTTCGGAAGTCACAGAAGGGTGGGTGGCAATTGGGTGCGGCGTGTAGGCAGGTGTTTCGTACAAAACACGTAATTGCTGGCGTACCTCGGGCGCTTCATTGTCGAGCGTGTTGTTTACGCCGCCTCCTGCCATGGCATCTTTGTTGATGACAGATCGGTACACATTGCTATGGGTTTTGACAAACACTGGATTAACGTCGATTTTCTGTTTGGCTAATTCAGCACGAATCAATAAAGAGGCAGCAAATGAGTTGGGAGCAGGAAATGAGACGTTTTTTCCTTTGAGATCATTCAGATTTTTAATGGGGTTGTCAGACCGTACGACCAATATGCCTGTTAATAAATCTTGTGCGTCCGCAAGCAGAGGTTGATACTTTTTCTTTTGATACGCAAGAACTGCGTGATAGGGATTCAGAAAGGTGAAATCAGATTCGCCCTTGAGGAATCGTTGTTCGAATTCAGGTATAGACGCGGAGACTCTCAATTCGAAACAAAGTCCAGCGTCTTGGCCAATCCTTTGAAGCAATGGAGACCAAGTTGTATAAATTTTTGCTGCTGGAAATTGTGGAACCACATCGAATGTATAAACCTTAGTGCTAACTTGTGCCCCTAAACACGCACTATAGGAAGTTCCAATGCATAGAACATAAACGTAAATAAAACGTAATAAGGTTTTAGATATAGAAATCTTTATTGGCATAGAGTTTTAATTTATCATAGATTCCAATTTATCTATATCTATTAACCAAAGTATCACATTGGAAAATCCTCCACTAAGTTCGCAAGATCACCTGGATACCTTGGATATTTCAAGCTACAAGATCTTGTGTGTAGATGACGAGCCCAATATCTTGTCGGCTTTGCGGCGCATGTTTATGTTGTCGGGTTTCGTGGTCGAAGAGGCCTCTAGCGGTGCTGAGGCCTTACAAAAACTAGAGCAAGAGGAATTTCACTTAGTTCTTTCTGACATGCAAATGCCAGACATGAATGGCGCAGAGTTTTTGGCCCAAGTCAGAGAGCGTTGGCCCAAAGTCATGCGATTGATGCTCACAGGAACAGCTGACTTAAATACCGCTATTTCTGCCATCAATGAAGGCGAAATCTATAGATATCTCACGAAGCCTTGGAATGATGAAGAGGTTATCTCCACTGTCAAGTCAGCATTAGAGAGATATGCCTTAGTTCTCGAGCGTGACAACTTACTAGAGTTAACCAAGCAACAGAATTTAAGTCTTGCTGATATGGTCAACACCTTAGAAGAAAAAGTCAAAGAAAGAACGGCTGAGCTCAGTAATTCTTACCAAGAGCTAAGAGGCTCGTACATCGCCTCTGTCAAAGCCTACTCAACCCTGATTGGTCTTCGTGACAGTGCTTTGTTGGCCCACTCGAAGTCTGTGGCTGATCTAGCCGTGCGTATGGCGAAAGCTGCTAATTGTTCACAAAATGACACGCAAGATATTTATATTGCTGGCTTGTTGCATGATATCGGCAAGATTGGTCTTTCTGACGAAGCCCTGAGCAACTTAAGCAAGGGTGTTGGGGGCTATAGCAAAAAGCTTTACGAAGCGCACGCAAAAGCAGGACATGACTGTCTTTCAGGTCTCTATGAGATGGAGCGCATTGCCTTGTACATCGGAGCGCACCATGAAAGATTCGATGGTTCAGGCTTTCCTAATGGCCTCAAGGGCGATGCCATTCCACTTGGCGGAAGAATCCTCGCTGTGGTGGAGGCCTATGAAGAAGTCCAGATCAAGAAAAAAGATGTTGAACAACTTTCATCCAAAGACGCAGCATTGCTCATCCATGACTATTCGGGAACAGCATTCTGTCCTGAGGCTTGTCAGTTGTTGTTGAAGGTGCTTGGTGTTGTTCCAGTCGCCAAAAAAATTCAACAACCCAGCACAGAATTAATTTCCACCAACGACGCAGATGATGCCGATGAGCAAATCAATAAGCCTAAAGCTATTGAGCCGAGTAAGCCGCCAGTCCCTGAGAAGGAAACTGCCCCTCAAAATAATGATGTTTTGATTAAGAACCTGCTCACTTACTCAGAACTTCTCGCAGCAGTCGCCAAACACCCTGGCGCCCAAGTGTTTGATGAAAGAGACCAACCCAATGGGTATTTATGGGTTCGCCAGGCAGGTGGCATCAACAACGCCAACCCCAAGTTAGTGAAATGGTTGGGTGAGCATAAGTTTTTACTCAAGGCTGAAAAGGGCTGGTTCTTGCCTGTGCTTTGAAAATTGGCATGCCGAGTGAACTCATAAAATGTAGTTATGACTAAATCAATCCGCCAAGTTTTTATATCCGGCGCCACTAGCGGAATTGGTGAAGCCGTAGCCCAGGCATTTCAGCGTGATGGCGCGCAGGTAATAGCCACAGGTGCATCAGAACAAGAAGTACAAAAAGCCTCATCGGTGGCCAATAACAAAGGCATTGACTTTCGTGCTTTAGACGTGCGAGATGATGCTGCAGTTCAAAGTATGTTGAAAGCTATAGGCGAGCTCGATGTCGTGGTGAACTGTGCTGGTGTGATCCAACGCTCTCTTGAATTAGAAGCCGAAGCATTCGCACGTACAGTAGACATTAATCTCAATGGAACTATGCGCGTGTGCGCAGCTGCACGCGAAGGTCTCAAAGCTAGAAGAGGCTGTATCGTCAACACCGCTTCGATGCTGAGCTTCTTCGGCGGTGGATTGGTTCCGGGTTATAGCGCAAGCAAGGGCGGGGTAGCCCAACTCACCAAGTCGTTGGCCATTGCCTATGCGGATGACGGCATACGTGTGAACGCTGTGGCGCCAGGTTGGATTGCAACACCGCTCACGCAGGCTTTACAAGATGACCCACAGCGCGCTGCTCCCATATTGGCGCGTACACCTATGAAGCGCTGGGGCACACCAGCCGATATTGCAGGGCCCGTGATGTTCTTAGCAAGTGCACAAGCCCAATTCGTGACTGGCGTCATACTTCCTGTAGATGGCGGATATTTAATTTCTTAATTTTGAAAGTTATACGTGATGACACCTATTCTTCAACAGCCAGGCATCAAAGCCGAAATAGCGATACCTGCCATTCCAGACGACGAACGCGTGTGGGTACCGCAGGCACCAGATGTATGGTTTCGTCCGCTGTTGATGAATACGGTGACGGGCAGTTGGTGCAATTTATTACGTGTGCGTAAATCAGGTGTTTTGTCGCGCCATATCCATCCCTCATGGGTCACGGGTTATGTCATCAAAGGTGCGTGGCGTTATTTAGAGCATGACTGGGTTGCCACCGCTGGTTCTTTCGTCTATGAGCCTCCTGGTGAAATTCATACCTTGGTGGTGGACGAAGTGGTGGGTGAACCAGAAATGATCACCCAATTCAATATCCACGGGGCGATGGTCTATGTGGACGACAAAGGACAGACAACTGGGTATGAAGATGTATTTACCAAGATAGAGATGTGTCGCAAGCACTATGTGGCGGTTGGTCTTGGGGCTGGGTATATAGATCAATTCATTCGTTAAAAAGTAAATGGGGCCACAAGGGCCCCATTTTTTATTTAGTCTATTTACGTTAAGGCTTAAAAACGTAACCAGAACCAATCATGGCATTGGCTGGAATAGCCGGCAAATCAGAAAATAACTTTGGGTTGTCTTTCATGACCTTGAGCATATGCTTAGGCTCGATATGTTTGTTCACATCAAATGTTGATTTGATAAATCCCAAACGGTTCAGGCGATCCTCTGCGCTCCACAAAGCTTTGTAGTTGTTGGTAGACAAGCGGCGGTCTGTTTGTTGGATATTGAATTGCATAGCAGCCTCTGCCACATCTTGCTTGAGGCCAGGTATCCAGCGTGTTGCAACTTGAGCGGCTGCTTTAGGGTTGGCGCGCATCCATTGATCGGCCTCAGAGACGGCGGCAAGAAATTTCTCAATAGTGGCCCCGTTCTTTTCAACCCAAGGACGCAAAGCAACATTAAAACCTACATAAGAAATCACGTCACCACCGCGAATGACTTCAAAAGCACCGGGGACATCTTTTAAAGCAATGATAGGAACAGGATCCCAGCAAGCAAAAGCGTCGATGCCTTTGGCTAAAAGAGCCACAGTCATATCTGGGGGAGGTGTATTGACGAGCGTCACATCTGCAGGCGTGAGACCAGCCTTCTCAAGCAATCCCAAAACGTACAGGTGGTTGATCGTGCCAAAAGCAGCTGCAATTTTTTTGCCTTTGAGTGATTTCAGATCACCTTTGACAATGCCTGAACCGGCACCTGCAATCAAGGCGATGGTGGCGTCACCCCCTAATTTGTGGGCGCTTCCACTGTAGTTACCCAGCGCCACTAAATCCATGCCGCGTAGAACTGCACCGATCATGGGGACGCCGACTTGCAACATGTCGTTTTCGCCTGCTTGCAAAGAATTTAATGCATCCACACCCGTCGCATAAGGACGAGCAATGGTCACATCTAAGCCCCATTTTTCAAAGAAGCCACGCTCAAGCGCAATCGGTAATCCTATTTGGTCAATACCTGCCACCATGCCGGCTTTCATCTTGACTAAGTCTTGCGCCATGGTGAGGCCTGGTGCTAGCAAGCACAGGCATAGCATCAATTTTTTCAATAACATGTTCAGTCTCCTTTTAGTGGTTCTATACGCTTTACCCAAAAAGGGCGAGCAAGGCTTGATAAATCATCCCGCTTCACCCCACGAACTTCGATCGATGTATCTTCGGTCCCAGATACCCGACCAAACTGCTGCATTGCAATGACATGAAAGCGATCGGGTGTGAACGGCAAAACAACTTGCACATTCACTTTGCCCTTTCCATCACGCAAACTCTCTGATACCTTGCCAGGGGCCGACAGCCCCAAATGTATTTGCCATACAGCGTATAGCAATACACACACAAAGACAATCCGGCCTTGCATGGATTGATGGATGGATTGCCACATCCTCATGCAGAGCGCACCTTATGAAGTACTTGTGCACTCAGTGCTTTGAAGGTGTCGTCTTCAATCAAATGCTCCCAAACACGGGGGCGCTCTAGCGCGATGGGCATGTCTTCAAGAACTCGCCCTTTACTCAGCACAACCACACGATCCGCTAAAAATACAGACTCCGCCACATCATGGGTAATAAAAAGAATAGTGGGTCGGCGTTCTTGCCAAATACGCGTTAATTCTTCCTGCAACGTCATACGCGTTTGTGCATCAACACTAGCAAAAGGTTCGTCCATCAGCAACACATCCGGATTGTTGGCCAAAGCCCGAACCACACCCACACGCTGTTGCATGCCACCCGACAATTCGTTGGGGTATCTATCGGCAGCATGCTCGAGTCCTACCAGCGATAGAAATTCACGGGCAATACGGTCGCATTCAGCAGTTGGAAGTCCGCGCATACGTGGTCCAAAGCCCACGTTTTCTAAAACAGTTTTCCATGGGAAGAGGGCAAATGTTTGGAATACAACCCCCCTGTCAGCGCCGGGACCTTTGACGGGCTTGTCATCGATCATGATGGAGCCGCCCGATGGGGGAATAAATCCAGCAAGCATATTGAGCAAAGTCGTTTTGCCGCACCCAGACGGGCCAACGATAGAAACAAACTCGCCTTGTTTGACGTGCAGAGAAATATCGTGAACAGCCGTGACATTTGCGCCTGCATAAGGATCAAAATATGTCTTTGATAAATTTTGAATGGTCAAGCTTTTCATTGTGTAACGAGTCCCCAACGTTTACCAGTCGCGCGTTCTATGGGCGCAAGTACCCAACTGTCGACCACGTACCAAAGTGTGCCCAGCACAACCATGCCAAGCAAAATTTCAACGACTGATCCAGCGCGTCGTGCATCAAACATCATGAAGCCAATACCACTCGTCCCCACAATAATTTCAGTCGCTATCAAGGCGCGCCATCCATAGCCCAAACCATTGCGAAGGCCCGTCATGATGTTGGGTAACGCGCCTGGTAAAACAACCTCCCATATGACGCGCAATTTTGAAGCGCCAAGACTCAATGCGGCACGGTGTAAGTCTGTAGAGACAGATCGCACACCTAAGGAGGTATTTAAAACAATGGGAAAAAGAACCGTATAGACAATCACCAGCGTCATCGTGGTCAAACTAAAACCAAACCACACCAACAAAATAGGTAGCCAAGCAATATCGCCAATCGCTTGAAAAAACAGCAAGAGCGGCCATACGGCCTGTCGTACTCGGTCACTCAGCCCGACCAAGACCCCCAAAGGTATCCCTATAGCAATCCCAAAAGCGGCGCCTACGGCCAGACGCACAACGCTATCTTCTAAATATTGGGTTAAAACGCCTTTGTAAGTGAGTGTGCCAAAAGCGTTTACAACATCTATAGGACCTGGAAGAAAAGCACGCGGAAAAACAGCTAATTCAGTAACAAGCGTCCATGCAATGAGGAGCGGAATAAAGGGCACGATACTGCGTAACGCAGGAAATCGGGCGGTGATTCGCAGGTAGATAGACCAAACGTGTTGCAGCAATTTCATGCGCGCCTCACCAGTCCCCAGCGCTCAATCGTGGCGCGTTCAAGCGGAGCCAACACCAATCTGTCAATCACCAGCCAAATAAGTCCAATCACGATCATGCCAAAAACAATGACTTCGGTCTTATAAAAATCACGCGCTAAAAACAACATGTAGCCAAGCCCCACATTGGTGGCGATCATTTCTGCAGCAATCAAACCACGCCATGCAAAACCTAGTCCGGTTCGAATACCTGTGACGATATTGGGCAATGCACCCGGAAGAATCACTTGGGTCAGCAATGTCCATCCATTGGCGCCAAGTGAAGCGGCAGCATGCCGTAATGGCATGGGAATACTAGAAACACCCAGCAATGTGTTGTAAGTCACTACAAAAAATACGGCGTTGAAAATAACGAATGTGATGGCACCAAAACCATAACCAAACCACAGGGTAGCAATAGGAATCCAAGCGATACCTGCTAAAACTGAGAAGAAACGGAAAAGCGGAGATAAAAACTCTGACACGATAGGGTTAAGACCCATCGCTACACCCAGAGGAACACTGACAAGAATGGCTAACCCAGTGCCAACCGCAACGCGCCCCAGGCTGGCTGCAATATGTTGAAAGATGCTGCCATCGTTCACGGACTCGAGTCCTGCAGTGAATACTGCTTCAACACTAGGAAATACTCGGGCATCCACATGAAAGACCCGTACGCAAAACTCCCAAAAGATTAACAAGACAAACAAAGGAAGTACAAACATCAATGCTGAATGTATGCGTCGGTTCATATGAATCATGTTAACAATCAAAAATTCAATATGAGTGTCTCGTAGTTACCAAAAAAAAGTAGGGTTAACACTTGATAAAGTGTCATAAGATACCCGCTTCCATAGGAGTAAATATGCGATTCGAAACCCAACTAGACACAGTAGTCATTGCTATCCTGATTGCTGGACTCTTACCCTTGATCTGCGCCGCCATAGCTAAGTGGGGCGATAAAACCTACGACAACCATAACCCTCGTGCATGGCTGGCTACCCAAGAAGGCTTCCGTGCGA
The DNA here is from genome assembly GCA_903880855.1 of uncultured Burkholderiales bacterium. Lineage (GTDB taxonomy): Bacteria > Pseudomonadota > Gammaproteobacteria > Burkholderiales > Burkholderiaceae_C > Limnohabitans. The sequence goes on along the minus strand of CAIRQX010000168.1, from coordinate 8,887 downwards.
GAGCCAATGCAGCACAACAAAATTGTTTAGAGGCGTTTCCGTTTTTTGCTATCGGCGTTATCTTGGCTTCTTTGGGCGGCGCCGATGGATATCTGCTGGAAACCTTAAGCTGGATCTATGTAGCCGTTCGCATCGCCTATATTGCGTGCTACCTGTTAGACAAAGCCGCATTGCGCAGCTTGTTTTGGGTAGCGGGGCATGGAATAGTGATTTACTTGTTTATCCAGGCTGTCTAAATATTATTCAGATTTAGCTGGTTCAGGTTTCGCATCCGTGTGAACCATTTTTTGAGTGAATTGGCGTTGTACAGGTTTGACTTCTGAAGGGTCTACACATTGCCCTTGTGCATTGGGAACTTTATTGATATCCGATAAACATTTCCAACGGCCTTTACAGATCATGGGGCCCGTTACATTAAGCTTCGCTAAGGAAGTGCCGGGCGGGCAAGAGGAGGTCTTGCTGTCCATAACTTTCATGCAATAACCTTCAAAGGTCCAAGATAGACCTGGTGGGCATAAAACTTTTTCTGCTGAGGCGTTAAAACTCCAAAGCAATGAAATACCCAGAAAGAAAATTACTCGAATAAAAGACATGTTTATTGACTCTCTAGACCTTGTCGCGCACCACATTAATCATTTGCTGGTCTTTGTCTAGCGCCATGACTTCTTCAAAGCGCCATCCGAAATTGAGTAACATGGTTAAGAAGAGACGGATAGGCAAACCATCTGCTGAGTAATCTGCGACGTGGGTCATTTCTATATATTGGCCTGCTTCGTCTTCCTTGATAGGGAATTCAAAGAAGGGGAACTTCTTTTTAGCAGCTTCGGCTACTTTGATAACTTCTTCTTTGGCTACGCCTTCACGAGCGTAACCCTTACCGATCAGCGTGATGGTCTCTGCCACTGTCGATAAACGCAGATAAAAGGGATAGACGATTTGCCAACTTCTGTCTAATTTCAAGTCGCCGTTTTCTTGCATTTCAGTGCGGACTTGACGTTTTCTATGGGTCAATATTTCGTCTATAGCTTCCATAGTGACCAAGTCTGCCTTGATCGACATGGGGGCGTCGCTGTCCATTGACTTGCAGCGTGTTTCTTCTATGGCATCCATCACATGGTGCGAATAGCGGGGGACATCACGCCAGTTCACCATCATGCCGTTTTGCATCTGTAGCTGAAGAACTTTGACAACGTCTTCGAAAACGGGGATTTTGACTTTGATAGAAACTGGCGATGTTTGAGCGGGGTAATCTCTGTAAAGATGATCAGGTTTGCGCAAACCAAAGGACCTGTAGTTCACCACGTCATTGATAACGTTGTCGACATTGATGCCGAAAAAGTAATGCTTTATGTTCTTTTCTTCACAAACTTTTTTAAAAAAGAAATTCAAATGTTTCTTTAAGTTTGGAATACCGCCGTATTTTTTAAGTAGATCTTCCATTTGCACACCCAAAAGGTCGTCGGCCATCAAAACAAAACTTTTGATAACCGATCAGAGGGGGCGAGGTCAGCGAATAAGGCTAAATAACCTTAATCTGCTCAAGCGCCCGTAAGGCAAATATTGTAGGGCGGAAATTGAAGATTACAAATGTGTAATCTGAGTAAAAGGATAAGTTTTTACCTGTCTGATTTCAGGTTCAGTACAAATACCGACAGAGTTGGGGACGCCTCCACCCAAACACTTCCCACTGGAAACGCACAGCGCAGGCCCTAGGACGCTAGGCTTAGACAAAGTGGAAGGCGCAGGGCAAGAAGCTTCTTGCTTGCCGGCAATCTTTGCGCATTGCATGCCAGAAAAACTCCAAGTCAGATTCGCTGGGCAAATCACTTTTTCAGCACGCGCAGATACGGTCAGCAGAGAAACTGCTAAAAGAATTCCTAATTGTTTAAAGCGTGCCATGACAAACCCCGTTTAATGAAATCAAGACGGTATCGGTATCACTGAGCCTTGACTTTAATAGGTGGGTACTTGTTTTGTATCTAGTCGAAGCAATTTGTAATTAACTATTACGAGGATGTAACCTAGAAGAGAGTTATTTAATACCTTTTAAAGATAATCGGCAGCTAAAAGTAACGGTTTGGTCTACAACAGGGCGTATTTCTAATTCGCCACCATGCGCTATGGCAATTTCACGACAAAGGCTTAGACCCAAACCAGAGCCTTGTTGTGTATTGGTTTCGTTGGTGTTGGAACCAAGATGGCGATAAAACCGCTCAAACACGCGCGCATCCAAGCCCGCAGCGCTTAAGTGGGTGGTGTTACTGATAGTAAAAATAAGGTGGGTTGCATTGCATGACGCAATAAAAATCACTTTCCCTCCCGAGTAGTTGTATTTGAATGCATTGCTAAATAGATTCAGGATCAATTGGGTGATCAAGTCTTTGTCGCCAACTAGTTCAATATTTTTTTGCAGAGTTTTTGTGATCTCAATGTCTGGTCGATAGTTGGAATAATCATCCACCAAATGATCGACCAAGTTATTGAATTGGAAGGATTCTTTGGAGCTGGCGAGGCGTCCTGCGTCTGCCTGGGACAGCATTAGCAATTTATTGGTAATTGAAATCAACCTCTCCACCTCGTCCATCACAAGGGACAACTGAATTTGATCGTCTGAACCGTCTTTAGATCGGTTGATGAGTCTTTGCAAATGACCTCTAATAATGGTCAGTGGTGTTTTTAGCTCGTGCGATGCATCGCTAGAAAAACGATTCGCTTGCTGATAGCTCAAGCGCGACCTGTCTATGAGTTCGTTGAAATAATTCAGGAAACTAGCTAGTTCTCTGTATGTATTTTTAGTTTGAAGATGAGCATCGCTATGGGTATCTTTGATGTCAATTTTTGAAAATAATTGCTGCATATTCCTGATAGGCCGCAAGGCGGCATATGAAATAGCTAAGGTCAAAAAAATAATATACAAAATCAGAATGGGGTAGATCTGCAAGCCCATGCGATCTCGCACATCAAGGATATCGAACATGCGTTGCCTTAAAACACTTTTCTTTAAGGCCACCCAGTAAGAAGGTGTTTTAGCTTCTTGTGTTTTAAACAACCTCCATTCATCTCCGTTTATGTCGACATCCAAGTAACTGACGTTTGTATTTTCAATTTGGTATTCAAGTTGTTTCCAGTCGCTTGCATTTTTTTGTTCGGCTGCTAACAAATCGCCCGCAAAGTTTTTACTAGTAGCATCTTGAGGGGTGAAAACCAAAAACTCATCTGCGTTTAAGCCTTCAATGGCATATAAGAGGTGGTTGCGTAGTTTCTCTGTAGCGGGCAAATTGCCAGCAGAGTTGCTGATGCGCGTAATTTGTCGCCCAAACAATTCGCTTTGGTAAGTGATGAGAGGTGCGCTGGCAGAGTAGCGAATAGTCAGTCGTGAAGCCAGCACAAATATAATAACGCCTATCAATACATAGGTAAATATTCTCAACTTTAAGGAGTATTTCATTTTATAGCGTTCAGTCGATAGCCCACGCCGCGGATAGATTCAATAGGAAATGGTTGAAGATTCTTAGGGTCTGTGTCAGACAGTTTTTTTCTAATACGCTGTATGCAGACATCCACAATATTGGTGCCGGTATCAAACTCGATGCCCCAAGAGCGTTTGAGAATTTGTTGGCGCGAAAAGATCTGGCCAGGAGAGAGCATCAAACATTCCAAGAGCATGAACTCTCGTTGCGTCAGGGTAACCGTTAGCCCTTGAAAAGTGGCGACTCGGGTAAACCGGTCTAGAGAGATGCCACTTTGTTCAATGGTTTTTTCAATACTGCCGACCTTGCGTTGCACCAGGGTTTGTAGCCGGATGATCAACTCTTCTACAAAAAACGGCTTGGGCATATAGTCATCAGCCCCAGATTGAAATACCTTGAGCCGGTCATCCAGTTCTGTTCTAGCCGTGAGCATGATGACGGGGGTAGTGAATTCTTTTTTGCGGTATTCCTGAATAACCTGAAAGCCGTCGAGCAATGGAAGACCCACATCGAGCACGATGGCGTCAAATGTTTTGATCAACGCGGTGTTGAGACCTCTAAACCCATCGAGCTCATGGTGGGTCGTGATGCCGGCGGCTGCAAAGCCTGCGATGACAAAGTCAGCAATCTTTTGTTCATCTTCTATGAGCAATACGTCCATTGGCTGATTTTGACCGATGGCAGTCAAATCACAGCGCCATTACTAACTTGTAATAATCTTGGTCGCCTTAAAGCCAAAGCTATGATGCAAACTTTATTCAAAAAAACAGGAGACAAAAATGAAAAAATTCATTCAAACAGCCCTTGTGGCAGCCATTTCGCTGAGTTCTTTAGCATTTGCCCAAAATGTAAAAATCGTCGGCCTCGTGGAACTCACCGGCACGGGCGCAACCTCCGGAACCAACTTTGATAACGGCATCAAGCTCGCCGTCAAAGAGATCAACGCCGCTGGCGGTATCTTGGGTAAGAAAATTGACTACAACTCGTTTGATACCCAATCCAATCCTGGCGTTGCCAAAGGTTTGGCAGACAAAGCAGTTGATGACGGCGCTTATGTTGTGATGGGCCCAGTTTTCTCTGGCTCTATTTTGGTGAGCATGGCTTCTACCAAACGCGCTGAAATTCCAAACTTCACAGGTGGCGAAGCCGCAGCGATTACCCAGCAGGGAAATCCCTATGTTTTCAGAACGTCTTTCACACAATCGACGGCCATGCCCAAGATTGCTAACTACATCAAAGACACGGTCAAAGCCAAGGTGGTGGATGTGGTCTATGTGAACAACGACTTCGGCAAAGGTGGCCGCGACTTGATCATCAAGGCATTGGAAGCACGCGGTATCAAGGTCGGTGCTGATATTTCCAGCGACCCAGGCCAGGTAGATTTCAGCAGTGTGGTGATCAAGGCTAAGCAATCTAATGGCGATGCCTTGTTTGCCTATACCAATGAAGAAGAGTCTGCTCGCTTATTGCGCGAACTCAAAAAGCAAGGCTACAACAAGCCTGTAATTGGTGAAACCGTTTTGACTAGCCAAAAAGTGATTGAGTTGGCCGGTGATGCTGCGAATGGTGCGATTGCCCACGTAGGTTTGACTGCGGATGCGCCACAACCATTGGTTAAGAAATTTGACGAGTCGTTCCAAAAAGAATTCAAGACGCGTTCGGACCACAACGGTTTGAAAGGCTATATCGGCATGTACACCGTCAAAGCGGTGACTGAGAAGATTGGCAAGTTTGATTCGAAAGCATTTGCCGCTGCTATGAAGAACGTGAGTTTGTCTGCCAAAACCACCCCTGGTTTATTGCTAGACCTTTCTTACGATGCCAATGGCGACTTAGACCGCGAAAGTTATCTCACTAAAGTGGTTAACGGCAAGCAAGTGGTGAGCGAAATATTGCCCCCTGTGAACAAAAAATAAAACGTCAAGAGAAACCATGTCAGACAGCAACAAGTTCAAACTCGCAGGTGTGATGGGCATGCCCGTCTACCAATCACGCTCACCCATCTTGCATAACTACTGGTTAGCCAAGTACGGTATCAAAGGCGCGTATGGCCACTTTCCTGTGGAGCTGAAAAACTTGGAGGCCGCTGTTCGTGGTTTGTCTGCGCTGGGTTTGGCAGGGTGCAACATCACCTTGCCCCATAAAGTGCATGCGATGAAGATGATGGACCATATCGATTCCTTGGCAAAGCGCATGGGCGCTATCAATTGCATCGTGGTGCAAGAAGATGGTGCTTTGCACGGCTTTAACAATGACGGGTACGGCTATATCCAATGCGTGAAAGATGCCAAACCCGATTGGCGTGCCGATGAAGGACCTATCGTGGTTTTAGGCGCAGGCGGTGCTGCGCGCGCAATTGTTTTGAGCTTGGTGGATGAAGGCGCGAAAGAAATTCGCTTGGTCAACCGCACCAAGGCTAAAGCCCAAGAGTTAAGAGCTGGTGTGGAGTCTGTTGTACAAGTGGTTGACTGGAGCGAGCGCAACGAAGCGATGCGTGGCGCAGCGATGTTGATCAACACCACCAACCAAGGTATGTATGGTCAGCCTGCGCTTGATGTGTTGTTGGATTCGTTGCCAATAACTGCGCTGGTGTCTGACGCGATCTACATTCCGCTAGAAACACCTTTGCTGGAAACTGCCCGCTTACGCGGCAACCCCACCGTCAATGGATTAGGCATGTTGTTGAACCAAGCGCGGCCTGCATTCAAAGCATGGTTTGGTGTTTTGCCTGAGATCACCGAAGACTTAAGAAAAGCTGTGTTGGCGACTTTCTAATATGGGAATTCTTTCTGACAAAAAGATCGATTCCCATTGCCATGTTTTAGACCCCGCGCGTTTTCCATACCACCCAGATGTAAGTTATCGCCCCGCGGGGCAGGAGATGGGCAACGCCGCCTATTTCCAAGAGTTGATGGACTGCTATGCCGTTCACCATGCATTGCTCGTCGGCCCCAATTCTGGCTATGCCACGGACAACGCTTGCTTGTTAGATGCCATAGCGCATAGCAACGGCCGATTCAAAGGCATTGCTGTTGTGCCAAATGATTGTTCTGACACCCAACTAGATGCATTGCAATCACAAGGCGTGATTGGTATTGCATTCAATCCGTCTTTGATGGGTTTTGATTTCTATGCGGATCTTGAGCCCTTGTTGTTGCGTTTGAAAAATCGCAATATGTGGGCGCAATTTCAAGTGGAAAAAGATTTGCTACTTCAATTCTTGCCCATGATCCACCGTGTGGGTGGCAAGATTTTGATAGACCATTGCGGACGCCCGAATTTGCACCAAGGAACAGAACAAGCTGGCTTTCAAGCCTTGTTGGCCTTAGGCCGGGAGGGCAGGGCTGTCGTCAAAATTTCTGGATACGCCAAGTTTTCACAAATGGCTTATCCATTTGCTGACGTTCAACCTTTTGTCGATGCCTTGGTAAAAAATTTCGGGACACACAACTGTGTATGGGCATCTGATTGGCCATACCTCAAAGCGCCTTATCGTTTAGATTACGGGCCGATGTTGAAGGTGTTTGAAAACCAGTTTTCAATACAAGAGCGAACCATTATGTTGTGGGATGCGCCCTTGCGCCATTTCCAGTTTGTTTGAATTTTGCAAGCTCATTCAAACGCAAAAGATTACGTTGGAATAGTTATTTTGTTAGTGGATTAATTCGCTAAACGCTAATCAAACTCACATGCGCCGCCACCACCTGCCAACCCTCTGGCGTGCGCATCCAAGTTTGGCTTTGACGACCTGAGCGCGCAACACCATCTCTTTGGAACTCGGTATTGGCGGTGGCAAAGTCTTCACCATAGGTGGTGATCACGGTGTTCATGCAGGTGCGCTGTAGACCTTGAGAAGGCCTCGACGCGCGAAAGGCCTGAATAGCTTCAAAGCCATATAAGTTTTCTCCGATGCCGTAGCGCAAGGTGTGTGGGCTATTCCAAAACAATTCGTCCAGAACGTCCACTTTGTTGTTCACCAAAGCGTCTTCATAACGGGCGAAGGCAACTTCCATTTCAGCCAAAACATGTGGCAAATTAATCTGCATTTACAGCTCGACTTTCTTTAGATGGCAAATGCTTAAGGTTTCTAGTTGTTTGGCGACACGAAATGCCAAATCTTCGCGCCAAGGGGCAGAAATGATTTGGATACCCAATGGCAAGCTATCGTTCAAGCTTGGCCACATGGGCGCAGCCACCACTGGGCAGCCTGCAAACGAAATAGGTTGTGTCAATAAACCCATAGCCGCGCGACTGGGTAAGGTTTGACCTTGGATCTCCAACCAGTCTGTGCCGATGACAGGTGCGCTGACAGGTGTGGCGGGCGCCAACAACACGTCCCAGTTCTCGAATAAGGCGTTGACCTTGTCGCGGTAGATCCTGCGAAACCTTTGCGCTTTGATATACCAAGCAGCGGGTTGCAAAGCGCCTGACATAAAACGGTCCACGGAGAGTGGTTCCATCTCTTCAATGCGGTGGCGCAAATTGTCTAAGTGCAATGCGCCGCCTTCGCTGGCCGTGATGATGAATGCGGCGATGCGCCCTAAGGTGGCGTCTGGCCATTGCACTTGCGCATGCACGCCCAAGGCTTTTGCTGCCGTGGCGACTACCTCGCGCGCTTGGGGCGAGGCGTTGTCTTCAAAGAAGCCATTGAGAACTCCGATACGCAAACCTTGTGTGCCGTGTTGCAAAGAGGGCAACACGGGTTCAACTTTCTTGACGTGACAACCAGGATCTAGCGCATCGGGACTTTGCATAGCGTCATACATCGTGGCCAAACCGTCCAAGGAATTGGCAAAGCCGCCTAAATGGTCGATGCTGTTGACGAACGGAAAAGTCCCCCTCCGCGACAACCTTCCAAAGGTGGGCTTGAGCCCCCACACGCCACACAAAGAGGCGGGTACTCGGATGGAGCCATTGGTATCAGACCCTAATGTCAAAGGCACTTGGTGTGCAGCGACTGCAGTGCCTGAACCGCCCGACGAGCCGCCCGAAATACGTGTGGTGTCGTGCGGATTTCTGCAAGGACCGTAGTGCGTGTTCTCGGTGGTGAAGCCGTAGGCAAACTCGTCCATATTGAGGGAGCCGACCAAGACGGCACCGGCTGCTGCCATTTGCTGGATTAAAAAAGCGTCTTGCTTGGCAGGTGCGTGATGACGGTTGACTATGGAGCCTGCCAAGGTGACCTGACCCTGCACATCGAATAAATTTTTAACAGCAAAGGGCACACCCGCCAATGGCGGTAGAGAGGCACCTGAAGCGCGCAAAGCATCAATGGATTGCGCTTTTTGTATCGCACGATCTACATGTTTGGCTGTAAACGCATTGACTTTTTTGTCGGTGGCTTCAATGCGATCCAAACTAGATTGCAGCACTTCGCTTGCACTAAAACTACCCTTAGAAATACCCTGCGCGATATC
>CAIRQX010000167.1 GCA_903880855.1 uncultured Burkholderiales bacterium | reverse complement strand
TAAATAATATTTAAAAATGTTACGATTAGCCTTCCTCTGTAGTCGGAGCGTCTGAGGAGATACGAGGTACATGGCAAGTTCGTTGTTTTGAGTGGGACAAAAAGACAATGCGCCAGCTATTCGCGCTGGAACTTCCTAAGTTAACGGCGTAATGAATGTCGTTCGATGTAAATTCATTTCGTATATACAATTGTCTATGAAGTTCACTTGGTCTGAAACAAAACGTGCGGCGAACATCAAAGCCCACGGTCTCGACTTTGTGGATGGACATAGGGTTTTTGTAGGACCGACTTTCACTTTCGAGGATGACCGTTTCTCCTATGGCGAGCAGCGTTTCGTTACACTTGGATTGCTAGTAGGCACACTTGTTTCAGTCGTACATACGGAGAATGCACATGAAATCCGCCTCATCTCTTTCCGAAAAGCCACCAAGCGCGAGTCGCAAATCTACTTCGATGAAATCCAAAACTGATTGGGCCCGCCTAGAGTCTGGCGACGGTAATGTCAAAACTACACCTGAGCACCCTGAGGCTGATGTCAAACATATTGTTCGCGGCATAGTACGCAGAGGTTTAAAGCCGTTACCCCCCAAGGCCTCTATTTCTTTGCGATTGGATCAAGATGTACTTGAATGGTTTAAGTCACAAGGTGCTGGGTATCAGACGAGGATGAATACGGTTTTGAGAGCGTTCCGGGACGCTTCAACTTAATAAATTGAACGGCTCCAATAAGATGTCTACCATGCACTGGCTAGACAAAATCAAATACGACGACAAAGGCCTTGTCCCCGTTATCGCCCAAGAGCAATCCACCGGCGACGTGCTGATGTTTGCGTGGATGAACCGCGAGGCGCTCCAACTCACCGCTCAATTAAAGCGCGCGGTGTACTTCAGCCGCTCACGTAACAAACTTTGGTTCAAGGGCGAAGAGTCAGGCCATATGCAAACCGTGCACGATATTCGCATCGACTGCGACAGTGACGTGGTTTTGCTTAAGGTGACGCAAGAGGGGCATGACCCGGGCATTGCCTGCCATACTGGCCGCCACAGTTGTTTTTACCAACGTCTAGAAGGCGATAAGTGGCAAGCGTGCGAGCCCGTTCTGAAAGACCCTGAATCTATTTACAAGTGAACACCATGCGTTCCAACCCAGCCAATACCTCTGACACTTTGATGCGTCTTGCCGACGTCATTGAAACGCGCAAACCCGCCAACGGCGGTGACCCCGAAAAAAGCTATGTCGCCCGCTTGCTGCACAAAGGGCCTGACGCATTTTTGAAAAAAATTGGCGAAGAAGCCACGGAAACGGTGATGGCTGCCAAAGACATCGACAACGGTGGCGACCGCGCTAAGTTGGTCAATGAGGTCGCTGACTTGTGGTTCCACAGCATGATCGCACTGGCCCACTATGGTTTGACACCCGCTGACGTGGTGGACGAATTGGCCCGCCGTGAAGGCTTGAGCGGTTTGGAAGAAAAAGCCCTGCGCAAAGCGCAACAACGAGAGGATGCTGGGGAATAAGCATGCAAGACGCGAACTGTATTTTTTGCAAAATCATTGCGGGGCAGATCCCTTCGCGCAAGGTTTACGAGGACGATGAGATCTTTGCCTTCCACGATATCAACCCCTGGGCGCCCGTGCATTTTTTGATGATTCCTAAGTTGCACATCGCCTCGTTGGCGCAATTGGAGCCAGCGCACGAGGCATTAATCGGCCGCATGATGGGCTTGGCGCCGAAGCTGGCATTGCAAGAAGGCGCAAGGCCTTACCCTGAAGGGGGGTTTAGGGTTGTGACTAATACTGGCAAAGAGGGCGGACAGGAAGTCCACCACCTACATTGGCACGTCATGGGTGGTCCGCGCCCTTGGTTGCGTGGCTGATTAGAATCTGCTTAATTGTTTAGGAGTTTCGTATGGGTTCGTTTTCGCTTTGGCACTGGTTGATCGTGCTAGTCATTGTGATGCTGGTCTTTGGTACCAAGAAGTTGCGCAATTTGGGTTCCGACCTCGGTGGCGCTGTCAAAGGCTTTAAAGACGGCATGAAAGAGGGTGGTACGCCTCCAGAAGAAAAACCAGCCTCGCCTGCTCCTGCCGTGGGCGGTACTCCAACTGCCACTGAAAAAAATACTATTGACGTTGAAGTCAAACACAAGTCTTAAGACGTGTGTGATCGTGCACTGTGATTGATCTTGGCATTTCCAAAATGGCACTCATTGGTGCCGTGGCATTGGTTGTCATTGGGCCCGAAAAACTACCTGCCGTGGCCCGCACTTTGGGTGCTTGGATTGGCAAAGCGCAGCGCTATGTGGCCGATGTCAAATCCGAAGTCAACCGATCCATGGATTTGGAAGAATTGAAGAAAATGAAAGACAGCGTAGAGAACGCTGCCCGAGATGTTCAAAGTTCGGTGCAAACTGCCAGCAACGAATTTGAGAAAGACTGGGCCGACACCACGGCGCAACTAACGGGTGAGAGTTGGGCGGCCAGCGTCACCACGCCTGTTCCCGAATACCAAAACCCCAAGAAAAAATGGCGCATCAAGCGCGGTGCGACCCCCCATTGGTACAAAGCACGTATGGGTGTGCGCACCAAAGCTTTGTCTGGCGCGGCGCGCGTGGCACGGTTCCGCCCCGGTGTAAAACCGAATGTCTGACAGCACCCCCAAAGACGAACTCGCAGGTAGCGAGCAACCCTTCGTCCAGCACCTCGTTGAGTTACGCGACCGTTTGGTTAAAGCCTGCATTGCCATTGGTGTGGCGGCTGTGGCCTTGTCGGTTTACCCTGGACCTGCCGCGCTCTACGACATTTTGGCTGCGCCTTTGATCGCGCAATTGCCGGCTGGCGCGACGCTGATTGCTACCTCGGTGATTTCGCCATTTTTAGTGCCACTCAAAATTTTGTTGATGACGGCCTTCTTGATGGCTTTGCCTGTGGTGCTCTACCAAATGTGGGCATTTGTCGCCCCTGGTTTGTATACGCATGAAAAAAAACTGGTCTTGCCTTTGGTGGTGTCGAGCACCTTGCTGTTTTTTATTGGCGTGGCCTTTTGTTATTTCTTTGTGTTTGGCCAAGTCTTTAAATTCATACAAAGCTTTGCGCCTAAGAGCATCACGGCCGCTCCTGATATCGAGGCGTATTTGGGTTTTGTGATCACCATGTTCATAGCCTTTGGCTTGGCGTTTGAGGTACCGATTGTGGTAATTGTGCTGGCTAGGATGAATGTGGTCTCTATCCAAAAGCTCAAAGACTTCCGTTCGTATTTCATTGTGCTGGCTTTTGTCATTGCGGCCGTTATCACGCCTCCCGACGTGGTGTCGCAATTGGCGCTGGCAATTCCTATGTGTATTCTTTATGAGGTGGGTATTTGGGCTGCGCAACTCTTTATCAAACACACCCAAGCGCCAGAGGCTGAACCAGAAGCCCCTGGTAGCGCACCTTAGTTACGTTTGTTTTCGTAAAGTGGTGTTGCCTCTAGGCAGATTTTTATGAAACGATATTGGTTGCTTTTTTCGCAAGTCGTCACCGTTTTATTCGCGGTGTGGTTTGTGCTCGTCACCTTAAAGCCCGAGTGGTTAAAGCGTCGCCCCTCTTTGCAGGGTGTGACTTTATTGGAGGCGGCTTCCAATGCGCCAGGCACCGTCATGCCAGGCAGTATGAGCCCTGCAGCAAAACGTGCCGCCCCTGCGGTGGTCAGTATCGCCACCACCCAAGCGCGAACTGCACATCCGTTGGCAAATGACCCATGGTTTCGGTTTTTTTATGGCGATCGGGAAGACAACAGCCCGCAAATGGGCTTGGGCAGTGGCGTGATCGTCAGCCCCGAGGGCTATATCTTGACCAATAACCACGTGGTCGAAGGTGCGCAAGAAATCGAAGTCACTTTGAGCGACAGTCGACGCACGACAGCCAAAGTGATTGGAACGGATCCTGATACCGATCTGGCAGTTTTGCGCATCACTTTAGACAGATTGCCAGTCATCGCCATGGGCAATTCCGATACGGTGCAGGTGGGCGACAAAGTCTTGGCGATTGGCAACCCATTTGGCGTGGGGCAAACCGTGACGGGAGGCATCATCTCGGCTCTAGGACGTAACCAACTTGGCATCAACACATTTGAGAACTTTATCCAAACCGACGCTGCCATCAATCCCGGCAATTCAGGCGGCGCATTGGTCGATGTGAACGGTAGTTTGTTGGGAATCAACACGGCGATTTATTCGCGATCGGGTGGCAACATGGGAATCGGGTTTGCCATTCCCGTCAACACAGCGCGGCAGGTGCTTGAAGGCTTAGTGCGAGATGGCCAAGTCACGCGCGGCTGGATTGGTGTCGAGCCAGTCGAGTTAAATTCCGATTTGGCTGAGACGTTTGGTATCAAGCAAACGGAGGGCGTCATCATCACGGGTGTTTTGCAAAATGGGCCTGCTTTCAAGGCTGGTTTGAAGCCAGGTGACGTGCTGTTGGCGGTTGGCGAGAAAGACGTGCACAACGTGAGCGAGTTGCTCACCATGATTGCTGCACAAACGCCTGGCACTGCGGTCAAAATGCGCATCAAGCGACGCGATGCCGATCTTTCTTTGGACGTGACCCCTGCGCAGCGGCCGGCCGCCAAACACATTAAAGCTAACAAATAAAGCTAACCACAACAACCAAATCTAAACGTGCTCAAAAAAGACATCAGCCGCAACGAATTGCTCAAGGCCTTTCATGACGTATTGCAACCAAATAACTTCAAAGACTACGGCCCCAATGGTTTGCAGGTGGAAGGCCGCGAGCGCATATCCCATATCGTGTCAGGCGTGACGGCAAGTCGCGCGCTCATAGATGCTGCGATCGAGGCCAAAGCCGATGCGATCTTTGTCCACCACGGATTGTTTTGGCGTGGCCAAGACGGCACGGTGACGGGTTGGATGAAGCAACGTTTGCAACGCCTGTTGCAAAGCGACATCAACTTGATTGCTTACCACTTGCCTCTAGACGCGCATCCCGAGTTGGGCAATAACGCTCAACTCGCCAAGCTTTTGGGCTTGGATGTGGTCAGCCGGTTTGGTGATCAAAACTTGGGCCTCTTAGGACAACGCAATGATGGACAAGCCTTTAAAAGCGCGCAAGATTTAGCTGAGGCTGTAGCCAAAACCTTAGGACGAACTCCCACGGTAGTCAGCGAACAAGCCAAGCCCTTACAAAAAATTGCCTGGTGTTCAGGCGGGGCACAAAGCTATTTCGAAGATGCGATTGCAGCTGGCGCTGACGCTTTCATCACGGGTGAAATCTCTGAACCCCAAGCGCATTTGGCGCGTGAAACAGGTGTTGCCTTTTTGGCCTGTGGCCACCACGCGACGGAGCGTTATGGTGCGCCTGCGGTGGCAGGCCATGTGGCGCAAATGCTGGGGCTTACGCACCAGTTCATCGACATCGACAACCCTGCTTAAGTGCTTGCGCTTGCTTGACTATGCCCGTCGATAAGAAGCCCATCGCCATCACCATTGGAGACGCAGCGGGGATTGGGCCAGAAATCATCGTTAAAGCTTTTTGCCAAGCGCCTGAGCAGTTTCACAACTGCATCGTGGTCGGTGACAAAGCTGTTATGCAACGTGCGTGGCAAGTGGTTGCTGCAAAGACTAGGCCATTGCCTAAGCCAATGCCTATGAATATGCCTATGCCTATGCAGGAAGGACTTTCGATCCAACAAGTTGGAAGCCCGCTTGCACTGGAACAAGTTCCCGCTTTCGGAAAAATCAGTGCAGTTGCCGGCCAACTTGCCGCTTACAGCATCACATGGGCAACCCAATCAGCTTTGCGCGGCGAGGTGTCTGCGATCGTCACGGCGCCACTGCACAAAGAGGCGCTGGCATTGGCGGGCGTGAAGTTTCCTGGACACACCGAAATGCTGCAAGCTTTGGCGGCACAACACCTGCACAAAACGACAGATCAGTTGCCAGTGCGCATGATGTTGGCCAATCGAGAACTCAAAACCGTCTTGGTCACCATCCACCAACCCCTGCGCCAAGCGATTGACGCGATCACGGTGGACAACATTCTGGAGACTTTGCGCATCACGCACCGCGCTGAATTGGCCTCGACTGGGCGTGCGCCGCATCTCGCTGTGGCCGGACTCAACCCCCACGCAGGCGAGGGTGGTTTGTTGGGCCGCGAAGAGACGGACATCATCCAACCCGCCATTCAACTTGCAAAAGCAGAGGGGATGACGGTTAGTGGCCCATGGTCACCCGATACCGTTTTCATGCGCGCACGCTCTGAACGCGGCCAACCCGGCGCTTTTAATGTGGTGGTGGCTATGTACCACGACCAAGGGTTGATTCCAGTCAAATATTTGGGCGTGGAGCAGGGGGTCAACATCACCCTCGGCCTACCCTTTGTGCGCACCAGCCCCGACCATGGCACCGCCTTTGACCTGGCTGGCAAGGGTGTGGCAGACCCCTCTAGTTTGCTGGAGGCCATGGCAGTAGCCCGAATGCTTACAGGAATTGGCTTGGGGGCTTGATTCGGGTTTTCCCGCTCGGATACAATGGGCGGTTAACCCCATTTGTGGCACAAAGCTCGAGGAATTTCATGAGTGACACCCCAGTTGATAGCAGCAAACGCACGTGGCTGATCGCCTCCACCTGCGCAGGTGCTGTGGGCGGCGTAGCCGTCGCAGTCCCCTTTGTTAGTACATTCCAGCCTTCTGAAAAAGCCAAAGCTGCCGGTGCCGCTGTCGAGGTAGACATTTCCGCCTTGGCCTCGGGTGAAAAAATGACCGTCGAGTGGCGCGGTAAGCCTGTTTGGATCGTCAAGCGCACGCCTGACCAGGTCGAGTCCTTGAAAAAAATCGAATCCCAATTGGCTGACCCCAAGTCTGAGCGCAAGCCTAGCGAACTGACCCCCGCATACGCCTTGAACCAAGCGCGTTCTATCAAACCCGAAATTTTTGTCGCCGTTGGTATTTGCACCCACTTGGGTTGCTCGCCATCAGACAAATTCCAAACGGGCGCCCAAGCCTCTTTGCCTGACGACTGGAACGGCGGTTTCTTGTGCCCCTGCCATGGTTCGACCTTCGACATGGCCGGCCGTGTTTACAAGAACAAGCCTGCGCCGGATAACCTAGAAATTCCGCCACACATGTACCTATCAGACACCAAGCTGCTGATCGGTGAAGACAAAAAAGCCTGATCGGACGCTACAACATGGCTAACTTCAAAGAGATTTCTCCTGACGCACCCGTGGCAGAAAAACTGCTTAACTGGGTAGATAACCGATTCCCCGCATCTAAGCTCTATAAAGAGCATTTGTCGGAGTATTACGCTCCCAAGAATTTCAACTTCTGGTACTTCTTTGGCTCCTTAGCCTTGCTGGTCTTGGTCATCCAAATCGTCACAGGTATCTTCTTGGTCATGCACTACAAACCAGATGCTGCGCTGGCATTTGCTTCGGTTGAGTACATCATGCGTGATGTGCCTTGGGGTTGGTTGATCCGCTACATGCACTCCACGGGCGCTTCAGCGTTTTTCATCGTGGTCTACATGCATATGTTCCGTGGCTTGATTTACGGTTCATACCGAAAGCCCCGTGAGTTGGTGTGGATCTTCGGTTGCGCCATCTTTTTGTGTTTGATGGCCGAAGCCTTCATGGGCTACTTGTTGCCCTGGGGCCAAATGTCCTACTGGGGCGCGCAAGTGATCGTGAACTTGTTCGCGGCCATTCCTTTTGTCGGCCCTGACTTGGCTTTGCTCATCCGTGGTGACTACGTGGTGAGTGACGCCACCTTAAACCGCTTCTTCAGCTTCCACGTGATTGCTGTTCCATTGGTATTGCTCGGCTTGGTCGTTGCGCACATCATTGCCTTGCATGAAGTGGGCTCCAACAACCCTGATGGGGTCGAGATCAAAGGCCCCAATGCGCCGAAAGACGCTAATGGCCATCCATTGGACGGTATTCCCTTCCACCCCTATTACTCAGTGCATGACATCATGGGCGTAACGGGTTTCTTGATTGTCTTTACCGCCATCATCTTTTTCGCCCCTGAATTCGGCGGCTACTTTTTGGAGTACAACAACTTCATTCCTGCTGATCCATTGAAGACGCCACTGCACATTGCGCCTGTTTGGTATTTCACGCCTTTCTATTCGATGTTGCGCGCCATCACCAGCGAAATGATGTATGCCTTGATCGCCTGCGTATTGGCTGGCGCTTACTTTGGCGCGGTGCGTACCCAACTTCCGCAAATCATCAAAGGCGGTGTTGTCGGTGCGGCGGTTGTCTTGTCCGTCTTGATGTTGTCTATTGACGCGAAGTTCTGGGGCGTGTTGGTCATGGGTGGTGCTGTCATCATCCTTTTCTTCTTGCCTTGGTTAGACAACTGTGCGGTGAAGTCGATTCGTTATCGCCCAGATTGGCACAAGTATCTCTACGGCATCTTCGTCATCAACTTTGTCGTGCTGGCCTATTTAGGTGTGCAGCCACCGTCCGCGATTGGCGAACGTGTGTCGCAAGTCGGTACCTTGTTCTATTTCGGCTTCTTCCTGTTGATGCCCTGGTGGAGCACGATTGGCGACACCAAGCCAGTGCCTGACCGCGTAACTTTTACGCCTCACTGAAGAATTGACGGAGCAGACTCACTATGAAAAAAATTCTTCTCAGCCTCGTCCTAGCATTTGGTGTGGTGGCAGGTGTCCAAGCCTCTGGTGGCGACAGCATCGCCTGGGACAAAGCGCCCAATAAAACCAACGACCTAGCAGCTTTGCAACATGGCGCTAAATTGTTTGTGAACCACTGCTTGAATTGCCACTCTGCGGCTTACATGCGTTACAACCGTTTGACTGATATCGGTTTGACCGAGCAGCAAATCAAGGACAACCTGTTGTTCACCACTGACAAAGTTGGCGACACCATGAAGTCCAACATCGACCCCAAGCTTGCCAAAGAGTGGTTCGGTGCAACACCGCCCGACCTAACCGTGATTTCACGTTCACGCTCAGGCTCTGGCGGAACAGGTGCGGACTACCTCTACACCTACATGCGCACCTTCTACCGTGACGAAAGCAAAGCCACTGGTTGGAACAATTTAGCCTTCCCTAACGTCGGTATGCCACACGTATTGTGGGAAATGCAGGGTGTACGTAAACCCATTTACGAAGAGCACGAAGGCCATGGCGGCCATGCCACCAAAGTGTTCAAAAGTTGGGAGCAAGTTACACCAGGTACCGTAAGTCCCTTGGAATACGACCAAGCCGTTGGAGATTTGATCGGCTATTTGCAATGGATGGGCGAGCCTTCCCAAAACACCCGCGTGCGTTTAGGTGTGTGGGTTTTACTGTTCCTCGGTTGCTTTATGGTGATTGCTTGGCGCTTGAATGCGTCGTTCTGGAAAGACATCAAGTAATCACTGTTCATTCGATGGCAGACCTTGTGTTTGTCATCACCTCACGGAGTGGCAAACTAGTTTGTCACTCTTTTTGATTTTTAGGAGACACCCATCATGATGGTGCTTTATTCGGGAACTACGTGTCCTTACTCTCATCGTTGCCGCTTCGTCTTGTTTGAAAAAGGCATGGACTTTGAAATCCGCGATGTCGACCTCTACAACAAGCCGGAAGACATCAATGTGATGAACCCTTATGGCCAAGTGCCGATCTTGGTCGAGCGCGATCTGATCTTGTACGAGTCCAACATCATCAACGAATACATTGACGAGCGTTTTCCGCATCCACAACTCATGCCCGGCGACCCTGTCGACCGTGCTCGCGTGCGTTTGTTCTTGCTCAACTTTGAAAAAGAACTGTTTACCAACGTCACCATTTTGGAGTCGCGCGCAGCCAAGGCTAATGAAAAGGTTTTGGAGAAAGCCCGCGCACATATCCGTGACCGCTTGACGCAGTTAGCTCCCGTGTTCTTGAAAAACAAGTTCATGCTCGGCGACAACTTCTCTATGCTCGACGTGGCCATTGCACCTTTGTTGTGGCGCTTAGACCACTACGGCATCGACCTGTCGAAAAATGCAGCACCCTTGTTGAAGTACGCCGAGCGTATTTTTTCGCGCCCTGCTTATATCGAGGCATTGACACCTTCTGAGAAGGTCATGCGTAAGTAATTGCTATGTTGAACGCACCTGACGCATCGTCCACCCGTCCCTACCTATTGCGTGCTCTGCACGAGTGGTGCACCGACAACGGCTACACGCCCTACATCGCAGTGCAGGTAGACGAGATGGTGCAAGTGCCTCAGGAATACGTCAAGAATGGTGAGATTGTGCTCAACGTGAGTTACGACGCCACCAGCAGCATGTCTTTGGGTAACGACGTGATCGAATTCAAAGCCCGCTTTGCAGGCACGCCGCGTGAAATCATCGTGCCGGTAGACCGCGTCTTGGCGATCTACGCCAGAGAAAACGGTCAAGGTATGGCGTTCCCCATGCACACCAAAAACGGCGCGGAGACTGGCATAAAATCTGTCTTGCCAGCGCCTGAGTCTCGTGCGCCATTGGCAGCAGTCACAACTTCAAAAACAGCAAGTGAGTCATCTGACGACGATACGACTCCACCAACACCGCCCAGTGGTCGTCCGACTTTAAAGCGTGTCAAATAAAGTCGAAAGAGCACAGTAAAATAACTAACATTGCCGCTTTAGCTCAGTTGGTAGAGCACCCGCCTTGTAAGCGGTAGGTCGTCAGTTCGATTCCGACAAGCGGCACCACATGCAAGCCAGTTCTTCCAAAAGAAGAACTGGCTTTTTTGTTGTCTGCTTATCGGGTGAAAGCGTAAACAGCCAAGCCCAACCACTCATGCAAAGCAACTTGCCAGCGCATCAAACTGCTGGCGAGTGAGTACTCCGTCCAGGCGGTAGTGCTCGAAGTTTGAAAGTCGACAGGGTAGGGCGTTACATAGCAGCCAACGGCATTGAACTCTTCCATAGACCTTGGCATATGCGAAGCAGACGTCACAAGCAGCCAATTTTTTTGGCAACTGTCACCTAGTAGTGCGGCAACTTTTTGGGCGTTCTCGCGCGTGTTGCGTGAGCCATCTTCAAGGCGCACGCGTTGCATGTCCAAACCTTGCTCTTTGTAAAACGCACCAGCCAAAGTGGCTTCGGTAGTGCCCGTGGTAATCATGCGTCCTTCGCCACCAGAGAAAACCAATTCAAAGTGAATGTTCGAACGCATCCAGCCCACAGGAATCGTCATACGCTCTGCGGCGCTACCCAAAGGCACTTGACCGTGCTCTAAAAAACTATGAGGGTGCCCAGTTGCGCCACCCAGAACAATAAATCCAGCATATTTTGAAATGTCTTGAGGTTGCGGAACAGAAAAACGGTTCTCCAAAGGGCGCTGCAGCATGTTGGGAAATGCTTCAAACCCCAACAAAAATAAAACGAACAAACCTGACCACAACATGGTGTGCGCAGCACGACGCCACTTAGAAATGATCACAAGCGCTGTAAACCACCATATTGCAAGCCAAAACATAGGCTGGGTGATGGCAGACAAAATTTTGGATAAATAAAACATGGATTTAGCGGAAAAACTGTCTAAATGGTGTCAGAGTGATAGCAAGTGCGAGAGCGAATTCAAGTACCAATGGAAATGGAAATGGAATGGGAAAGGGAATGGGAATACGTATACGAATGAGCTCTAGCTGTTGATAACTTTCACCGTAATCGTCTGCACATTCCATCCCTTTGTTCTGAGGTGCGCACAAAGCGACGGTAAAAACTGACGCAGCTTTGCTGCCATGGCGCTGTTGGGCACCAAGATGCACCAAGCCTCGCCGTCGACCCCGCCAGATTGCACGAGGCTTCGCATAGTGACGGGTAAAAGCGGAAGAATCGCTTGCAAGCGGTTTTGCCCGTCGCGCGCAAGCGCTTGAAGTTGGAAAAGCGATGTGGCGCCGTCAAGGATTTGCGTGACTGACTGCGATTTACCGCGAATGACGAAGTTGGACTTCGGCACGGCGTTGTATCCCAAATCGCGCAAGGCTGCGAGCGAGTCGGCTCTCTTGGGTGAGGTGTCTTGGGGCGGTTGTCGCATGGACCAATTATGCGATCTTGTGGCGGGTAAAATGATTGGCTTCACCTCTAACGCCTTCTACAAAGGATATTGCGGTCTTTTTTGCGGTGACTCGCTTATAAAAACACCGTATCGCACGCATGGCTTTTAAATTACTGACTTCTATTTTTGGCAGCCGCAACGATCGGATGCTCAAAACCTATCGCAAAACCGTCGCGCAGATCAACGCATTGGAAAGTGCATTGGAATCCTTGAGCGACGAAGCATTACGCGCCAAGACCGATGCATTCAAAGCCCGACTCCAGCAAGGCGAAACTGTGGATGATGTTTTGCCTGAAGCCTTTGCGGTAGTTCGCGAGGGCTCGAAGCGCGTCATGAAAATGCGTCACTTTGACGTGCAGTTGGTCGGCGGTATTGCCTTGCACCAAGGCAAGGTCGCTGAGATGCGAACTGGCGAAGGCAAAACCTTGACCGCCACCTTGCCCGTCTACCTCAACGCACTTACCGGAAAAGGCGTGCATGTGGTCACGGTGAACGACTACTTGGCTAATCGCGATGCACAGTGGATGGGTCGCTTGTATAACTTCCTAGGTTTGTCTGTCGGCGTAAATCTGCCACAAATGCAACGTGCAGACAAACAAGCCGCCTATCGTGCAGACATCACCTACGGTACCAACAACGAATTTGGATTTGACTATTTGCGCGACAACATGGTCTATGAAGTAGAGGACCGTGTACAGCGTGGTATGCACTACGCCATCGTCGACGAGGTCGATTCGATCCTGATTGACGAGGCCCGCACACCACTCATCATCAGCGGACAAGCCGAAGACCACACAGAACTCTACGTGGCCATCAACCAAGTGGTGCCCGCTTTGACCCGCCAAGTCGGGGAAGAAGACCCTCGCACCGGCGAGGGCATCATCACCCCCGGAGACTTCACGGTTGACGAAAAATCGCACCAAGTGTTTCTGACAGAGCAAGGCCACGAGAAAGCCGAGAGCTTGCTCAATAGCCGTGGGCTCTTACCCTCTGGCGCCTCGCTGTACGACC
>CAIRQX010000166.1 GCA_903880855.1 uncultured Burkholderiales bacterium | reverse complement strand
TGTGGCCCGTCGCACCCACCATCGCAGGTGCGGAGCAAGCTTTGCTTCACTGGTTAATTGCCCACACCCCCAAAACGGCAGAGTTGACCCAGCAAGCAGAAGTCAAACAAGCCATTCGCCAGCGCGTAGTGGCGCAACAAACGGCTAAAGCACATGACTTGGGTTTTTTGCGCTGCGAAGTGATTCGCGAAACCATGCGCCAAGCCGGCGACAACCCGCAGCTGGCAGACGAGGCTTATGCCGTTTTCAATTCCGCAAGGCAGCGCGTCACACTTTATGAAGGGGTGGAAGAAGCCTTGGCCCGCCTATCTGCCAAATATCGACTCGTCGCTATTTCCAATGGCACTGCAGATGTGTTTGTCACGCCTGCCGCGCCTTACTTTCATGCGGCATTCAAGGCCCATGAAGCGGGCGTTGCGAAACCAGATGCAAAAATTTACCAACTAGCCACCTCGCATTTAGCGCTGGAAGCCGAACAAGTGCTTCATGTCGGCGACGACGCCCATGCCGACGCTTGGGGTGCCCGCGAAGCGGGCTTTCACTCAGTGTGGATCAACCCCCAAGGCCATCCGTGGACGCACGACTCGCCACAACCTTGGACAGTACGGCACTTAACTGAGGTGGCGGACCACTTGCTGGCCTGAGCGGACAGCGCCTTCTAAGGTTGCGGGGTAGGGGCCGCGCACGTAGTCCCCGCAGGCAAAGATATTTGTAGCGACTGACGCATTGGGTTTGACGCCGACATGGTGGGGTCCTTCAAAGGTATGGGGTAAACACGCAAAGGTCGCGCGCTTTTCAACCACGGTTTGAACGACGCTGAGTTGCTTTAAGCCAAGTTGCTCAGACACTTGCTGTTGCACTTGCGTTGCGATTTGTTCACGTTCACCTTCCGATGCGCTGACCACTGCAGCGAGTAAACCTGGTTGTTGGCATAGAGCCCCTCGGTCGAACACAAATTGCGCTGGAGCGCTTTGGTTCATCTGCAGGGCGACCATCGGTCGGCCCAAGCCTTTAAATCCAGCATCGTGGCATTGCAAATACACCGTGGCAATAGCGGTATGCGAAAGCGCTGTGGCTTTTGCAGACCAAGCTGGTGCAACCGTTTGCGTCAAACGCGCGGCTTCCCAAGCGGGGCAGGCGAGTACCAAAGCCCCTTTAACAACTTTGGTAGATAGCGCTTCATCAGACCTTGCAAGCCACTGCGCCACATCTTCTTGCGTAAATCGGCTACCTAAATGCACCTGCGCACCTCGCTGGCGCAACCATTTCAAACAAGCTTGCGGAAACAGCGCCCCCAAATCTGTCTTGGGAATTAGCAAATCAGAAGAGCCCACCCCACTCAACATCGCATCACGCAATACCCGCAAAAAAACTGCGGCACTGGCGCTTTGCAAAGGCATATTGAGAGCAGATAGGCAGAGCGGCTCGATCAGTCCTTGCACAACGCGCGGGGTGAGCTGTGAAGCTTCGCAAAGCAGGCTGACTGACCATGTGGCATTGCAGGTGAAACCTGCAAGTTGCCAACGCCAGCATGCTTGCATCAAGCGCCATTTATCTTGAGCGCTCCAACCCTTTGCAAAAGCGATACCAATGATTAGTTTGAATGCTGCTGAAGGAGTGACAAAAAATTTCTCTAATGGATAGAAACCATGGGGCAACTTAAACCCTAAACCATCCGCAGTGCGCAAATCCAAGGGCGATCGCAGCAACACGTTATCTGGGTTCACGCCGACAGTTCTCATAAGTTGGAGGGTGTCTTGGTAAGCTCCCAACAAAATATGTTGTCCGTTGTCTAATGGAACGCCAGCAAAGCTTTGATCCAAACTACGTGCGCGTCCACCGGCCTCGTTCGCGGCTTCAAACAACTCGACTTGCCAACCCGCTTGCGTGGCTGCCACCGCACAGGCTAAGCCCGACCATCCTGCGCCGATGATGGTTAACTTTTTCACAAAGGCTTAAAAACGCCCAAGCGCCTGCATCTTCCAAGCGAGCCATAGTTTGCGCAACGGAGTGAGTGCCACGCGTTGCTGCAAAACAGGAAATTGCTTGGCTTGAATCTCACGCAGCAAGGTGCGGTAGATGCTGGACATCATCAGTCCAGGCTTTTGGGCTTTGAATTCATGTGCTGGCAGCAAATCCAAAGCTTTCTCATAAAGGCCATGGGCACGATTCGCTTGGAACTGCATCAAAGCCTCAAAGCGTTGAGAAGGAATGCGGTTGAGCACTTCATGCGCTTTG
>CAIRQX010000165.1 GCA_903880855.1 uncultured Burkholderiales bacterium | reverse complement strand
TTTGGTTCACTGCATTTGACACAGGAAGAGAGCAAGACCGAACGGGCTCCCCATTCACATGCACCGTGCAAGCGCCGCATTGGGCAATGCCACAACCAAATTTGGTACCCGTTAAACCTAGTTGCTCTCGAATCACCCACAACAAAGGCATATCAGGTTCTACATCAACCCGATGGTTAACGCCGTTTATATTCAAACTCAGCATGCAATCCCCTAGAAAAAAAACTGTAAACACTATCGCCCAACCTGTTAACTTTTCTAACGGGTAAATCCCTAATGACTAGTCATTAAGGAGACAAATGAATAGTCTGAAATATGGACACTAAAGAGGTAATTCTTTGCCGTCGAAATTTATGAAAGACCCTGACTTGGCCATAGTGAGCAATAGGAAACGTTGCAGCAACCCTGTAGCGCTTTCAACAGGCGTAATGTCAGCGTTGCTTCCACCCATATCGGTTTTAACCCAACCAGGATGAAAAGACGCTACGGTGACGCCGCTGGCTTTAAGTTCGTTCGCCAAAGTCACCATGATGTTGTTGGCGCCCGCCTTAGACGCACGATAAAAATAGGCTGATGCACCTTGGTGGTGCTGACTACCCATAAATGAGGAAATGATGCAGATCTTGGGTGTTTTACTCAACTTGAGTTGCTTGAGAAATGCACGTGCTGTAAAGAATGGACCCGCAATATTTGTCATCAAAACTGTAGACACCGCATCGGCTGTGTTCTCCGAATCCTCAATTCCACCGCGTGCGCTCATCACACCAGCGTTACACACTACAACATCTATACCGCCAACGATGGTGTTGGCTATGTTTGCAAGTGCCAATTCGTCGCAAGCATCGGCCTTGTAAATTTGTCCCCGACCTTGCGACGCATCTATAAGCGCATTTAACTCTGTAGCTGAATCCGGATTACGACAAACCGCATGAAGCCGATCACCAGATTTCAAAATCTGTCGCGCCATCTCTAAACCAATTCCGCGGTTGGCACCCGTGATTAAGTAAGTCGTGGTCATTTGAGTCCTATCTAAAAAAATGTTTCTTCAAGAGATTAGCAAACGAAAGATGTTTACTAAGGCTCTTGCTCGCATCAGCGCTGATTACAGAAAAAGTCAAGATTTGGACGCAGGATAAAAAATTGGATGCGCTGGCTAAGAAGTTAGAAGTTTCTTTTACGCCTAAGCTTCATTAAACTAATAAAAGTGGTCATTCCCACTCAATAGTAGCCGGCGGCTTGCTAGAAACATCCATAGTCACCCTATTAATCCCACGCACCTCATTAATAATGCGCCCCGAAACTTTCTTCAACAAAGCATAAGGCAATTCAGCCCAATCTGCCGTCATAAAGTCACTGGTTTGCACCGCGCGCAGGGCCACTACATATTCATAGGTTCTGCCGTCACCCATCACGCCCACACTTTTCACGGGCAAAAAAACGGTGAATGCTTGGCTGGTGAGGTCGTACCAAGATTTACCAGTTGCTTCATCACGAAAGTTACGCAACTCTTCGATAAAAATCGCATCGGCTCTTCGCAGCAAATCGGCATATTCTTTTTTTACTTCGCCAAGAATACGCACACCCAATCCAGGTCCAGGGAACGGATGGCGATAAACCATTTCATGCGGCAGGCCAAGCGCCACGCCTAACTCGCGCACCTCGTCTTTGAAGAGATCACGCAGAGGCTCGAGCAACTTCAAACCCAATTGCTCAGGCAATCCGCCCACGTTGTGGTGGCTTTTGATGGTGACTGCTTTTTTGCTTTTCGCGCCACCCGACTCAATCACATCTGGATAAATCGTGCCTTGTGCTAAGAAGGTCGCGCCTTTGTGGCCGCCATCACCTGCTTTGAGTTTGGCTGCTTGCTCTTTGAAGACATCAACAAACAAACCACCAATTATTTTGCGTTTGGCTTCTGGGTCACTCACACCAGCCAGTTTTCCTAAAAAGAGATCGCTAGCATCCACACGAATAACTTTTGCCTGGAGTTTGCCAACAAACATCTCCATAACCAAATCGCCTTCGTTCAAACGCAACAGGCCGTGGTCTACAAAAACGCAAGTCAATTGGTCGCCAATGGCGCGGTGTATCAAAGCGGCTGCCACCGACGAGTCGACTCCGCCAGACAAACCCAAGATAACTTCTTCATCTCCCACTTGTTGGCGAATCAATTGCACTGCTTCAGCAACGTGGTCACGCATCACCCAATCGGGTTTTGCGCCACAGATATCGCGCACAAATCGGTTGAGCATGGCTTGGCCTTGCACCGTGTGCGTCACCTCAGGGTGGAACTGCACTGCATAAAACTTACGGGCTTCATCTGCCATGCCTGCAATGGGGCAACTAGGCGTACTGGCCATCACTTTGAAACCTGATGGCAGTTCGGTCACCTTATCACCGTGGCTCATCCATACCTTGAGCATGCCGTGGCCTTCGGCCGTGGTGAAGTCTGCAATGTCTTTGAGAAACGCTGTGTGCCCATGGGCGCGCACTTCAGCGTAACCAAATTCACGGTTTTGCCCACTTTCTACTTTCCCGCCGAGTTGCTGCGCCATGGTTTGCATGCCATAGCAAATGCCCAGTACTGGAATTCCCAACTGAAAGACGATATCGGGGGCGTTGTCGGTGGTTTCTTCATACACACTGGCGTGGCTGCCAGACAAAATCACGCCTTTTAAATTGCCGTCAGCGGCGTAAGACCGCACCCATTCTTCGCTGGCATCACAAGGATGCACTTCGCAGTAAACATGGGCCTCACGCACGCGGCGGGCAATGAGTTGGGTGACTTGGGAGCCGAAGTCAAGAATGAGAATTTTGTGGTGTGACATCAATAAAAAAGGGCCTTAAGTGGCCTTGGCGTATTGTCTCAAAAAACAAAACCGCCCCAAGAGGCGGTAAGTAAAGCTAAGAAAGCAGTTATTTGCGCTATTCAGCGCGGTAGTTAGGCGCTTCTTTGGTGATTTGCACGTCATGCACATGGCTTTCGCGGATGCCTGCCGTGGTGATTTCAACAAATTCAGCCTTGTTTTTCATATCGTCGATGGTGGCGCAACCGCAATAACCCATGCTGGCCCGAATACCTCCCGCCATTTGGTAGACGATGCTAATCATCGAACCCTTGTAAGGCACTCTGCCTTCAATGCCCTCGGGCACCAGTTTGTCTGCATTGGGGTTGCCCGTGCTCGACTCTTGGAAATATCGGTCAGCACTGCCTTGTTGCATCGCGCCAATGGAACCCATGCCACGGTAACTTTTGTAACTACGTCCTTGGTAGAGGATGACTTCTCCAGGCGCTTCTTCCGTGCCTGCGAACATGCCACCCATCATCACGCTAGACGCGCCTGCAGCCAGTGCCTTGGCGATATCACCGCTGTAACGAATACCGCCATCTGCAATCAACGGAACGCCCGTACCTTGTAAAGCTGTAGCCACGCTATCTATCGCCATGATTTGTGGAACGCCAACGCCAGCCACGATACGCGTGGTGCAAATAGAGCCGGGACCAATCCCCACTTTCACGGCATCCGCCCCCGCTTTGGCCAAAGCCAAAGCAGCAGCACCCGTTGCAATGTTTCCGCCCACTACATCGATGTGCGGATAGTTTTGTTTGACCCACTTGACGCGTTCCAGCACACCATGGCTGTGCCCGTGCGCGGTATCGACCACGATGGCGTCCACCCCAGCTTTGACCAAGGCTTCTACAC
>CAIRQX010000164.1 GCA_903880855.1 uncultured Burkholderiales bacterium | reverse complement strand
TATACGCAACTCACGCCTCGCACCCAGGAAGTCCTGCAAGCCATTGCCAAAGCCGGACGTCCCCCCATCGCCACTCTGACTGCGCACCAAGCCAAAGAGGCTTACGCCTTGGGTGCTGGGATTTTGGAAGCACCGATGCCCACTATGGCCAGGGATGAAACTCTGCAAATCTCGGTGCGCGATGGCACGCAACTGCGTGCCAAGTTGTGGTCACCTATGTCTCGTGAAGCTAGCCCCGCCTTACCTGTTTTGCTGTACTTTCATGGCGGTGGCTTTACGGTCGGCAGCCCAGAAACACATGAGGGCGTCTGCAAACAATTGGCCCATTTGGCGCAATGCGCCGTGGTTTCTTTGGATTACCGTTTGGCGCCTGAATATAAATTTCCAACGGCACACCGCGATGCTATCGATGCTTTGAAGTGGTTGGCCCAGCATGCCAACAACCTTGGGTTGGACGCGCAACGCATTGCTATTGGTGGTGATAGCGCCGGCGGCACGCTAGCAGCAGCTACGGCCATAGGCGCGCGCGATGCAGGTATCGCGTTGCGCTTGCAACTCATGTTTTATCCAGGATGCGCGGCTGACCACATGGCGTCTGCAGACACATTTGCAAAAGGCTTCTTGCTAGAAAAGGACAGCATCGACTACTTCTACGGCCACTATTTAGAACACCCCAGCCACCGCAAAGACCCCTTGTTCTCGCCATTGGTCGAAGCCAATGTGTCTGATGTTGCGCCAGCGTGGATTGGTCTGGCCGAGTGCGACCCATTGGTGGACGAAGGCATTGCCTATGGCGACCATTTGCGCATGGCAGGCGTTCCTGTCGATTTAGAGATTTACAAAGGCGTGGTGCATAGTTTTATTCAGATGGGACGGATGATTCCAGAGGCCTTGACTGCCCATGCTGATGCAGCAAAGGCCTTAAGAACGGCCTTTAAGCTGAAGGAGCCAGCATGACGCGCGACGATTTTCGATTACTACACCGCCTTCGGGTGCGCTGGGTAGAGGTGGACTTACAAAAAATTGTCTTCAACGGCCACTACCTGATGTACTTCGACACCGCCATGGCGGACTACTGGCGCGCATTGGCCATTCCCTACGAAGACACCATGCACCAGTTGGGCGGTGATTTGTATGTCAAAAAAGCCAGCTTGGAATACCACGCGTCTGCCCAGTACGACGATAGGTTAGATGTGGGCTTGCGTTGTGAGCGCATCGGTAATTCGTCTATCCAGTTTGTGGGCGGAATATTTTGTGGCGATCAATTGTTGATCACCGGTGAGTTGCTCTATGTGTACGCAAATCCCAACACCAAAACCTCGATACCCGTGCCACAGGTGTTGCGTGAAACCATGCTGGGCTTCGAAGAAGGGCAAACAGTCACCAACTTGGAAACTGGTAAATGGAATACTTTGAAAGAAAAAGCCCAGCCCGTTCGCACCCAAGTGTTTGTGCAAGAACAAGGCATCGATGCCAAAGACGAATGGGACACAGCTGACGCGGATGCTGTACACGCAGTGATCACCAACCGTTTTGGACATCCTTTGGGGACAGCACGTTTGTTGAAGAAGTCCCCAGGGGTTGCCCAGATCGGGCGCATGGCTGTGGTTCGCGTGATGCGCGGGTCGGGGCTTGGTGGACAGTTGTTAAACGCCTTAGTAAATATTGCCAAAGCGCGTGGGGACAAAGAGGTGCTTTTACATGCCCAAACTAGCGCCCAAGCTTTCTATGCGCGTGAAGGGTTTGTGCCCGTGGGAGAACCGTTTGATGAGGTAGGGATTGCGCATATTGAAATGCGTAAAGTTCTTGTCCCTTGATAACGCTACGCTGCTTGATTTATGGAGAAGAAGCAAATCCGCATTGAGAGATTAGATGTCGTCTTTCAAAGCATATGGCAACGGTAAAACATGGAGTTGCGGGCCAGCAGTTGTTCCTACATGCAACAACTTGTTTTCGTCCACCACGTTCGTTTGTAGTTCCACAACCGCGTATGTCTGGTCATTCACGGTAGCGACTTGCGCTACCAAGCCACAGGGTTGGTCGGTGGCGTCACTGGTGAAAATTTCTTGCCCGGCAGTTATGGCACCTGCGCTTTGCACCACATAAGCACGCCGCATTAAGGTGCCTCTGAACTGGCTACGGGCTACGACTTCTTGCCCAGGGTAGCACCCCTTTTTGAAATTCACGCCATCGACCGACTCGTAATTGAGCATTTGCGGTACAAAGGCTTCAAAGGTGGCAAGTTCCACCCATGCAATGCCACTCATGACTTCGCCTAACTGCCAATGCGCAGGGTCAAGGGCAGGGTATTGGGACAAGTCGGGGGCGCTAGATGCCAGCATGAGCGCGCGGGGCTGGCCCATTGCGGGGTAAAGCGTCAACACATGTGCTTGGGTGGACTCCCAAGGGATACAACGCCAAGCTTGTTGTGTTGTCGAAAGTTCTTGGGAGCTAGTGTGGGTTCCAGCTTCTTGCGAAATCTTTGTCACAAGAGACTCTAAAGAATTTCCAGCCAAGCCCATCAAATGGAAATCAGCCGTGGCATCCGTCAGCTTCACTTTGGCACGCAACACAAACATCGATAAACGTTTCACAGTTTGGGCGATCAAATCGCGCCGGCAAACCAACAACACTTCGTCGGGGCTGGGCTTGCAATACACAAAGCTCGCTTGCATACGCCCTTTGGCGTTGCAAAAAGCGCCCAAATGGCACTGCTCAACCTTCATCAGCAAGAGGTCTTGGGTGAGTTGGTTGTGGAGAAAGTTGGAAGCGTCTTCGCCCGAAGCGCGGATCACACCCAAATGGGGCAGGGGGGCAACGCCATCTAGGACGGGTAAGTAGGAGAGTGTGGACATCTCTGAATTATCATGCCCGACATATTTTGGCGAATGTTTAAGGTTTAAATGAAACGGATCGGCCAGCTGTTTGGCTCTTTGTTGGTGGTGCTCGTATTACTAGGTGCCGTCACGACATGGTGGGTCATGCGACCTTTGACTTTGACCAACCCGACCGTCGATATCTCCATTGAACCCCAAACCACGGTGCGCGGCATTGCGCAAGTGGTGGCCGATTCAGGGGTAAATGTTGAGCCCGTGTTGTTATATGGTTTTTTTCGAATCAGTGGCCAATCTCGCAAACTGCGCGCTGGCAGTTATGAAATCAGCCAAGGCGAATCCGTTCTAGACCTTTTGCGCAAACTCAGCCGCGGCGAAGAAAGCCTCAAAGCGGTTGGTTTGATAGACGGATGGACTTTCAAGCAATTTAGAGCGGCCTTGGCCAAAGCACCTAACCTCAACCATGACAGCCAAGGGCTTAGCGATACAGAACTCATGGCGCGCTTAGGCAAACCGGGCGTCGCACCGGAAGGGCGTTTTTTTCCAGACACCTATACCTATGGAAAAGGCGCTTCTGAATTACGGGTGATGCAACGCGCGCTCAATGCAATGGACAAACAATTGGCAGCCGCTTGGGCACAGCGGAACACGTCCATCATTTTGAAAACGCCGGATGAAGCCCTGATATTGGCCAGCATTGTCGAGAAAGAAACGGGTAGAGAAAGCGACCGCGGGATGATCAGTAGCGTCTTTCACAACCGCTTACGTATCAACATGCCTTTGCAAACCGACCCCACCGTGATTTACGGCATGGGCGATGCGTTTGATGGCAATTTAAGGCGCACTGATTTGAAATCTGACCACCCTTGGAACACCTACACCCGCAAAGGACTGCCACCCACCCCTATCGCAATGCCTGGGCGCAATGCGCTGCGCGCCACCCTGCACCCCGATACCAGCAATGCGCTGTATTTCGTAGCGCGCGGGGATGGAAG
>CAIRQX010000163.1 GCA_903880855.1 uncultured Burkholderiales bacterium | reverse complement strand
CTTTCGGGGTCGGATTCTTGGTTGCCATTGGTTCATTCTATCGGGGGAAAATCCGAAAAATCCGAATTTGCATAGGGTTTTGGCATGGCGAAGGTCTTGCGTTGGCAATTCAGCGTGGGGTTTGCTTTACAGTGGGGCAATGAGACGCCTTTTATCGACTGCCTTTTTCTATTTTGGTGCTTAGTTTCTGGTGCACAAGACCAACCTCAGACGCAATTACCTCGCATCAAGTTGCAATTGGGCATGTACCAAATCGACACCCAAGTCGCCCAAACGCCTGATCAGCGCAGCATTGGCCTGATGTTTCGCAGTGAAATGCCTGCGCACGAAGGTATGTTGTTTGTGTTCGAGCAACCCAGCACCCAGTGCTTTTGGATGAAAAACACCCTACTTCCCCTCACCGCCGCTTTTGTGGCGGATGACGGAACCATCGTCAACTTGGCCGATATGAAGCCCCAGTCCACAGATTCCCACTGCTCCACGAAGCCCGTGCGGTTTGTGCTGGAAATGCACCAAGGCTGGTTTGCTAAAAAGGGGTTTAAAGCAGGAAATAAGCTGGTCGGCTTGCCTTTCAAACCATAAGAACCGGTGGCAGCGGCAGGTTTTTCATGCGCTCAGCTAGAATTATTTGATTCATTTAACTAAGGAAATGACATGATAGGCAACATTTTGAAATCTTTGCTCTACACAGTGATAGCGGGTTTTGTCCTGCTAATCATCATTGTGTTGCTGGCTGGACAGCCAACTGTGTACGACCACGCATGGGGTGCATTTGTCATGCGCTGGTTGCACGTGGTGTCTGGCGTGATGTGGATCGGTCTGCTTTGGTATTTCAACTTTGTACAAATACCCTCCATGCCGAAAATTCCAGATGAGCAAAAGCCAGCCATTGGTAAAGTAATTGCCCCTGCGGCCCTGTTCTGGTTCCGTTATGCGGCATTGGCGACAGTTGCCACCGGCGTACTCGTAGCATGGATGAATGGCTACATCGGTCAAGCGCTTACCCTTACCCCGCCTTTCTTAGCGATCGGTATTGGTATGTGGATTGCCTTAGTTATGGCTTTCAATGTTTGGTTCATCATTTGGCCGAACCAACAGAAAGCCCTTGGAATGGTAGAAGTTACGCCAGAAGCCAAAGCTGCTGCTGCGAAAACCGCTATGCAGACATCCCGCATCAACACCATGCTGTCTATCCCCATGCTTTTCATGATGGTGGCTCAGCAAAACGGTGGGCTTTGATAAAAAATAAGACTGCCCATTTAAGGGTGTTCTTACCAAAAGCACTGGTTTTACCAGTGCTTTTTTTATTGCTTGGTGCGTACGACCGAAAGATCAACGAGGCCATCTGCCAAAGTGGCTTGAACCGATTGGCCAACTTTTGTTTGGTTCACAGAGCTTATTGCCACACCCTTTTCGTCGCTTAGCCAGGCAAATCCACGTTCGAGGACCAACCTAGGGTTCAGCAACCCTAACCGTAGCTGCGAGCGTTGGACCCGTTGCTGGCTGTTTTGCAAGGTTTGCCCCAAAGCGCGCTCAAGGTGCGCCTTTTTGTTGAGTAAGTCGTGCTGACATGCTTGGGTAATCGAAGCCATACGCTGGTGCATCGACTGTTCAAGACGGGTCACCCTTAAGACCTGCTGAGTTATAGCCTGCGATGGTCGGCCGATACGTGACTGCGCAAGGTCAAGCCCTTGCGCGCTCTTGTCGATCTGGCGATGCGCTAGGTTTTGCATGAGTTCTTGTAAGCCCATCACCTGGTGGACCAAATCAGCCTGAGACACCGCACACAACTCCGCGGCAGCAGTTGGCGTAGGCGCTCGTAAATCAGCACAAAAGTCGGCGATGGTGAAGTCGGTTTCATGCCCCACTCCGCTGATGACTGGGACTGGGCAAGACACGATGGCGCGGGCAAGTTGCTCGTCGTTAAAAGCCCATAGGTCTTCTAAAGAGCCACCCCCTCGGACTAACAAAATAACGTCGATTCCAGGCTGGACACCCACCGCCTGTAATGCCTGTAAAAGCGAGGTGGGCGCATCAGCGCCCTGCACCAATGCCGGCGATAACACTACCGGAATATGTGGCACACGTCTTTGGAGAGCTGTTGCCACGTCGTGCAAAGCTGCGGCACCCAAAGACGTCACCACACCGATAGCACGGGGACGTTCAGGAATCGGGCGTTTTCTGTCCGGGTTGAACAGCCCTTCGGCGTCGAGTTGGGCTTTTAATTTGAGAAATTGCTCGAACCAAGTGCCCTGACCTGTGGTGCGCATGCTCTCGACCACCAACTGCAACTCGCCTCTCGGTTCATACACACCCAAACGACCGAATACCTCAACAGTTTGTCCATCCTTGGGAGCAAAGTTCAGCATTTGGGCTGAACGCTTGAACATCGCACAACGCAACTGCCCCTGTGGATCTTTTAGCGTGAAATAGAAGTGCCCGCTGCTAGCGCGGGTGAAACCCGAAATCTCACCACGCACAGCGACTGGGTTGAAACGTGCATCCAACGCGTCAGCAATGGCGCGGCATAAAACACCAACGCCCCAAATACGGGGCGTTATGTCTGCGTTATCTGGAGAAATCATTGTGGGACATAATTAAAACTGCGCTTTTTTAATTGGAGTTTTGCATTGCTATCGATCATACAAGCGGCTGGTTGGCCGATATGGCCTCTACTGGCCTGTTCCGTAGTAGCTTTGGCTTTAATTATTGAGCGTTTATTCAGTTTGCGCAGGCAGCTAATCGCTCCAGATGGTTTGTTAGAACAAGCTGTCACCGCTTCTCAAAAATCTCTGCCTAGCGCAGATGTCACCACCCAATTGCGCCAGCATTCAGCTTTAGGCAAAGTTTTGGCCAGTGGCTGGCAAACCTTATTCGCCCATCCCACCATTAGCGACGCAGATTTGCGCGCAAGTATGGAAATTGCCGGCCGAGAGGTCGCCCATTCCCTAGAAAAACATTTACTCGCCTTGGGCACCATTGCTTCTGCTGCGCCCCTGCTCGGCTTGCTAGGCACGGTCATAGGCATGATCGATATCTTTGGTTCACAAGCGCCCGGCACTACAAACCCTGCGCAACTCGCGCAGGGCATTTCTATGGCGCTTTACAACACTGCCTTTGGATTGATCGTGGCGATTCCTGCTTTGATGTTTTGGCGCTATTTCAAAGGCAAAGTCGACGGCTATTTGCTGGAGCTAGAAACCACCTCTGAACAGTTTCTTCGCCATTTGATGGTCTTGCGTGGTTCTATCAAACGCTAAGGGCAAGGTATGAAATTTCGCCGCTCCACTTCGCCTGAGCCAGAAATCAACCTGATTCCGTTCATCGACGTGTTGTTGGTAGTGCTCATCTTTTTGATGCTCTCCACCACCTACAGCAAATTCACCGAGATGGAGCTGAATCTTCCCGTTGCGAATGCCGCCCCCCAAAAAGAGCACCCTCGCGAGATTGTGGTTTCCGTCAGCGCCGATGGCCAATTTAGCGTCAACCATGTTGTGGTCAGTGGACGGGATGTTCCAAGCATCAGCCAAGCCTTGGCAAAGGCAACACAGAACGTTAACGACCCTATGGTGGTTATCAGTGCAGACGCCCAGTCGACCCACCAGTCCGTCATGATGGTGATGGAAGCCGCTAGGCGCAACCAACTTAACCAGTTGACGTTTGCCGCACAAGCGCCTGGTGGGGCTTCCAAATAAAAGCCTGACTTTCTTATGCCAGACATTCGCCCTGCGCTTCAACAGGCATGGCTCACAAAGGGGCTGATCGCTTGCGTTTTATGGCCGGTGAGCCTTATCTATGGCGCGATAGTCTCTCTGAGGAAATTGCTTTACCGTTTTGGCGTTTTTCATACCCAGCAATTACCGGTACCTGTGATCGTGGTGGGTAATGTGTTTGTTGGAGGTGTGGGCAAAACGCCTCTGGTCATTGCCTTGGTGAAGCAATTGACTGCGAGAGGTTTAAAGGTCGGTGTTTTGTCCCGCGGGTACGGTAGTTCTGGCGAAGGCTCCCAATCGGTCACGCCTCAGAGTTCAGCAATAGAAGTCGGCGATGAACCTGTGTTGATTGCGCGTGCATGCCAAGTCCCTGTATGTGTGGGTAAAAACAGGTTCCAAGCGGGCCTCGATTTACTGGCGCAAAACCCAAATATTCAAGTGATTGTGTGCGACGACGGTATGCAGCACTGGTCATTGGCGAACGATTTGGCGCTATGCGTTTTTGACGAACGCAGGCTTGGTAATGGGTGGTTGTTGCCTGCAGGCCCCCTACGCGAATCTTGGCCACTTGATCGATCCGGCTATTCACACGTCATTACTTTGTCGACCTCAAACTTTGAGTTACAAAACCCACAAAGGGTTAATGAGCAGGAACTGGTGCTGGAGAAAAAGCAAGAACAACCAAAAGAGCTAGAACAGCCAAAAGCTGAATTTGTTGTGCCCCGCGTCTTAGCCGACTTTGCCCTACAAGCGGATGGCACCACTCAATCCCTATTGACCTTTCGTGGTCAAAAGGTGCAGGCTCTGGCTGGTATTGGTAAGCCGCAGGCTTTTTTCGATATGTTGACTGCGCAAGGTATCGCTTTGTCAGCTACACAAGCCTTGGCAGACCATGACGATATGCGTTCGATTCAGTTTGTCCCTGAGTTGGGCGAAGTGTTGTGCACTGAAAAAGATGCCGTCAAACTCTGGAATTACCAGCCAACAGCATGGGCGGTTCCCCTTGTTACGGAGATTCCACAAGAGTTGCTTGATCTTATTTTGTTACGCATTGGTCCAAAGTTATCATCCACCCATGGACACCAAATTACTTGAACTTCTGGTCTGCCCCGTGACCAAAGGCCCGCTGGACTACAAACGCGAAACCCAAGAACTTATTTCTCGTAGTGCGCGATTGGCCTACCCCATCCGTGACGGCATTCCTGTTTTGCTGGAAAACGAAGCGCGCACTTTGACCGATCAAGAGTTAGAAGCCTCTTGAGTACTTTTGTAGTCACGTACCCATGACTTTCACAGTCTTGATTCCCGCGAGGATGGCGTCTTCTCGTCTTCCTGACAAGCCTTTGGCAGATTTGGCTGGAATCCCCATGGTCGTTCGCGTCGCTCACCGTGCCAAGGCATCTTCAGCGAGTCGCGTTGTCGTGGCGACGGACGACGATCTCGTGATTTCTGTCTGTCAATCGCATGACGTAGAAGCAGTCATGACGCGTTCGGACCATCTCAGCGGCAGCGACCGTTTAGCCGAAGCCTGTGACATCTTGAAACTCAACGACCAAGAGATCGTCGTCAATGTCCAAGGCGATGAGCCCTTGATCGCTCCTGAATCCATCGATGCCGTCGCGCACTTACTGGCTGCCCGAGACGACTGCAGCATGAGTACCTTGGCGCACGCGATAGACAACGTCGAAGAATTTGCCAGTCCTCATGTCGTCAAAGTGGTACTCGACGCGCGTGATACTGCGCTCTACTTCAGTCGAGCCCCAATCGCGTGGTGGCGTGACGGATTTGGTAATGGAATTAACAAGCTACCCAACCCTGCCCCACTTCGCCATGTTGGTTTGTATGCCTACCGAGTTCAGTTTTTGCGTGTTTTTCCCCAACTTACTCCTGCCCCGCTAGAAATGCTCGAGTCGCTCGAACAACTGCGCGCACTCTG
This sequence comes from uncultured Burkholderiales bacterium, assembly GCA_903880855.1. GTDB lineage: Bacteria > Pseudomonadota > Gammaproteobacteria > Burkholderiales > Burkholderiaceae_C > Limnohabitans. The sequence continues at coordinate 1,307 of CAIRQX010000163.1, read as the reverse complement.
GCACGGCCATCGTATTGCAGTCCATGTGACTGACCACGCGCCTGGCCCTGGAATCGATACACCCGAAGATTTAGCCCGTGCAAGACGTTTTTTTGAGGGGAAACCGTAAGACTTTGTAGGGGGTTAGCGTGCTATTCTCGGAAAACAGATAAAAAAATAATTTGATCCGAGGAAATAAGCATGAGACTCATCTTGTTAGGCGCACCTGGCGCTGGCAAAGGAACGCAGGCAACTTTCATTTGCCAAAAGTACGGAATTCCCCAAATCTCCACGGGCGACATGCTCCGCGCTGCTGTGAAAACGGGTTCGCCCATGGGATTGACTGCCAAAAAGGTTATGGATTCTGGTGGATTGGTCAGCGATGACATCATCATCGGCTTGGTCAAAGAACGTATCGCCCAAGCCGATTGCGCCAAGGGTTTCCTATTTGACGGATTTCCAAGAACCATTCCGCAAGCTGACGCGATGAAAAATTCTGGCGTGGTTTTAGACTATGTGCTCGAAATAGATGTCCCTTTTGATGCCATCATCGATCGTATGAGTGGCCGCCGTGTTCACGTTGCTAGCGGACGCACTTACAACGTCACTTTTAATCCCCCTAAAGTTGCTGGAGTGGACGACGTCACAGGCGAGGCACTTATCCAGCGCGATGACGACAAAGAAGAAACAGTCAAGAAGCGCTTAGATGTTTACAGCGCCCAAACACGCCCTTTGGTCGACTATTACTCCGGATGGGCACAACAAGACACTGCATCCGCCCCGCAGTACCGCCGTATCAGCGGAACGGGGTCTGTAGAGGAAATTAAAAGCCGAGCATTTGAGGCTTTGTCTAAATAAAGTCTGTCAGTTCAATTCAAGCCTTTTGAAGCCTGTTTTGAGGACTGACTAGGCCTAGCGACGCGCTATTAGGCCTAGGATCATTGCCACTCGCCCCTGCACGGGGCTTAGATTGTGCAAAGAAGGAATACTCGGGTGCTTAACTGGATCTGCCACACCAAAAGCACAGCGAGACGATCTTTCCACCCAAAGCCCCGCTTTTTGAGCTTCATTTAATGCAAGTTCAAGATCTTGACTCAAAGTTCCGCTGCCTGTGCCAGCAACAACTATTCCTTCAATCATGGAAGCTTGGGCGAACTGGGTTTGCGTGCCAGACTTTGCTAAAGCATTAGCCTGAAGCAAAGTTCTTACTAACTGACCGTCCGCACCCGCGTGGTTAAAAATTAGCTCCACCCTTGGCCAATATTTTGTTAATAAAACTTGATCAACCGATGGCATGGGCCAACCAAGTATTGGTATGGGTGCTTTCT
>CAIRQX010000162.1 GCA_903880855.1 uncultured Burkholderiales bacterium | reverse complement strand
GTTGGCAATGGCGCGCAACGCAATACCTAATGCGATGCGCGGCGTGGGTATTTCCATGCGTGCACGCACTGCTTCAAAAGCTTTTGCATCTAAAAACTGTGTGCCACGAAATACTTCTAGCGCCAAGCGCGCGTCACCTACTGTGCCGCTTACATAAATATCATCACCCACTTGCGCGTTTTGTCTTAGCAATGCGTCACCGGGCGGCACTTCGCCAAAAGCGGTGATGCAAATATTCAAAGGGCCTTGAGTCGTGTCGCCACCTACCAACTCACAACTGTATTCGTTTGCCAGTTGCAGTAGTCCTGTTGAAAAACCCTCTAGCCACGCTTCATCTATGCGCGGGAGCGATAAGGCTAGCGTAAAGGCGGTGGGCTCGGCACCGCAGGCGGCTAGGTCGCTCAAATTCACGGCGAGTGCTTTGTGGCCTAGGCGCGCGGGTTCTACTGTGCTAAGGAAGTGGCGGCCCTCCACCAACATATCGCTTGACATCGCCATATGCATGCCGGGGGTTGGCGCCAGCAAGGCGCAATCGTCGCCTACACCGAGCACCGCACGTTGTGTGGGGCGCTTGAAGTACCGCTCGATCAGATCGAATTCGCCCATGACTTAGTGCAAATTGCGTTTGGAAGGGTCGTTGCTCAAAGCGTCGAGCACAAACATTGGGATGTCAACGTCAAACTTTTCGCCGTCTTCAGCGACACAAAAATAGCTGCCGTGCATGGTGCCTGTGGGTGTGCGCAAGCGGGTGCCGCTGGTGTATTCAAACTGCTCGCCGGGTTTGAGCAGCGGCTGGTGGCCGACCACGCCTAAGCCACGAATTTTTTCGTGTAGGCCGTCGGCATCATTCACGTTCCAGGTGCGCGAGACCAGCTGCGCGGGGATGGTGCCGGTGTTTGTGATGGTGATGGTGTACGCAAATACATAGAGCGATGCGTCTGGGTCAGACTGCTCGGGCAGGTATTGGGGGTGGACTTCGACTTGAAAAGAGTAACGGTGCATGGGACTGATTTTGACGCAAGCCCAAGGCGCTACGAATAAGGGTAATGGCGGAGGTGAAATAATCCTCCCATGACACGCGCCACTTCCACCTTTCGTATAGCCCCTTCCATTTTGTCTGCCGACTTTGCCCGTTTGGGCGAAGAAGTGCACAAGGTCATCGCCGCTGGTGCCGACTGGATCCACTTTGATGTGATGGACAACCACTATGTGCCCAACCTGACCTTTGGGCCCATGGTCTGCCAAGCCTTGAAGCCTCACGCCAAAACCACTACAGGCCAAGCGGTGCCAATCGATGTGCATTTGATGATCTCACCCGTCGACGCCTTGGCCGCGGCATTCGCCCAAGCCGGAGCTGACTTGATCAGCTTTCACCCCGACGCCAGCGACCATGTGCACTGCAGCATCCAAGCGATCAAAAGCCATGGGGTGAAAGCGGGCTTGGTATTCAACCCCGCCGAGCCGCTCGATGTGCTGGAGTGGACGATCGACGATATCGACCTCATCCTAATCATGAGCGTCAACCCAGGCTTTGGCGGACAGAGCTTTATCGACTCGGCTTTGCGCAAAATTGAAAAAGTTCGCAAACTGATTGACGCCAGCGGCCGCGATATTCGACTGGAAGTTGACGGCGGCATCAAAGTAGACAACATCCGACGTGTCGCAGATGCTGGCGCGGACACGTTTGTGGCGGGTAGTGCGATTTTTGGCAAGCCTGATTACAAGGCGGTGATTGACCAAATGAGATCTGCCTTACCATGAAATTCGAAAGTTCGACTTTCGAATTTCATGGTGTTCTGCTACCATGAGCATCCATGCTCGAACGTACTGAACTTGAAAAAACCGTTGAACGCGCTTTGTCTCGTTCGCGCGGCGTTGTGTTGGTCGGGCCGCGTCAAGCAGGAAAGAGCACGCTGGCGCAGCGGTTTTTAGACCGCGACTCTCCTAATTACTTTGACTTGGAATATCCGCCACACGCCCAGCGTTTGACGCAAGCGACCGGTGTGCTTGAGGGCTTGCAGGGCCGGGTGGTGATTGACGAAATTCAACGCAAGCCTGAGTTGTTCCCTTTGTTGCGAGTGTTGATGGACCGTTCTAATGCGCCAGGCCAATTCCTTTTGCTGGGTAGCGCATCTCCAAGTTTGCTTAGGCAAGCAGGTGAATCTTTGCTGGGGCGTATTGAAACCGTGGAAGTCGGGGGGTTTGATCTGCAAGAAGCCTGCGTGCAAGATGGCGCATGGAATGCGACGGCCTCACAAAACCTGTGGTTACGCGGCGGATTCCCGTTGTCGTATTTGGCGCATACAGACCAAGACAGCATGGTTTGGCGGCATAACGCCATAGCCAACCACGTACAAGTGGACTTGCCTCAATTTGGTCTGAATGTGGCGCCGCCCATGATGATGCGGTTTTGGAATATGTTGGCGCATTTTCACGGCCAGGTCTGGTCGGCGTCGCATCCAGCAAGGTCCATGGGCGTCTCAGAGCCGACCGTGAGACGGTATTTGGATGTGCTGACCCAGACCATGATGGTGCGCCAGCTGCAGCCATGGCATGAAAACTTAGGCAAGCGCCAAGTGAAAGCGCCGAAGATTTATTTCCGTGATACCGGTTTGTTGCATGCATTACTTGGAATTCAAGACGCAGCGCATTTGTTGACGCATCCAAACAGCGGCGCAAGTTGGGAAGGCTTTGCGCTGGAGCAAGTCTTGCGTTTAGCCAAACCTGACCAAGCTTATTTTTGGGCTACCCACCAAGGCGCTGAGTTGGATTTGTTAATGTTCAAGGGCACACAACGCATAGGAGTTGAGTTCAAACGTGCGGATGCGCCAGTGTTGACGGCTAGCATGCGTGTTGCTTTAGAAGACTTGAAGTTAGACCACTTGTATGTGGTGTATCCCGGCAAGCATCGATTTAAATTGGCAGAGCATGTAGAAGCAGTACCGCTGTGGGCTGTTTTGCCTAATCCCCAAGGCGCTATGTCATGACCGAAACCGAATTCAACCAATTAGCCCAACAAGGCTACAACCGCATCGCTTTGGTAGCCGAGGCGTTTGCAGACCTTGAGACGCCGCTTTCTCTCTATCTCAAACTCGCCCATGTTCAAAACGGTGGGCAATACAGCTTTTTGCTCGAGTCGGTGGTGGGGGGTGAGCGCTTTGGGCGCTATAGCTTTATCGGCCTGCCTGCCAGCACTTTGTTGCGCGCCTCTGGATTTGGTGCGCAAGCCAAAACCGAAGTGGTGACGGATGGCCAGGTAGTTGAAACCCACCAAGGCAATCCACTCGATTTTGTTTCCGATTACCAAAAGCGTTTCAAAGTCGCTTTGCGCGAAGGTATGCCGCGTTTTTGTGGTGGCTTAGCGGGCTACTTTGGATACGACACGGTGCGCCATATCGAGAAAAAACTCGCACACACTTGCCCGCCAGACGATTTGGGCATGCCTGATATTTTGTTGTTGCAGTGTGAGGAGCTGGCCGTCATTGACAACCTCTCGGGCAAGTTGTCGCTCATGGTCTATGCCGATTCTGCGCAACCGCAGGCATATGCCAAAGCGCAAGCGCGTTTGGATGAATTGAAGCAGCGTTTAAAAGCGCCCGCGATTGCGCCATCTATCGCACCGAGCACCAGCCATACCGTGGAGCGCAGTTTTGCGAAGCTTGACTACTTGGCTGCAGTCGAGCGCGCCAAAGACTTGATCGCTGCGGGCGACTTCATGCAGGTGCAAGTGGGGCAACGCATCCACAAAGAATTTACGGCGAGCCCACTGTCTCTGTACCGCGCCTTGCGTTCGCTCAACCCTAGCCCTTATATGTATTACTACCACTTGGGCGATGCCCATGTGGTGGGCGCCTCACCTGAAATTTTGGTGCGCCAAGAAAACACACCCGAAGGCCAAAAAGTCACCATTCGCCCATTGGCTGGTACGCGTCCACGTGGTGCCACGCCAGAAGCAGACAAGGCGGCAGAACTCGAACTTATCAACGACCCTAAAGAGCGCGCCGAACATGTCATGTTGATTGATTTGGCGCGCAACGACATTGGCCGCATCGCGCAAATTGGCAGCGTCAAAGTGACCGAAGCGTTTGTGGTCGAGCGCTACAGCCATGTGATGCATATCGTGAGCAATGTCGAAGGCGTCTTGCGTGAAGGTGCAGATGGCAAACCCCTCACCAGCATGGATGTGCTCAAAGCGACGTTTCCTGCCGGTACCTTGACGGGCGCGCCGAAAGTGCATGCGATGGAGTTGATCGACCAGTTAGAACCCACCAAGCGCGGTTTGTACGGCGGCGCATGTGGCTATCTGAGTTTTGCGGGCGATATGGATGTCGCGATTGCTATCCGCACCGGCATCGTAAAAAACAACACGTTGTATGTGCAAGCTGCTGCAGGTGTCGTAGCCGACTCCATTCCTGAAATGGAGTGGCGCGAAACCGAACACAAAGCCCGCGCATTGCTGCGTGCTGCGGAGTTGGTCGAAGAGGGGATGGAATGAAAAAAATCAAACTCCTCATGGTCGACAACTACGACAGCTTCACCTTCAACATCGTGCAGTACTTTGGTGAGTTGGGTGCTGCGGTCGAGGTATTTCGCAATGACGAAATCACTTTGGAAGGCATTGCAGCACGCCAACCAGACCGCTTGGTGATTTCTCCAGGCCCTTGCTCACCTGCAGAGGCGGGCATTTCTGTCGCTGCAATCCAATATTTCGCGGGCAAGTTGCCTATCTTGGGTGTGTGCTTAGGCCACCAAAGCATTGGCGCGGCATTTGGCGGACAGATCGTGCGTGCGCAAACTTTGATGCACGGCAAAACCAGCGTGATCCATACAACCCAAGAGGGTGTGTTTGCTGGACTGCCTGAAACCTTTACTGTGAACCGCTACCACTCGCTGGCGATTGAGCGCCAACATTGTCCAGAGTGCTTGAAAGCCACGGCGTGGACGGACGATGGCGAGATCATGGGCGTGCGTCACATTGAGCTCGATATCCAAGGCGTGCAGTTCCACCCTGAATCCATCTTGACCGAACATGGCCATGCCATATTGAAAAACTTTTTGTAAGGCCCAGTCTTATGACCGTACCCCACGCCATCACGCCACAAGAAGCTCTGCAGCGCGTGATTGAACACCGTGAAATTTTTCACGACGAAATGCTGCACATCATGCGACTCATCATGGGCGGTGAAATGTCACCCGTCTTGATGGCCGCTTTTATCAGCGCTTTGCGTGTGAAAAAAGAAACGATTGGCGAGATCACTGCCGCCGCGCAAGTGATGCGTGAGTTCTCGACCAAAGTGCAGGTGGCTGATACCAAGCACATGGTCGACATTGTGGGCACTGGGGGTGACGGCTCGCACACCTTCAACATCTCCACTTGCTCCATGTTTGTCGTGGCTGCGGCTGGCGCCAAAGTCAGCAAGCACGGTGGTCGCAGTGTGAGCAGCAAAAGCGGCAGTGCCGATGTGCTCGAGAGCTTGGGTGTGCAAATTAATTTACCCCCTGACCAAATCGCCGCCTGTTTGAAAGAAGTTGGCATCGGTTTTATGTTTGCGCCAAATCACCATCCAGCGATGAAAAACGTGGCGCCTGTGCGAAAAGAGTTGGGTGTGCGCACACTCTTCAACATCTTGGGGCCACTCACCAATCCAGCTGGCGCGCCGAATATTTTGATGGGCGTGTTTCATCCTGATTTGGTCGGTATCCAAGTGCGCGCCTTAGAGCGCTTAGGCGCCGAACATGCTTTGGTGGTGTACGGACAAGATGGTTTGGACGAAGTGTCTTTGGGTGCCGCCACTTTGGTTGGCGAGCTGAAAAATGGCAAGATCACCGAATACCAAATTCATCCAGAAGATTTCGGATTCGCCATGAGCAGCAACCGCGCCTTGCGGGTCGAAACGCCCGAGCAATCGCGCGCCATGTTGCAGGGCGTTCTCGGCAACCAAGAAGGCCCCGCCCGCGATATCGTGGTGTTCAACTCCGCCGTGGCTTTGTATGCGGCCAATGTGGTCGGAAGCATCGAGGCCGGCTTAGCCCCTGCACGCGCGGCGCTTGCCAGTGGCGCGGCCAAAGCCAAACTCCAGCAATTGATTGCCCGCACACAACAAACTGCCAAGGTTTGAAGCCTGCGCCTCACTAGAAAAAACTATGTCTGATATTTTGAAAAAAATTGTTGAAGTGAAGTACCAAGAAGTTGCTGCTGCTTTGAAGCGCAAACCCTTGCACGCGATGCGTGCAGATGCTGAGAGCCGCGTGCTCACCCGCGACTTCATTGGCGCCATGCGCAACAAGATTGCACAAGGCTTGCCCGCGGTGATTGCCGAAGTCAAAAAAGCCAGCCCGTCCAAAGGCGTGTTGCGCGCCGACTTTATTCCTGCGGACATTGCGCAAAGCTATGCCGAGCATGGCGCGGCGTGCTTGTCGGTGCTGACTGACAAAGAATTTTTCCAAGGCAGTGTGGACTACCTCAAGCAAGCGCGTGCCTCATGCGATTTGCCCGTGTTGCGCAAAGACTTCATGGTCGACCCCTACCAAGTGTTTGAAGCGCGCGTCATGGGCGCCGACTGCATTTTGGTCATCGCTGCGTGTTTGGACGATGCGCAAATGGCTGAGCTAGAGGCGATTGCGCGCAGCTTAGATATGGCGGTTTTGGTGGAGGTACACGACGCCGAAGAATTGCAACGCGCTTTGAAACTCAAAACCCCGCTGATCGGTGTCAACAACCGCAATCTGCGCACCTTCGAAGTGTCATTGCAAACCACCTTGGATTTGATGAAAGATGTGCCAGCAGATCGATTGCTGGTGACCGAGAGCGGTATCTTGAAGTCCGAAGATGTCCGCTTTTTGCGCAATGCAAAAGTGCAAGCGTTTTTGGTGGGCGAGGCTTTTATGCGGGCGGAAGATCCGGGGCTAGAGTTGGCTGCGCTGTTTGAGCTTTGATCGCTGGTGCTTCGTAACGCATCCCCTAAATGGCAAAACTAGCCGCTTGGCAACCGAGTTCTTGGCCCGTCCATCCAGAATGGCAACCCGTTCTCGATGCCTTTTGGCGTTCCACGGAAGGCGAAAGACTCTCGCAATTTGTGTCGGCCCGTTTGAGTGGTGGTGCCGTGGTTTACCCGGCACACCCGCTATGGGCCCTTCAGCTGACGCCACTGTCTGCAGTGCGGGTGGTGATCTTGGGTCAAGACCCTTATCACGGACCCGGCCAAGCGCAGGGCTTGTCTTTTTCTGTGGCGGACGGGGTGAAGTTCCCGCCGTCTTTGCGCAACATTTTCAAAGAATTGCAACGCGATTTGCACCAACCCGTGCCCATGAGCGGATCCTTGGAAGCATGGGCAAGGCGAGGGGTGTTGTTGCTCAACACCAGTTTCACGGTGGAAGACGGATTGCCCGCTAGCCACGCCAAGCGCGGCTGGGAGAATTTGAGCGACGCGATTTTGCGGGAGGTGGCTTCAAACGCCCCCGCTTGCGTTTACATGCTTTGGGGTGGCCATGCCCAAGCAAAAGCGGGATTGATTGAGTCTGTTACGACCCAGACGGCGCAAGACTTTTTTGGGTTGCGCGGCCAAATGGCCGAGGTCGCGGGATCTGGCGATTTAGCTGGGGGTTCCAGGGGTGGCGTCGGAGCTAAAGTGTCGGCGGCCAGACAAGCCCTGATTCTCAAGGCCAACCACCCATCTCCCCTCTCCGCTTTACGTCCGCCAGTCCCATTTATCGGTTCTGGCCACTTTTCCAAGGCGCGGGACTGGCTAGCCACGTGCGGACTCGCCCTTGATTGGTCATTATGAAGACTTTCCGCTGACATTTTGATAAATGCACAAATGTGCGCTATAATTTGAGGTTCGCCGGAGGGGTGCCCGAGTGGCTAAAGGGGGCAGACTGTAAATCTGTTGGCTTACGCCTACACTGGTTCGAATCCAGTCTCCTCCACCAGCGAAAACACGGCCTTTAGTGTCTGCCAGATGTCTGGTTTGATGCGGGAGTAGTTCAATGGTAGAACCTTAGCCTTCCAAGCTAATGACACGGGTTCGATTCCCGTTTCCCGCTCCATTGTGTTTTTGGTGGTGGTGATGAGGTTTTGCCCTTGTGGCTCAGTGGTAGAGCACTCCCTTGGTAAGGGAGAGGTCGCGGGTCCGATTCCCGCCAAGGGCACCAGAAATTTTTGTGATTGGCTTAAAACTTTAACGCGGAGTCTAGAAGATGGCAAAAGGAAAATTTGAACGTACCAAGCCCCACGTGAACGTGGGCACGATTGGTCACGTGGATCATGGCAAGACGACGCTGACGGCGGCGATCACGACGATTTTGTCGGCCAAGTTTGGTGG
>CAIRQX010000161.1 GCA_903880855.1 uncultured Burkholderiales bacterium | reverse complement strand
GTGGTCATTGCTGGCCAACCCAATGCGGGCAAAAGCTCTTTGCTCAATGCGCTCGCAGGCGCTGAGTTGGCGATCGTCACTCCGATCGCGGGTACAACGCGTGACGCCGTTCAACAAACCATACAGATTGATGGCGTGCCAGTCCATGTTGTAGACACGGCAGGATTGCGCGGAAAACAAGAAGCAGATGAAGTAGAGCGCATAGGCATTGACCGCGCTTGGCGTCATATTGAAGGCGCCGATGCGGTGTTGTTTGTGCATGATGTATTGCGCAAAGATGAGCCGGCATACCAAGCGGCAGATACAGAAATTGCTAACACGCTATCTACAAGCCTTCCCAAACAAATCCCGGTTGTGCACATTTGGAATAAAGCAGATGCGTTGACAGATATAGACGCCAAAGTGAGCGGGCAATTAGACGCGCAACACATAACCATACGAAGCGAAGCTGGCAGAGAAATACACATTTCTGCAAAAACAGGTTTCGGCTTAGACACCTTACGCCAAGAATTACTGCGTATCGCAGGCTGGCAGGGTGGCGCAAGCGAAGGCCTTTATATGGCACGCGCAAGGCATGTGCAAGCGCTAGAAGAAGTGCATACACATTTTGATATTGCAGGGGCGCACCTCGAGCAAAAGGCGCCGGCGCTCGACGTATTAGCGGAAGAACTTCGCTTAGCGCAAAACGCTCTCAACGCTATCACGGGTGAGTTTTCTTCAGACGACTTGTTGGGTGTGATATTTTCGAGCTTCTGTATCGGGAAATAGCGCTTTTAACAGCTTGGAAATAACGACATGCATAAAAGCCTAGGCTTATCACCCATGCCACCTAAAATGCCAAGATGACTTCAAAACCATCAGCTGCCACTAAAGTCTTTGCACCAAACGACGCGCGCATTTTGCAATTGGCGCATGAGACCCTAGACATTGAAGCCCAAGCGCTGTTGCAAATCAAAAATAGACTAACCCCCACCTTCGTCCAAGCAGTGCATATGCTGCTTAAAACGACGGGTCACGTTGTGGTGATGGGCATGGGCAAAAGCGGACACATCGGCCGCAAGATTGCTGCCACTTTGGCGTCCACAGGAACGCCAGCCATATTTGTACATCCTGGTGAAGCCAGCCATGGAGACTTAGGCATGGTGCGCGACACAGATGTGGTGTTGGCCATCTCCAACAGCGGCGAGAGCGAAGAGTTAGCTGCTATCTTGCCGGTACTCAAACGCCAAGGTGTGCCGTTGATTGCGATGACGGGTGGGTTGCAATCGACTTTGGCAAACCATGCAGACATCGTGCTCGATTGCGGCGTCGATAAAGAGGCGTGCCCGCTTAATCTCGCCCCAACTGCCAGCACAACTGCGCAAATTGCATTGGGTGACGCTTTGGCTGTAGCTTTGTTAGATGCGCGCGGATTCAAATCGGAAGACTTTGCGCGATCCCACCCTGGTGGCATGCTGGGACGTCGTTTGCTGACCTTTGTCTCTGACTTAATGCGAACCGGTGACGATGTACCAAGCGTTTCACCTGAAACGCTTTTGAGCGAATTGATGCGTGAGATGAGCGCAAAAGGCTTGGGCGCATCAGCGGTGATAGACGCAAACAAAAAGGTGGTGGGCGTATTTACCGACGGTGATTTACGACGCTTGGTAGAAAAAGGCGCAGATTTACGCGCACTCACTGCAGCGCAAGTGATGCACCCCAACCCGCGCACCCTCAAGCACACGGCTTTAGCGGTAGAAGCAGCGGAGTTGATGGAAGAGCACCGCATTACAAGCGTTTTGGTGGTGGACGAGCACGAAGCACTGTGTGGCGCCATCAACAGCAACGACTTGATGCGGGCGAAAGTTATTTGATGACAAACCACACTTTTCCTGAAGATCTTGTACAGCGCGCAAAAAATATCCGCGTAGCATTTTTTGATGTCGATGGCGTTTTCACTGACGGTGGTTTGTTGTTCACCGAACAAGGCGAGACGATCAAGCGCTTTTCAACATTAGACGGGCATGGACTTAAAGCCTTGCAACAAGCGGGCATCACGCCAGCCGTTATCACTGGGCGCGATAGTGCAGCTCTGCGTAAGCGCCTTTCTGACTTAGGCATACAACACGCCATATTTGGAACCATAGACAAAGCCCCGGCAGCGCAGACGATGCTTACGCAACTTGGTCTCGATTGGTCGCAAGCCTCTCACATGGGCGACGATTGGCCCGATCTCGCAGTGATGACGCGCGTAGCGATTGCATTCGCCCCGGCCAATGCGCACCACGAGGTCAAAGTACGTGCGCATTACGTGACGAGCATGGAAGGCGGACATGGTGCTGTGCGCGAAGTATGTGACCTCTTGTTGACTGCGACCGGAGACTACGACCGTATGTTGAAGGCCGCTTTGCAATGAGTGTTGTCGCCTTGCGCTTATGGTGGTCACGTGTTCGCCGTGCATGGGACCGAATGGCGGTCTACTTGCCCTTGTTTTTAATGTCCATCATGGCGATGGGTACTTACTGGTTGGTGCGCAACACGCCCGTGATTGCCCCGCCCGAAGAAGCGGCGCCTAAGCGCCACGTTCCTGATTACTTCATGAAAGACTTTTCAGTCAAAGTGTTTAACGCCGAAGGCAAATTAAAAAGCGAAATGTTTGGTGTGGAAGGCCGACACTACCCAGATACCGACACAGTGGAGGTAGATCAACCGCGTATCCGCTCCCTTAATCCGCATGGTCAGATCACAGTGGCTGTTGCCCAGCGCGGGTTGATCAACGCAGACGGCTCGGAAGCGCAGTTGTTTGAAAAGGCTGAAATTGTGCGCGAGCGCTATGTCAATTCCAAAGGAACGGTTTTTCCGCGCAGCGAAATTCGCAGTGAGTTTTTGCATTTGTTTGCCAATACGGAAGTGATCAAAACCCACTTGCCTGTGGAGATGACGCGTGACAACGGGGATCATTTCACTGCAGACTGGATGGACTACGACAACTTGTCGCAAGTCATGCAATTGCAAGGCCGAGTCAAAGGCGTGATCATGCCGCGGCCAACAAAAAAGGCTCCCTGAGGAGCCTTTTGATTTTTGCGCATAAGCGCAATGGTTGCTTAGTAGCTGTTGCCACCGCCGCCAAAGCCGCCGCGACCACCGCCGCCACCGCCTTCACGACCGCCACCACCACTGCGACCACCACCGCCGCCGCCACCGTAGGGGCTACGGAAACCGCCGCCGCCGCCGCCTTCACGACCGCCACCGCCACCACCGTAGCCGCCGCCACCACCACCACCGCCGCCGTAACCACCACCGCCACCAGTGCGGGGAGGACGTGGCTCCATGGGACGTGCCTCGTTAACTACTAGGCTACGGCCGCCCAAAGGTGCTCCGTTCATGCCTTCGATAGCAGCAAGTGCTTCGGCATCGCTGCCCATTTCGACGAAACCAAAACCTTTGGAGCGACCGGTATCGCGCTCCATCATGACTTTGGCGCTGGTAACAGCACCGAACTGTCCAAAAGACTGTTCAAGATCGCTGTCGCGTACAGAATACGGCAGATTGCCGACGTACAGTTTGTTGCCCATGAAAGGGACTCCTTAAAACACAATAAAAAAGCGATGGAGTCCCGAACCGAAACTAACCTATCACCAAACAAGCAGTCATTTCCTATTACAAAAACACTGCGCGCCCATTATGGAACACATGTTGAAAAAAAACACAAGAGTTTTCATGTAATTCGCCACAAAAAAGGCTTGGTTTTGTAAATTTAGGGTGATTTATGGCGGAAATGTTGGTTTTGTTAATTGCCTAGCCATGAATTTATGCTTCGGATTGCTGGCTAGAGGCTTTTGTTTATTGCAAAAAATTTTCAGAGGCTGCTTGCTCGCCGGAGAGCACATGGGGTGCTTGCTGCGACTCCGCGCTGCGCGCTTTATGTCGTTCGCATCAAGCACCCCATGCGCTCTCCGGGTTTTGTAGCGTTCTTTAATCTTTTGGGGCGTTTTAGTTACCAGCTTGCTTCGCGATCGGGCGAAGAGCTGATTTTGTGGATGGCTAGATCTGCGCCTTCGTATTCATCTTCTTGGCTCATCCGCAAACCCGTCGTGATTTTCAACACGCCATAAAGCACGAAGCCCGCAGCACACGCCCAAGTTGCGCCCATTAAGGTGCCCACTAATTGCGCACTCAGGTTAACTCCGCCTATGCCGCCGAAGGCTTCTGTGCCAAAAATTCCTGCAGCAATACCGCCCCATGTGCCGCATAAGCCGTGTAATGGCCAAACGCCTAGGACGTCGTCGATGCGCCATTTGTTTTGGGTCAGGGTGAACATCGCAACAAAGATGGCGCCAGCGACGGCGCCAACTACTAGTGCGCCCATAGGGTGCATAACGTCAGAGCCTGCGCAGACTGCGACCAAGCCTGCCAAGGGGCCGTTGTGGACAAAGCCTGGGTCGTTCTTGCCCAAGACCAATGCCACCAAGGTGCCGCCGACCATGGCCATGAGTGAGTTAAGCGCTACTAAGCCGGAGACTTTGTCCAAGGTTTGCGCGCTCATCACATTAAAGCCGAACCAGCCAACGATGAGGATCCAGGCGCCTAATGCGAGGAATGGAATGCTCGATGGGGGGTGCGCAGAGATGGCGCCGTCTTTGCGGTAGCGGTTGCTTCGTGCGCCTAGCAAAAGAACGGCGGGTAAAGCCAACCAGCCGCCAACAGCGTGCACTACGACAGAACCTGCAAAGTCGTGGAACTCGTCACCGGTTAAGGATTTGATCCACGCTTGAAAACCAAAATGCTGGTTCCAGGCAATGCCTTCAAAGAAGGGATAAACAAACCCAACGATGACGGCTGTGGCGATGAGTTGGGGCCAAAACTTGGCGCGCTCGGCAATGCCGCCCGAAATAATGGCGGGGATGGCTGCGGCAAATGTGAGCAAGAAAAAGAACTTGACCAGCTCGTAGCCGTTTTTATCAGCCAATGTTTGTGCGCCGACCATGAAACTGGTGCCGTAAGCCACACCGTAGCCCACAACAAAATAGGCCAGCGTGGACATGCAAAAGTCCACCAAGATTTTGACCAACGCGTTGACTTGGTTTTTTTTGCGAACGGTGCCGAGTTCTAAAAAGGCAAACCCAGCATGCATGGCTAGAACCATGACGGCCCCGAGCAAAATAAATAGTGCATCAGCGCCCTGTTTTTGTGCGTCCATCGTGAATTCCTTGGATATTTGATTGTTATTGGTGCTGTTTTTGGACTAAAACCCAAAAAAGCACCAAAACAAAGCAAGAAATGCACCTAATGGCGCAAAAACCAATTACTTCGCGATAACGCGCACCATCTCCAAACATTTGTTGGAGTAGCCCCATTCGTTGTCATACCAGCTCACGACTTTCACGAAGGTGGTGTCCAAAGCGATACCGGCGTCCGCGTCAAAAACGCTGGTACAGGGCTCGCCGCGGAAATCGGTGGCGACCACTTTGTCTTCGGTGTAGCCCAAGATGCCTTTCAACGCGCCTTGGCTTTGCGCTTTCATTTCGGCGCAAATCTCCGCGTAAGTGGCGGGGCTGTTCAATTCGACGGTGAGGTCGACTACAGACACGTCAGATGTCGGCACGCGGAAAGACATGCCGGTGAGTTTTTTGTTCAAGGCGGGAATAACGACGCCTACAGCTTTGGCCGCACCCGTACTGGAAGGAATGATGTTTTCCAAAATACCGCGTCCGCCACGCCAATCTTTGTTACTGGGACCGTCTACAGTTTTTTGGGTAGCGGTAGCAGCGTGCACGGTGGTCATCAGGCCACGCTTGATACCCCATTTGTCATTCAACACTTTGGCAACGGGGGCTAAGCAGTTGGTGGTGCAAGACGCGTTAGAGATGATGGACTCACCTTTGTAAGTAGCGTGGTTCACGCCGAACACAAACATGGGCGTGTCGTCTTTAGAAGGCGCAGACATCAATACCTTTTTAGCGCCGGCAGCCAAGTGTTTTTCGGCGCTGGCTTTGTCTAAAAACAAGCCGGTGGCTTCGACCACGATGTCTGCGCCGACCTCGTTCCACTTCAAGGCTGCAGGGTCGCGCTCTTGGGTGAGGCGGATTTTTTTGCCATTGACGATCAAGGTATTGCCGTCGACAGAAATATCGCCTTTGAAGCGGCCATGCACG
>CAIRQX010000160.1 GCA_903880855.1 uncultured Burkholderiales bacterium | reverse complement strand
CACCGCGTGACAAATGGGCCATGCGGGCAGCAACGATTTTGAGGCCAGCGGCTTCGAAACGGGCATAAATCTGGCCGATCACGTTTTTTTCAACTGCGTCTGGCTTGATGATGGAGAGGGTACGTTGGGTGCTCATGCTGGTCTTTTCCTGAGAGGGTTTTATGGGAACTTTTGGATGAAATTTATCGCGTCTTTGTCCAGGCCAGTAATTTTAACCCGCCTAAGGGGTTTGCCCTAAGGTCTGCGGGGTTTTGGCTTGCCAACCAAGCCTGCTCGGAAGGCTTTTTCGCCGGCTTTCTTGCGCTGGCGCTCCATGGCCAGACTTTCGGCACCGATATAGCCCACGGAAGTTTTGAGAGGATCAGGCGCAGCGCCCTTGTTAGGACGGGCACGCACCAAACGCTCCGGTCCGCTGGAACGCTCTTCAGGCTGGCGAGGCGTCGAAGGCCTAGGACCCACGCTATTTCCGCGTCTGCGGCTATTGGCGCGTTCTGCGCGGTTATCTTGGCTAGGACCACTTTGCAGAGGCGCTTTGGCGCCGGCGGCTTGCATCAAAGCACGGATATCGTATTCACGTAACTCGACAAAAGCACCGCGCTTGAGCCCACGCGGCAACACCATGGCGCCATAACGGATGCGGATCAAACGGCTGACCGCATGGCCCACCGCCTCAAACATGCGTCGCACTTCGCGGTTACGTCCTTCGGAAATCGTGACCCGATACCAGCAGTTGGAACCTTCGCCACCGCCCTCTTCGATCGAACCAAATTGGGCCAAACCGTCTTCTAATGTGATGCCATCCAACAGGCTTTGTTTTTGGTCGTTGCTGAGTTTGCCTAAAGACCGAACTGCGTATTCACGCTCCAAGCCAAAACGCGGATGCATGAGTTGGTTGGCGAGTTCGCCTGAACTGGTCAAAAGTAACAGTCCTTCGGTGTTCAAGTCCAAACGGCCGACCGATTGCCACTTGCCTTGGTACAGGCGCGGCAAACGGCGAAATACGGTGGGACGGTTTTGTGGGTCGTCATGCGTCACCACTTCGCCCGCAGGCTTGTGATAAGCAATCACACGAGGCGCAGGCGGCGCAATACGCACCTTGACCAATTTGCCATTGACTTTGATTTGGTCGCCAAACTGCACCCGTTGCCCGACGTGCGCGGGCTCTTGGTTGACGGACACGTGGCCATCGGCGATCAGTCGCTCCATCTCGATGCGCGAGCCCAAACCCGATTGGGCCAAAACCTTATGCAACTTGGGCGATTCGGCTTGGGGCAAGAGCACGCGCTTGAGTGGCGCAGCGTCTTCTTTGGCTAAATCCGCATCGAACTGGCCAGACACTACGTCTGAGAACTCAATGCGAGGGGCTTCTTCTTCGTCTGCTGGGACCAAAGGGATGTCTTTGGGATCAGGCGTCATTGGGTTGGTTGTCGTTTTCTGACGTCGTGGCTTCTTCGGAAGCGTCTTCGATAGAAAGTTGTGCACTGTCTTCTTCTACACTTAATTTCGCAAATGCATTGGCTTGCGCCTGTTCCGTGTCATAGACGGGCAATTGGTCTAGAGAGGCCAATCCCAGGTCATCTAAAAACTGTCGGGTGGTGGCAAACAAAGCAGGGCGACCAACAGTCTCCCGGTGGCCAATCACTTCTACCCAGCCTCTATCCTCAAGTTGCTTCAAAACCAGCGAATTGATAGTGACACCGCGGATATCTTCTAAATCGCCGCGCGTGACGGGCTGGCGGTAGGCAATGATGGCCAAGGTTTCCATCGCAGCACGGGTGTATTTAGGGGGTTTTTCGGGGTTCAGTCGGTCGAGATATTCACGCATCTCTGGGCGGCTTTGAAAGCGCCAACCCGAAGCAACTTGCACCAGTTCGACGCCACGTTGGGTCCACTCGTGTTGTAACTCTTCTAGCAGGGTTTTGATGGTGTCAAGCCCCAGGGCGTCATCGAACAGCACGCGCAATTCGCGTGGGTGTATCGGTTGGTGAGAGCAAATCAATGCGGTCTCAAGGACACGCTTGGCATCCGCGGTGTTCATCGTGAAGTTTCCGGGGTTAATCTAGACAGAGCCAAAGGGCTCAGCGCTTTCACAAGCGCGAGCGGGCATTCTACCCGCTCAGGTTTTGGCTAAGCCCGATTGCAAACCCAATTGGTCCATTAATTCGCGCATATCTGTTGGCACAGGTGCCTCAAACGCCAAGGACTCGCCAGTGATGGGATGGATAAACCGCAAGCGATAGGCATGCAGGGCCTGTCTGCTGATGCCCAACTGCATGGGTCCCGCATACATCGCGTCGCCCAACAAGGGGTGGCCGATATGCGCCATATGCACCCGAATTTGGTGGGTTCGCCCCGTATGCAAGACACAGCGCATTAAGCAGGCCTCTTCTTGCGAACTCAGGCATTCAAAACTGGTGTGGGCTGGTTTACCGGGCAAACGCTCCAGATCAACAACAGCCATGCGCAAGCGGTTTCGGTAGTCGCGTCCAATAGCACCCTCCACCTCGCGAAGGGGATGGGAAGAGTTCCATTTGCGGTAGGCCACTGCCAAATATTCACGGTGGACTTCTCTCTTAGCAATCATGGCGACCAAGGCGTCCATAGCTTTTCGGGTACGTGCCACCACCATCAAGCCGCTGGTGTCTTTATCAAGACGGTGCACGATGCCAGCTCGGGGCAGCATCACGGCTTGCGGGTCCAAGGCTAACAATCCGTTAAGCAAGGTTCCACT
>CAIRQX010000159.1 GCA_903880855.1 uncultured Burkholderiales bacterium | reverse complement strand
TCTTTGGCTACGCCGGCCTTATTAGCTGAAGCGGCGCTTGAAGCAATCGCTTGGTTGTTGTCGTTGATTGCCTCTTTTCCAACTGCTGCCTTGTTATCGTTGATTGCTTCTTTCGCAACTGCCGTCTTGTTATCTTTAATCGCCTCTTTTGCAACTGCCGCCTTATTTGCCTCGTTAGCTTTTCCAGCTGCAGATTGCAAGTTGTCTTTGACACCTTCTTTCGCAACCAATGCTTTATTGGCAGCAGAAGCACCTGCGTTGACAGATTGCAAGTTATCTTTGGTTGCCTCGTTTGCAACCTTTGTCTTATTTGTTGCACTTGCTTGGCTAGCAAAGGCAGGGTCTTTTGAAGACTCTTTATTTGTATCCGCCCTAATATTGTTTAGTAAGCTTTTATTTTTGGCTTCAAATTTATTCAGCTTTGAGCTTAATTCATCCACCACCTTTTGCAAGTTTTCTACCCGATCCTCGGTCGGGGCTATTTTCAAGATAGCTGAATTGCTTGGGCCACCAATTGCTTGGATATTTTTATCGTCATCCGATCCACTTAATGCTTCTTGCAAATTCGGGTCGACTTTTATGTCTAGTAATCTTTGGTTTTCTAACTCATGTGTCGCATTGTCTTGAACCTGATGGATAGTGTCGTCAGAACCAAAATCGTTGGTTACTCTCTCTGTATTGCTATCCATCGTCCGTTGAATACCAACACCAACTTCAGATTGGTCATCAAGGCCCTCAACAACAATACCTTTTTGCTCTTGTTGGCTTAGGGTACGAACATGCTCGATGCTGTATTCAAAATCACTGACGTCGAATGATTTGATATTTTTTAATTCAAGTACATCATAATATTTTTTAAATGCAGATTCCTTCACCGCAAAAGCGTCCAGCATAGTGACAAACAACTTGTCTTCAAGCAAGCCAATTGACTCATCTGACATCATGGAGTCACATACATTCAGAAGAACGCATAGTCTTTGCAGCTTATCCAGAGCATGCTTGGCTTGGCTTAAAAAATCACCACGTTTTATTTTTCGAACAAATTGAAGGGCGAATTCCTGTAAACCCTCAAACTCTCCCACCATAGCTTCAAGTTGTCCAATTTCTTCTTGTCCAATGGACCCATCAGCGCTCATCATGTAGACGATCGAGACAGCCATTGCTAAGTGTGGGGTTAAGTCGCTGAGTTTGTCGCTTGTTAATGGCTTGAATTCGCCAAATATGTCTTTGTTATTTTTTAAAGTGACAACTTCAACGATAAGGCTAATGTCAGATTTTTTTAAATCGAATGCCTCACGAAACTTATTGAAAATCTCATGCTCTTTTTTATCCGCATTACCATCTGCCAACATGGAATCGTAAAGATTTGCCATGATGCAAAGTTTGTCTTTTTGACTCAATACGGAAGGTGCGTCCTCTAAAAACTTTTCGACTGGAAAAGCCTTCACATAAGCCAAGGCATGCGCCAAGAGTCCATCATTGCCACCAATGACTTGTTGGAGTTGGCTACTTTCTTGTTCTTGTATTTTTCCATCAGCCGCCATGATGTACAGCAAGCAAGCCGTAAGCACCAATGGAGGGCCTAATTTGATGGCCTCTGAAATGTCAATATCACCCGCCCCCATCTCTTGGATGAGGTCGTCCAATACTGCAGATTGAGAGGATTCTGTGGCCATAACCTAGGGTAATTAGATTCAGACACTAAAGGGGTGACAAATGCGTAAAGAGCCGCAGACACAAAATGACTAACGCGTCATTTAAGCATGGGCTAAGTGATGTTTGTAAGGGTAAAAATGACAATTTCATCATCAGACACCTCCACATCAAGTCGCGCCTCGTGCACAGCGGCAATCTCCTGACACAAACTTAAGCCCAATCCCAGGCCGTCAATCGAACGCGAACGGGCGTCATCCGCTCTGTAGAACCTATCAAACGCCTGCTGTTCGAAGTCAGCGGGCAAGGGAGATGATGGATTTTCTATCGACAAATAAAACCGATGGTCATCTTGGCGCAATTGAAAATGAATCCAACCCTTAGCAACGTTATATTTAACTGCATTGTCATACAGATTACCAATCAACTGGTGGATGAGGTCGGGGTCACATTTCCACATCACTTTCGGCTGAATTTCTCCTGTCACCTTAATATTTGTATTAAATGTTTGTGCGTCGAGCACCCATTGCCCCATCACGTCACTCAAATTTATTTCTTGAAAAACCGGCTGTAATTTATTGGCGTCTGCACGCGACAACCATAAAAGTTTCTGGGTAATCGTGACAAGCCTATCAATTTCAGAAACAACCATCTGCATACGGATTTGCTCATCTGATCCATTTGCCAGGTCTTTGATCAGCGCTTCCGCATTACCGCGCAAGATAGTTAAGGGTGTCCTTAATTCATGCGATGCATCAGAAGCGAATCGCCTTGCTTTTTCAAAGCTTTGAATGAGTCGCATCCGTAATGATTCGAATGAATCTACGATGTTGAGAAATTCTTTATAGGGTGCCACCAGTGCAGTTTTAATTTCAAAAGTTTTTAAATCCAATGTGGTTATGGATTTATTTATTTCCCTTATAGGACGCATGGCCACATTAAAAATATGCCAAGTCATCATAAAAATTAATAACAAAATTATGGGCAACACATAAACGGTATTTTTGTCCCTATACGCACGCAACATTCGTGAAACCTCCAAAGAAACCTCATCTAGGGATAACAGGACAAACGTTCTTTCTTTGGTGGACCCGTAAAAATTAGCGGCCATCCATTGTGATTCTCTGGTTTCAATTTCGGCATATTGAATTTCCTTGTTGGAAATATTTTGCACAGGACTCCAAGGAACTTCCTTACTAAAAAATGGGGTACAAATCGCATTTTCAACTACATTCATTTTTTCCGAACACACCACATAACGTCCAGTGAATCCCTTGATAAGACTCATTTTTTTGCTGGAACGTATGCATGACTGAAAGCCCTCTTTATCTGGCAAAAATTCACCACATTCCTCGACGTACGCAATAAGCTCAATTTTTAATTGCTCTTTAATTTGAAGCGGCAAGAAAATATTTATTGCAAACCTATTTGCGATGATGATGACAACAGCAGATATAAAAACATTGATGAATAAAACTAATTTAAAAGAAAGCTTCACTCCAACTCCTCAATGCATAAGCGGTACCCCACACCACGGACTGACTCTATGGGAGAAGCTAAGCTACCGTTTTTACGATTAAGTTTGCGTTTGATACGCAAAACGCAGACATCGACCACATTGGTTTCAGGATCGAAATCAATCGCCCACACATGCTTGAGAATTTGTTGACGTGAGTAGATGTGCCCCGGTGAGCGCATGAGATACCCAAGCAAACTAAATTCGCGCGGGCTCAGAATAGTTGAACTGCCCTGCCAATCAACGCGACGACTTACCAAATCAAGTTTTAGATTTTTGTAGACGATCTCATCTGAACTGTCGGAAGAAATGCGTTGCGTTAAGGATTTGATTCGAGCGATCAACTCTTCCACATAAAAAGGTTTGGGTAAATAATCGTTGGCGCCTTTTTGAAAACTCTCTAGGCGGTCTTCTAAATCAACTTTTGCGCTCAAAATAATGATGGGGCGTAAATTTCCACTTTGCCTTAATTCACGCATTACGTCCAAGCCATTCATCGCAGGCAACATGATGTCTAAGATTAAAACATCGTGCGCGTCTTCTAAAGCAACTTTTAACCCCGTGGCACCATCGGTCACGTGCGTCACTTCAGCGCCAGCGGCCTTGAGTCCTTTGGTCACGAACTCAGCGATCTTGAGTTCGTCCTCTATCAGCAAAACTTTAATGCCATCCATAAGTAGCCTTTTGTAAAACTGTCATTTTCGGGGGTTCAACTGGTCCAAAAACTCGATAAAAATGACTAATCGATCATTTGCCTCATAAATTGCGTTTTCCAAACTGTTCACTCGTAGCGGCATTCGTTTAATTATTCTCAAATATCAAATATTACTTTTTTCTAGTATTTAAAGGGCTCAATTACATTTTTCTCATTCGTAGTTTGGTGTGGTAACGTTGTTCACCTATGAACGCAAAGAAGACATCTACCGCCTGTATGAAATCGACCCTTGCTGCGCCAATACATCCCAAAGAAACGAGCCATGTCTACTGTTAGTGATGAGGAAATTAGAATGATTCAAAACAGATTAAATAACAGACCCAGAAAACGATTGGGGTTCAAAACACCCGCAGAGGTGTTTCATCAATCACTCAAGCGCGTTGCGCTTCGTACTTGAATTCACCATTTGTAAAGCAATGGCAACTCCTGGTTACGACTATTTCCCTTTAACTGGCGATAAATTAATTGATGGAATGACTCATGGTTATTATTGGGTCCTTGGACCTGATAGAACAATTGATTTTTCCGTTTCAAATGGAATTAAAGGCGAATACTGGAGCAAAATTAACCTTATAAACGATTATGTTAAAGCTGCAGTTAATTCATTTGAAGTTTACGCAAATATTAAATTCAATAATCTTGGAAACTATGCAACCCCAGCAGCTGCGAATACTGCTGGTTCCGAAATAAACGTAACATTATCCGGGGATAAAGTACTTTTCCCTAGCTCTAACATTTGGGCAATGGGATTCTTTAATCCTAATACTTCTACGATTTACGCCGGACAAGTAGGGGATGTTTATTTAAATATAAATAGCCAAGCAAATTATCTACCTTCATATCAACCTGGCACTGCAGGATGGGCACTACTCATACATGAGCTTGGACACACACTGGGGTTAAAACATCCGCATGATGATGGAGGAACTGGACGCCCGACATTCAGCCAGCAGGGAGCACAAGCATTGAATGCCGATTGGGCGACAATCATGTCCTATAACGATTCATACAGTTGGAATTTACTCCAATTCGACCCTGCAACGCCGATGATTTTAGATGTTTTAGCGCTGCAATATTTATATGGTAAAAACTTATCTACTAATGCAGGAAATACTTTATACAATTTAACCGCTAATAATTATTATTCTACTTTGTGGGATGCTTCTGGAAACGATACTGTTTCAGCAAAAGGAGCAAATATAAATTGGACGATTTCTCTTCCCGGTTTAACGTTATCTACCCTTATAGACACCAAAACAGGAATTGCAGCACCCACTAGCGATTTAGCGCTTCAAAGTCCAAAAACTCTTTATTGGCTTGCTGGCGATATGGAAAATGTTGAGGGTGGAAATAGTGATGATACTCTTAACGGAAATTCATTGGATAACACCTTGATTGGCGGTCCGGGAAATGATAAATTAAATGGTGCAGAGGGTATTGATTCGGCTATTTATACTGGCAATGTAAATCAATACTCATTAAGGATTGATAGAGCGGTGAAATCGGTTGTAATTACTGATAGTGTCAATAATCGAGACGGGAGCGATTATTTGATTAACGTTGAAAAATTAATATTTAACAATAAAACATTGGATGTATTAAATCTGCCGCGTAGTGAACAGCCAATGTACAGCAAGACTAACGGCTTTCTATTTGACGCCTCCTACTATTTACTTAGTCATCCAGAAATAACTGGTAATGTAACTTTGCAATCTGCATTTGGTAACTACATAAGCACGGGTGCTGCTCTTGGGTTTAAGCCAAATGCATGGTTTGACCCTGTTTATTATGCAAACCGCTGGGGTGACCTTAAAGATGCGCATCTCGATGCTGCAACGTTATTTCAACATTACAACTTATACGGCGTCTGGGAAGGTCGTTCTGCATCTGCAATCTACGATAGTTACGATGGTGCGCGTTATCTTAAAGAAAATCCAGACGTAGCTGGGTACGTTAATGCAAATTTAAATGCTTTTTTAGGCAGTAGCTCAAATGGCGCAACGGCGCATTACATTATTTATGGCGCTGATGAGGGGCGAATCGCACATCAGCTATCTGGAGATCAAATAGAAACTGCGTTCATTATAGGAGTACACAACTGAGCCAGGCCCGGTGTCGCATCGACCGAAGCCGACCAGTGCAGTCACAATAGCGGCATACACCACTCCTGCCGCTGCCCGCTGCTGCCCCTGCCTGTGCGCCCAGCCTCGCCCAATACACTGCTTAGCCTCACCTCCACACGGTTCTTTGCCGCCTTATGGGTGATGATGATGCCACTTCACCTCGGTCGGTGCCTTGGGCCCCACAGACAGCGCCAGCGCCTACGGCGCATTTTTGCGCTTCTGGCTGGCCACAGGCGGCTCCGCGGTGGGATTCTTCTTTGTGCTCAGCGGGTTCATCCTGGCCCACACCTACCACCAACGCTTGCAGGACAACCGCCCCGCACAGCGCCTGCGCTTTTGGCGTGCACGCCTGGCACGCATCTACCCCACCTACCTGCTCGCGTTGTGCCTGACCACCGCCAGCGCACTCACCCTCGGGCAACTGGGCTTGCAGCCCTGGAGCACCTGCACCTGGGCCGCCTGTAACGCCCCCTACAAAGCCTCTACATCGCCTTCCACAGCCAAGGCAGCCCACCCGTCTGGGCCAGCTTCTTCGGGATGGCGCTGCTGGTGGCCGCGTCGGTCGCCCTTCACCATGGATTTGAACGTCCTATGCAAAAGCGCCTGATGCGCTAATGCAAGCTCAGCCCATATGAACCCCGTCACCACCCCCATCGCAACCCCATCAACTTGGTGCGCGCCACAGCGGTGCTGGTGGTGTTTTAACACCACTACATGCAGTACGCACAAACCAACAAGCACAAATAAAAAAACTAAGAGTTGAACAAGAGGTTGAGCGAGAACGGGTAAGACGGATATGTTTTCAGACTAGCAATAACTGCTAACTCCCAACCTAGATACAACTTAACTTTGTTATTAAATTTAAGAGCTCAAAATTTAATGAACTTGATTATTTTTCAATTCAAGTTGTTTAAATGTTTTGTAGAAATTTTGCGTTCAACCCATCGGACTCCCCGTATTAATGCGGGTTCCAGCCCTACCCCCTCCCGAAACTAGTCCGTAGGAAACCATTAGATTTCACATGGTGGGATGTGAATTTCCCGCCGCATATGCCCTGTCATTTTGAGCCCTAAACTGAACTGATGGACGCTTACTTACTTGTGATCTACCTAATTAGCCCAAATGGTGCGATTACTCAACGCGCTCAGGAGTTTCTAAGTCACCAAGCTTGTCAGGTAATAGCTAACAGCATCAACCAATACATAAAGCGAACTGGTAATTACAGCCAGAAAGCTGTGTGCATTTCTAAAACAGTTAATTAGGAGTGAATTGCTCTGAATGTTCTTTAGGGAGAACTAGAGCTTTGTGGCAACAACTGTGGTAATTACACATCAATTAGCCTGCAAATGGCTAAAAGACTATTGACTTGGCGGAAGCTGTGAGATTCGAACTCACGGAGGACTCACATCCTCGCCGGTTTTCAAGACCGGTGCATTCAACCGCTCTGCCAAGCTTCCGTGTTGAAATTCAAAGAAAGATTGTAATAGGTTTGCACTAAAGGCTTGCGCCGATCACGTTTCAGGCAAAAACAAGGCTTGCAAATCGCTCAAAAAATCAAAACCCCGTGTAGTCGGAACCACGCGTTGTAAATCTCGGGTGATTAAGCCTTTTTCTTCAGCGCGGGTTAGCGCAGACTGCAACACCGTCACCGGCAACCCAGTTCGCTCAGAAAAGTCAGTCAACAAGAATCCACCCGGCAAACGCAAGGCATTGAGCATGAACTCAAACGGCAAATCTGCTCGAGCAACCTCTTCGCTTTGCGACACAGCCCTCTCTGCGCGGGACGCGTCAAGCGCATGGTCCATAAACATGCGCGGGTCGCGGTGACGCACTTGGCGCACAACGCGGTGCGCAAAACTCAATTTGCTGTGCGCGCCAGCACCTATCCCTAAGTAATCGCCAAACTGCCAATAGTTCAGGTTGTGCCAGCAACGGTGGTTGGGCTTGGCGTAGGCCGAGACTTCGTATCTTTGCATGCCAGCCATGGCGGTGCGCTCAGTAATGCGGTCTAGCATGGCGTATGCATCGTCGTCTTGCGGTACTTGTGGCGGAAATTTGGCGAAGACTGTATTGGGCTCGATCGTCAAGTGATAGACCGATACATGCGACGGTTCAAACGCTAGCAAGGTGTCTAAGTCTTCTTCCAGATGCGCCAGCGTTTGCCCCGGCAAGGCGTACATCAAATC
Organism: uncultured Burkholderiales bacterium; assembly: GCA_903880855.1. Classification (GTDB taxonomy): domain Bacteria; phylum Pseudomonadota; class Gammaproteobacteria; order Burkholderiales; family Burkholderiaceae_C; genus Limnohabitans. Next base: position 966 of record CAIRQX010000159.1, on the reverse strand, counting down.
GAGGTTGAAAGTATCGAAAGCAATGGCTGCCTCTTCCACCGCAGCCAAGGCTTGAGCGCGGTCATGCACACGACCTAGAGCTTTGAGGTGCGCATCATTGAAACTTTGCACACCAATAGATAGGCGCGTAACGCCCGCCGCACGAAAAGCTTTGAATCGGTCTTTCTCAAACGTCCCCGGGTTGGCTTCTAAAGTGATTTCGCAATCGGCTTCAAGATTTAAGCGCGCACGCAAATCGCTGATCAATCTATCAATCGCTGCAGGCGAAAACAAACTCGGTGTTCCACCCCCAATAAAAATGCTGTGCACAGCACGTCCCCAGATCAAGGGCAAGCTGTGTTCTAGGTCGGCACACAGGGCATCCAAATATCTTTGCTCAGGCAGTTCTCCGCCAGCACCACTTTGCCATTCATGCGAATTGAAATCGCAATAAGGACACTTCTTCAAGCACCAAGGCAAATGCACATACAAAGACAGCGGCGGCAAACTGCTCAGCGACAACGTACCAGGGCGCATCAGGTGCTTGATGTCTTGGCTCATGCACCAAACCAACGCTCACGCATGAGCGCCAGCATTTGTCTTGACGATTGACCGCGGTGGCTGTTCTCGTTTTTTATATCCACGGGCAACTCGGCAAAGGTTTTACCGAAACGCGGTATGTACATGACGGGGTCAAAGCCAAAACCTTTGTCACCAATGGGTTGGCGAGTGATTTCTCCAACGGCACGTCCAACTGCGATCAAGGGCTCTGGGTCATCGGGGTGCTTCACGGCTACCAAGGTGCTGACTAAGACTGCGCGACGGTTGTCGACGTTTTGCATTTGTTCTAGCAAAGCGCGAACATTGTTGTCGTCGCTTTTTTCATAGCCGTATTGGGTGCAGTAATACGCGGTTTGCACGCCCGGCAAGCCACCAAATGCATCCACACACAAGCCAGCATCGTCGGCTACTGCAGGCAAGCCTGCG
>CAIRQX010000158.1 GCA_903880855.1 uncultured Burkholderiales bacterium | reverse complement strand
GTGTCCACAACTGGAAGGGCTGCGTCTATCCGATCACCAGAAAACCCAGCTCCGTTACCAACTCGAAAACATGCATTCATTAGAAGTCCGTGCTCTAGATCAATTTCAAAACATCTTCATGCTGTATCAACTATTCGACCTTGATACCAGCAAACTTAATCACCTTGGCCCACTTTTCCGTGGCCTCTGTGATGAGGGCCCCAAACTCCGCGGGTGTTCCGCCAAGGACTGTTCCGCCAAGCTCAGTAATTCGGGCTTGAACCTTACTATCGGCAAGTCCCAGGTTAAGTTCTTTGTTCAGCATATTGATAATTTCAACAGGGGTATTTTTTGGAACTCCAATTCCAGCAAAACCACTGGCCTCATAGCCGGGAACAAATTCCCCCACTGTTGGGACATCAGGCAAAACATTCAAACGCGATGCCGTCGTGGCTGCAAGCGCGCGCAGTTTGCCGGCTTTAATTTGTTGAATTGATTCTGAAACGGGCGCAAATACCACCTGCACATGCCCAGCGATAAGATCTGCAATAGCTGGAGCGCCACCTTTATAGGGAACATGGACCAGATTCAGCCCAGTCATCATCTTAAAAAGTTCACACGCAAAATTTTGAGGTGTTCCTTGACCAGCAGACCCATAGTTGATCTTGCCTGGATTGGACTTGGCATATGCGATGAACTCGGGCATTGTCTTGGCCGGTACGGATGGGTGAACAACTACGACGTAGGCCAATCGTGCAGCGCATATGACAGGCGCAATGTCTTTTATAAAGTCGAAGTTCAGATTGGTAAATAGGGCAGCATTTATTGCGTGGGGAGTAACGATTTGAAGGAGCGTATAGCCATCTGGTGGTGCTTTGACGACTGCCTCTGTTGCAATGTTGCCACTTGCGCCAGCACGGTTTTCAACGATGAATTGCTGGCCAAGACGTTCTGAGAGCCATTGACCCATCAAGCGTGCCTGAATGTCGGTGGCGCCTCCAGCAGCAAAGCCAACCAAAATGCGAGCCGGGCGTGAAGGATAGGTTTGCGCCAAGCCAATGCGGCTAACTGCCGACAAAGCTGAGGCTCCCATGGCCATGTGCAGGAATGATCGACGAGGAAATTTCATGGTGACTCCTCTAGGTATGTATTACCTGACATCAATCTTCAATACTATCAATAAATATGCAACACATGATGGCTAAATCTTAGGGGTTTATCAGTCCCCATGCCGGATCGCTAAACGCTAACATGACCGCTATAAAACAGAGGAGAACAACTTGGGAAGTAACTATTTTGTGCGCCAGCTGATCGGCGTGGTACTCGCTTTCACATGCACTGTTTTATCCGCCCAAGAAGCTTGGCCGTCAAAACCGATCAGCTTGATAGTGCCTTTTGCTGCTGGCAGTGGAACAGATTCGGTGGCACGCGTCATGGCACAAAAACTATCCGAACGGCTGAAACAGCAGGTTGTGGTTGACAACAAAGCGGGTGCAAGCGCGCAAATTGGCGCCGAATTCGTCTCTAAGGCAAAAGCCGATGGCTATACCCTTTTGATGACCACCAACACCTCACATTCGGCTAACCCCAGCCTCTTTAAGACACTGCGCTACGACCCAATTAAGGACTTTACGCCTATCGTTCGCACCGGTGACCTGCCCTTCGCACTCGTCGTGAATGCAAGCTCACCGATAAAAACGGTCAAGGATCTGATTGAAAATGCTCGGGCCAATCCGGGTAAATTTTCCTACGCCACACCTAACAGCACCTCCTTGGTATCGTCTGAAACCATTCGCGTCATGGCCAAGATTGACATCCTTGGCATTCCCTATAAATCCAGCCCCCAAGCACTGACGGACCTGATAGGTGGCCAGGTACAAATGTATGTAGTCGACTTCGGCTCTGGCCTGCCCTCCATGAAAGCGGGCAAGGTGCGCGTGCTGGCTTCGATGGCGGCAAAACGCTCGAGTATCCTGCCAGAAGTGCCTCCTATGGCTGATACGCTGCCCGGATTTGATCTGATTTCTTGGAACGGTATATTCGGCCCCGCCGCACTTCCACGTCCCATAGTTGAGCGTCTGGCTAATGAAATCCAAGCCTTGCTTGCCGAAAAAGATGTGCAAGAAAAGCTTGCCAATATCGGGTTTGAAGTTTCACCGTCGAAATCTCCTGAAGAGTTTTCCAAATACGTAAGCGACCAGCTGGCCCTTTGGTCTCGCCTGATCCGTCAGGCCAACATCCAGCCAGAATGATGGTGAAGTTTTGAGTTCCACGCCAGTTGGCCCACTCGAGGGGGTACGAATACTCGACCTGACTTCCGTGCTGATGGGTCCTTATGCAACCCAAATTCTTGCCGACTTGGGTGCCGATGTGATCAAAGTCGAACCCCCCGAGGGCGATATCTTGCGAGACGTCGGCCCGATGCGAAATCCTGGAATGGGTCACATTTATTTACACGTCAATCGCAACAAGCGATCTGTTGTGCTCGACCTGAAACAACCAGCTGGGCGTGATGCTGCCCTTCGACTCGCCGAAAAAAGCGATGTGCTTGTTTTCAATGTCCGACCCAAGGCTATGGCGCGATTGGGCCTTTCCTACGAAGACGTCAAAAAGGTCAATCCCAAAATCATCTACGCCGCGGCGGTTGGCTATGGCGAAGGTGGCCCCTACTCGGGTAAATCAGCCTATGACGATTTGATACAGGGTGCGGCGGCCATCCCCGCTTTAACGCAAATGTCGGGAGCAGACCTGCCACGCTATGCACCAGTGACGCTCGCAGATCGCAGTGTTGGATTGAATGTCGCCATAGCCATCAATGCTGCTCTTTATTACCGCGAAAAAACCGGTCGGGGCCAATCAATTGAGGTCCCGATGTTTGAGTCTTTGGTGCAATTTGTAATGGGAGACCACCTAGGTGGCTTGAGTTTCGACCCCCCCATCGGAGAGGCTGGATATAAACGCCTGATTGCGAAACACCGACGCCCCTACGCTACCAATGACGGCTATGTATGCGTGCTTATTTATAACGACAAGCAATGGCAAAGTTTTTTCGACCTCATCGGAAAGCCTGAGCTTAAAGACGATCCTCGTTTCCGCAACCATACGCAACGGGGGGCAAATATCGCTGAAATTTATGCCTATGTCGCTGACATCATGCAAACACGCAGCACCGCTGATTGGTTGCAGGCGCTCGATGCGGCAGACATACCGGTTATGCCAATGCACACGCCCTCTAGTTTGGTAACTGATCCGCATTTAGAGGCTAGCGGTTTTTTTCAACTCGTCGAACATCCGACCGAGGGCATGTTGCGCATGATGAAGCCGACGCTGTCATGGTCTGAAGGGCCACTAACCATACGTAGCTTGCCACCAAGCCTAGGCCAGCACAGCGCCGAGATCTTGCGAGAAGCCGGTTACAGCGACGAAGACATTACTGAGATGGTGAAAAACCAAGTGACTCGGACATCTGAAAAATGAATTTCGATCTCTCCGGTGAACAGCTCGCCATTGTCGATGAGGTACAAAAGACCTGTAGGGCTTTTGATGAAAACTACTGGCGAAAAAATGATGCTGAGGCCTTGTTCCCACACGGGTTTCATAAGGCTATGGCTGACGCTGGCTGGCTTGGCATCGCGATGCCCGAGGCGCAAGGTGGTGCGGGGCTTGGGATTACCGAGGCCGCATTAATGCTCCAGGCTGTGAGTGCATCTGGGGCAGGATTCTCCGGTGCCTCAGCGATACACATGAACATATTTGGCCTGAATCCAGTCGTAGTTTTTGGTAGCGAGGCACAAAAGCAGCGCATATTGCCGCCCCTCATTGCTGGCCAAGACAAAGCCTGCTTTGCCGTAACCGAGCCCGATGCAGGTCTTGACACCACGCAACTAAAAACCCAGGCAGTTAGAGACGGTGACCACTATGTTCTCAATGGTCGCAAGATTTGGATCTCGACAGCCCAAGTGGCCAATAAGATGCTGATCCTCGCGCGCACCACCCCACTGGACCAAGTCAATAAGGCGACCTACGGCCTATCGCTTTTCTACACCGACCTTGATCGTCAGCACGTGGAAGTGCGCGAAATCGACAAAATGGGCCGCGCCGCTGTTGACTCCAACATGCTTTTCATTGATGAACTCCGCGTGCCGGTATCCCACCTGATCGGTGAAGAGGGCCGTGGCTTTGAATACATCTTGCACGGACTCAATCCAGAGCGCATCCTCATTGCAGCCGAAGCAGTCGGACTTGGACGTGTTGCACTCGAACATGCCACCCGCTATGCCAAGGAGCGCGTTGTCTTTGGCCGACCCATCGGGCAAAACCAAGGTATTCAGCACCCGCTAGCGAAATGCTGGATGCAACTAGAAGCCGCCAATCTAATGGTGATGAAGGCGGCTGCGCTCTACGACACTGGCAAACCTTGCGGCGCAGAAGCCAATGCTGCCAAATTTCTTGCCGCTGAAGCTGCCCACAACGCCTGCCAGACAGCAGTCCTAACGCTGGGGGGGATGGGGTACGCAACCGAGTACAGCGTAGAGCGCTTCTTGCGCGAGTCCTACATCCCGCGCATCGCTCCGGTCAGTCCGCAACTCATACTATGTTTCATTGCTGAAAAAGTGCTGGGCTTGCCTCGTTCCTATTAGTTAAAGCGCTAAATTTAGATACATATCTAGAGAAGGATAGAAATACCATGTCCCATTTGTACGGTCGTCAAGCTTTTGTCGAGCTCCTGATCAGCGAAGGTGTTACCCACCTTTTTGGCAACCCCGGCACAACGGAGCTTCCGATCATGCAAGCTTTGCCTGACTATCCTGGCTTGAAGTTCATTCTGGGTCTTCAAGAATCGGTCGTGATGGGGATGGCAGACGGCTATGCCAGAGCCTCTCGTCAACTGACTGCCGTCAATGTTCATGTTGCACCAGGGCTTGGCAATGCGATGGGCGCTCTCTACAACGCCAAGTTTTCCGGCTCTCCCGTCATTCTTACCGCCGGTCAACAAGAACAAGGACATGGCTTGCTAGAGCCTTTGCTTTACGACGACTTGACCTCCATGGCTGCGCCATTGGTGAAATGGTCGATAGAGGTCACAAGGCTACAAGATCTGCCACGCATCATGCGGCGAGCTGCCAAGATTGCCATGACCCCACCCACGGGCCCAGTGTTTATTAGCCTGCCGGGCGATATTCTGAATGAAATTGCAGAAATTGATATGGGTCAATCAGTTCGAATTGATCACCGAGTTCGCCCATCCGATAAGTCATTAGACGAATTAGCCAATGCATTACTTTCAGCAAAAAATCCTGTGATCATCTCTGGGCAAGAGTTGTCTTCACAACAAGCTTTTGTCGACGCCAGTGCGTTAGCGTCCTTACTAGGTGCTGGCGTGTTTCAAGAGTCCGTTCCCTTCAGTGCCACCTTTCCAACGTCTCATCCGCAATACCTTGGAATGCTCACACGTAGCCAAGAGAACGTGCGTAAAACACTGGATCCCTTTGATTTGGTTTTATGTCTAGGCGCTGACTTGCTACGCATGTCGGTTTACAGCCCCGTCGAACCATTGCCGAATCACTCACGCGTACTCCATTTGAGTGAGCGCAGTTGGGAGCTAGGAAAAAATTACAGAACCGAATTGGCTTTGCAAGCCAACGTGTGTGAAACCTTGAGCGTCTTACTTCCCTTGCTTCGTTCACGCATCGATACAAAGTACAAAGAGCAAGCCCAGATCCGGGCAAAAGCACTTGAACAGCAAAACTGGGCAGTAACTCGAAACAAGTTGACAACCCAAGTTCTGACGCAAAGTTCGATGCGGCCGATGTCAGCATCCACTTTTGTCATGCACATTACCAATCAACTAACTCCCGATGTCATCGTGGTGGAAGAGGCGTTGACGTCGACCCAGTGCTTGCCGCAATATCTGCATCAGCACTACCCCGATAGCTTCTTTGGACTAGCCAGTGGTGGGCTTGGATTTGCTATTCCGGGTGCCGTGGGTGTCAGTATGGCTAAACCAGGCCGGCCTGTTGTGGCCATAGTGGGAGATGGCAGTGCCATGTATGGAATTCAAGGTCTTTGGTCTGCTGCCCACTTCAAGTTACCCATTACTTATGTGATCGCAAATAACAAGGGCTATCGCATTATCAAAGAACGCCTTGTATCCATGCAGGGCTCCGATCGATTCATCGGAATGGACATGAACGATCCCGCCATTAACTATTGTCAATTGGCGCAGTCCATGGGAATGGGTTCCATCAAAGTGTCAGATCCGGCGGATTTAGATGCTGCCCTGAAAGCTGGCATACAAAGTGGTAAGCCTAATCTGATTGAGGTAGTGGTATCCAACGGGTTTGGGAACTGACAAGCACCTAAGATAAACCTCACTATGCGAAGTTTGGATCAATGGCTACTATGAGCCGACTCAAAAATAAAGGAGCTTCATCAATGACATATATCGACCATCGCCAAAAGTGGAAATTATTCTCAACCGTATTGTTGGGACTTCTTATAAATACTTCTGCCATTTCACAGAACTACCCTAGCCGACCTATCACTATCATTGCCCCTTATGCCGCTGGGGGTGACAGCGACTTTTCAGGAAGAAACCTCGCTGCAATAGCCTCGAAATACATGGGCCAACCTATAGTGGTTCAAAACGTAGTCGGCGCTTCAGGCACTATAGGATCCGCAAAAGTTAGGCTCGCACCACCTGATGGTTACACCTTATTGATTCCACGTGGAGGGTCGCATGCGATCACTCCCGCCTTAGACAGTAAGACTCCGTATAAATGGAATGACTTCAGCATGATCACGTTGCTGGATTTAAATCCAGTAGTTTGCGTCGTAAAACCTGACACACCCTATAAAACACTTAAAGATCTTTTAAGTGCTCTTCAATCACAACCAGGCAAATTAAACTATGCCACCGCTGGAACTGCTACTACGCAACACTTGGCCGTCGAGGTGTTGTTACGCGCCGCCAATATTCCTTCTAGCCATGCGGTACAAATTCCCTATAAAGGCGGCGGCGAAGCAACTACCGCTGTTTTGAGTGGTCAAGTGCAATTCCTTTGTAACAATTTACCCACGCTTGTAGGCCAAATCAAAGGTGGCACCTTGCGAGCATTGGTTACATCAACACCAGATCGACTGAAAGATTTCCTAGATGTGCCTACTGCCAGAGAATCAGGTGTAGGCGCGCTTGAGCAAGTTACCGGCTGGAGTGGGCTTTATGGGCCACCTGGTTTACCCTTGGATGTAATCAACAAATGGACTGAAGTGCTCAAAAAAGTTGCGGATGATCCAGACTGGCACAAAGGTAATGCGACTATGGGTGCCATTGCAGCCATTCGGTCACCTTCAGAAACTGAGAAATTTGCCCGTGATCAATTTGAGTTGTATGAAAAAGTAGGTGCCGCGCTTAATTTACGTAAATAACTTTTTATGAGCAACTCGCAAAAATTGACTGAAGTATCTAAAGATTTGCCAGAGTGCGGGCCGCACGATCCGTTACCCAAACGCCCCCGTCTTTTGCCACCAGCGCTAGCTTGTGACGTACATGCCCATGTTTGCGGTCCAAGGCATCTTTTTCCATTAGTGGAAAACCGACTCTACAACCCGCCAGAGGCGTCTGGTGAAGAATATATCGGAATGCTCGACGCACTTGGTTTGACACGTGGTGTGCTAGTACAACCCAGTGTTTACGGTACAGACAACCGTGCCATGCTTGATGTTCTGGCTATCTACCCAGATCGCTTGCGCGGTGTGGCGGTGTTGCCATTTGACGTATCTCTTGAGGAAATTCATCGCTTACATGCATTAGGAGTTCGTGGGGTGCGTTGCAATATAGTGGACTTGCAAACTGGCAAAGGAAAATTGCCAATCGATGATTTAAAGCAACTGGCCAACAAAATAAAAAAGCTTGGCTGGCACATAGAGTTTTTAATGCATGTCAACGAGTTCGCAGATCTTGATCAACAACTACAAACACTAGACATACCCTTGGTGTTCGGGCACCTAGGCTATGTGCCTGCGCAAATAGAACAGACCGAGGGATTTGAAGCCATGATCAGAATGGCCAAGAAGGGGCTAGCATGGATCAAACTTACCGCGCCCTACCGACTGACAACTCAAGCCTACCCTTACCCATCAGTCAATGCTGTAGCACAACGTTTACTGGCCGAAGTGCCGCAATGCCTGATGTGGGGCAGTGATTGGCCGCATGTGTTTATCAAGAGTGCGATGCCCAACGATGGCGACCTCTACAACCTCTTCCTCGACTGGGTGAAAGATGAAGCAGTTCTGCAAACCATCTTGGTTGACAACCCTGCAAGAATTTACGATTTTTAAGCCATGCCCCTCAACCCTCACCAACAAAGACTTCGCGATGGCAAGCATGTAATTGCCGTCAATATAGGTGGACGCAACCCCGATGTCATGCTGGCCTTGGCCAACGCCGGAGCACATGTGGCATTCATCGACTGTGAACGCACAGGAATTGGTTTAGATGTAGCGACAGAACTTATCCGTGCTGCACGCCTTTCAGGACTTGCTGCGATTGTGCGAAGCTGGTCGAAAGATCCAGCGGTGTTGGTGCAATACTTTGATCGGCAAGTGGATGGGGTGGTAGTTCCACACATCAACACAGCACAAGATGCATCCGATGTGGTGGAACTGGTGCGCTACGCCTGTGGAGCCAAAGCGCAGGACAAAACGGTCATCGTGCAAATTGAGACAGTAGAAGCTGTAAAAAATCTCCAATCCATCATCGCAGTACCAGGGGTTGATGCCTACCTGATTGGCCCTAACGACCTGGCATACAGCATGATCGGACAACGTGGAGCCAGAACCCCAGAAGTGCTAGACACTGTAGATCGTCTTTGCGTACAACTGCGTGAAGCAGGCAAACGCTTTGGAATGCCAGCCGACTGGTCACAGTTACAAGCTTTCAAAAAATCAGGAGCAACCTTTTTATATTTTCCTATTGAATGGTTGCTTACGAAGGCAGTTCAAGATTTGTCTGCCACGCTAGATAGCCCATTGATTGATTAACTACCCAAGGAATACCATGTTTCATCTGAACAAATTCTTTTCCTTAACTTTCTTAAGTATTGGCACGCTAGCCTCCTTCGTCGCAGCACCATCGCATGCGGCTTGGCCATCAGATCAGCCAATTAACATGATTGTTGCTTATGCACCCGGCGGTGGAACAGATATTGTCGCTAGGCAATTGATACCTTATTTAGAAAAGGCTCTAGGCGATGGCGCACGCTTTAACGTAATAAATAAGGCGGGGGCTGGAGGTGAAATTGGTTTTGGAGCCATTGCAGCCGCCACTCCTGATGGATACAACATTGGATTTATCAATACGCCACCCGTTATGACAGTTCCGATTGAACGAAAAACGAATTGGACTATCCATAGTTTTGAATTGTTGGGAAATGTCGTCGACGATCCAGGAACGTTTTGCGTTCATAACGAAAATCCCATCAAAAATCTTAGTGAATTAGCTGCTTTCGCTAAAGCAAATCCTGGCGCTGTATCGGTTGGCAGTACGGGGGTTGGATCAGATGATCACTTAGCGATGATGATGTTTGAAAAAACAGCTGGGGTCAAAATGACCCATGTGCCTTTTAAAGGATCTGGTGAAACACGAACAGCAATTATTGGTAAACATATTACTGTTGCTGCTATCAATGTTGGAGAAGCCTTGCAATATATGAAAGGCGGGTCTCCTATCAGATGCCTAGGCCAAATGACTGCCAACCGTATTTCTATGGCGCCCGATTGGTCAACATTCAGAGAGCAAGGCTATGCATTTGAAATGGCCTCCTTGCGCGGTTTGGTGGCGCCCAAAGGATTGCCTGTACCTATTCGCGAGCGATTAGTGCAAGCATTAGAAAAGGCCATCAAAGACCCTGGTTTTATACAAGCTGCTGAACGCGCTTACGCGCCAGTGCGATTTTTAAATCCTGCTGCATATGACGTCGAATTACGTGCTGGTGATGCATTGTTTCGGCAACTCTGGAAAGAAATGCCTTGGACAGATAAATAACAAAGGTTTTTTATATGCATGATTTAATTATTAAAGGTGGCAACTTAGTAGATGGCACCGGAACCACGCCCCTAACAGCAGATGTAGCGATAAAAGATGGTCGCGTAGTTGAGGTTGGAAAGATTTCAGGAAAAGCCAATAAAACTATTGATGCAGATGGTCTTATGGTGACGCCTGGTTGGGTAGATATCCACACACATTACGACGGACAAGTTAGTTGGGATCCTTTCTTATCCCCTTCTTCATGGCATGGCGTCACCACAGCCGTCATGGGAAATTGCGGAGTCGGATTTGCGCCCGCTCACACCCATCAACGTGAATGGATGATGGAATTAATGGAAGGTGTTGAGGACATTCCAGGGGCCGTTCTTTCGGAAGGCGTCAAGTGGGAATGGGAAACATTTCCTGAATATATGGATGCGGTGGCTCGTATTCCACGCATCATGGATGTAGGCGCACAAATTCCTCACGGGGCTTTGCGTGTCTATGTCATGGGGGAGCGTGGCGCCAATCGCGAAGTTGCAACCATGGATGACATGAAAACAATGGCCGCATTAGCAAAAGAAGCGGTAGAGGCTGGCGCATTGGGCTTCACCTCATCTAGAACAATCGTGCATCGAACTAAACGTGGCGCTTCTGTTCCGTCTATGGGTGTTGATGGGCAAGAACTTATCACTATTGCAAGTGCCATTGGAGAAACTGGAAAAGGTGTCATGCAATTAATCTCAGACTGGGACGACCTAGAGGCCGAATTCAATTTGATACAACAAGTTACAAAAGCTAGCGGCCGCCCCATGTCCTATACCTTGTTGCAACACGACTTCCTACCTCAGCGTTGGCGTGAATTGTTAAATCGGACCGAATTAGCAAGAAGTGAAGGACTAGATATAAAGGCCCAAGTAGCTTGCCGCGGCATTGGCATGATTCATGGCTTGGAATGTTCTATGCAGCCGTTTTTCTTAACTTCTTCCTATAAAGGCATTGAACATTTACCGCTTCAAGAACGCGTCAATCAGTTAAAAAATCCCCAACTACGAAAACGCATTTTGATGGAAGCGGCGCATGCCATAGATAGCAGTAATTCAGAGAATATAACGCAGGCCCGAAGGCTAGAAACCATCACCCAACATTTTCACAAATACTTCCCTATTTATGACAGTGCGAACTATGAACCAAGTCTTGAGGAGAGTATTGCGGGCATTGCTGCCGCCAAAGGTTTGCCTGCCGCCGAATTTGCTTACGACATGATGCTCCAAGATGAAGGGCGCCAAAAGTTTTACTTCCCTCTTTATAACTACTCAAACAACAATCTAGATGTTGTACGCGAAATGTTGACACATCCAGCTTCCTTACTAGGCTTGGGCGATGCCGGCGCGCATTGCGGCTACATATGTGATGCCAGTTACCCCACGTACTTGATAAAACACTGGGCGCGAGATAGAACACGTGGCTCAAAATTACCAATTGAATTTTTAGTGCATGCCCAGACCCAACGCAATGCACGTGCTCTCGGCATGTTTGACCGCGGCGCTTTGGTTCCTGGAATGAAAGCGGACATCAACATCATTGATTTCGATAAATTAGATTTATCTGCACCGCAAATAGTCAACGATTTGCCAGCTGGTGGTAGGCGGCTTGTACAAAAAGCAAAAGGGTATGTCTCGACCATAGTAAGCGGTCAGGTCGTTATGGAGCAAGGGCAAGCGACTGGCTCACTACCCGGACAATTGGTTCGAAGTTCAAGAAATTAATTGAAAGTACACATGTTTGACTTGATCATTAAAAATGCAAAAGTATTCGACGGGTTAGGTAACCCTCCAATTCAAGCAGATGTTGCAATTTCAGACGGAGTAATTCGCGAAATTGACACCATCAATTCCAAAGCAAATCAAATGGTGGATGCAAAGGGCTTGTCCTTAATGCCCGGAATTGTCGATCTGCACACGCATTTTGATGCGCAGGTTACTTGGGATAAAACACTCTCTCCTTCTCCTGCGCTGGGTGTGACAACTGCTGTAATGGGTAACTGTGGTTTTGGTATTGCACCTTGTCCTGCGCCGTTACGTGAAACCATGCTGAAAAATCTCTCGGTGGTTGAAGGCATGGATTTGAATTCATTGCTCACAGGAGTCAACTGGGAGTTTGAATCCTTTAGCCAATACATGGACCAACTCAGACGCATACGCCCTTACATCAACACCGCTGTATTTGCTGGCCACTCAGTCATCAGAACTGCAGTTATGGGTGAAGATGGCTCACAAAATAGTCAACCTACGTCTAAACAACTCAACACGATGTGCCAGTTGCTGAGAGAAGCCATGCAAGCAGGAGCAATTGGATTTGCTTCCTCTTTCTCTCCTAATCACAGTGGATATGGGGGCGTGCCGATGCCATCGACTATTGCGCTCGAAGAAGAATTACGCGCACTGACTAATGTGCTCGGAGATTTAGAGAAAGGGGTTTTCATGATGGCCACTGGCTCACGAGCTACCCCAGATTTAATGGAATCGATCGCTGCTGACTCGAAGCGTCCTGCCTATATCTCAACAGTTTTGACAATGTTTAATGAGGCTAATCCTTCTTTGGCCAAAACTTATTACGAGCGCGCTAGCCAAGCATTAGCGCGTGGCAATCAACTCTACATTTTGACAACGTGTCAGCCATTATCTTTTGACTTTACATTGCTTGATCCCTACGTGCTACTCAGTCACTCTGCATTTGATGCTGTGAAAGTAGCTCAACCACATCAACTGGCCAATATATATCGTGATCCAGAATTCCGTCGTGTATTCAAAGGCAACTTAGCTAACCCCGCCACAGGCATTTTATTTTTAGGCAACTGGCGACACATTGAGGTGGGGCAAACAACCTTAACTGAACATGCGTCTATTCAAGGCTTGACCATAGAAGACCTAGCAAAAATCAGAGGCCAGGACCCAGTCGATGCATTTTTTGATTTGGCACTTTCAGAAAATCTGCAAACCCACTTTATTGGAAAATTTTTCCAAAACCAAGATGCGGGCGTAGCACCTTTACTAAAACATCCTGCAAGTGTTATTACCTTATCTGATGCTGGAGCGCATTTAGGCTATATGTGTGATGCGGGATTTGGTTTGCACTTTTTAGCCCATTGGGTGCGAGATACGGGTAATTTCAGTTTGAGTGAGGGCATACGTCGATTAACCAGTGAGCCAGCACAAAGATTTAGGATTCCCAAACGCGGTAAGTTGCAAGTTGGCTCCCCTGCTGACTTGCTGTTATTTGACCCTGCGAATGTTGGGATTTCAAAACCTATTCCCCGAAACGATCTTCCAGGCGGAGCAACCCGAATGATCCGTGAGCCCAAGGGTGTCCATGGCGTTTGGGTTAACGGCGTTATGGTTCATGATGGGGCAAATTACCAAACACTTGATCACGGCCCCGGGTTTGTGATTGATTCGTTTGATACTTAAAGGGCTCTGGCGCCCTACATCCAGAGTGGTTTCGGAAGGACACTAAAGAAAATACCGTTTCGTGCCGATCCTTGAGGTATGAAAGCTGAACAATTTATAGAATTTGCTAACGATTTTGCAAAAGCTAGTGCTAAAACATCGAGCGATGAAATTCAGCAAGCCTACGAGGACAACTTAGATTGCCTGGCGCGTCCGGGAGATCAAGTTGTCGTGATCCGAAAACCTTGGCCGATTGGACACTGGGGTAAGGTCATTGCATTTCGCGAATTTAGTCCCTGCTATTTCCGTGTAGAAGTTGAAATAGACGGAAAACACTTGCAAATTCCAGCGCATGCTTTGGCCCGTCGGGTGGGAGCCGTAGACTGTGAAAAGGCAGAACTTCAATACATCTATTTACTAATGAAGATCAACGGTTTGACGATAGCGAACAGATAACTTTTCAACTATCCGTCTTCAAATGTGGGGCTTTGTCCACTTTTTTAATTACATCGCAGAAGTAAAACCTCCATCAACCGTCAAAATTAATCCGTTGACGAAAGACGCTTCATCTGAGGCTAAAAAAACAGCCGCAGGACCAATTTCTTCTACCCGCCCCCAACGA
The DNA here is from genome assembly GCA_903880855.1 of uncultured Burkholderiales bacterium. Classification (GTDB taxonomy): domain Bacteria; phylum Pseudomonadota; class Gammaproteobacteria; order Burkholderiales; family Burkholderiaceae_C; genus Limnohabitans. The sequence continues at coordinate 19,940 of CAIRQX010000158.1, read as the reverse complement.
CCCACCGGAGTTCTTTCTTGGACCCACTTGGTAAATTTAGGGTCATCAACTAAAGCAGTGTTCATTTCTGTGGCAAAGAAGCCTGGTGCAATGCAATTCACAGTGATTAGATTAGGCGCAAGTTCCACTGCAAGCTGCTTACATAGCGCATGCACTGCCCCTTTACTGGCCACATAAGCGGAAATGGAGGGCCTGGCATTGATAGCACTCATCGAACCAATCAAGATGATTCGCCCATTTTTCTTTTCCACCATTAAAGGCGTCACTGCTTTACAAAGTACCCATATGGCTTTGAAATTAGTATTGATCACCTTTTCGAAATTTTCTAATTCAAAATCTTGTATTGCTTGCCTATGGTTGATACCTGCATTAGCAATCAAAATATCTATTCTTCCCCATTGTTTTTTTATGTCATTAATGCATGCTTGGGCGGCTTCAAAATTGGTCACATCAAAAGCTGCTGCCTGCGCAGAAAGTCCTTGATCAGACAGTGTTTTGACACGCTCGCTTAAGAGCTTTTCATCACGTGCATTCAGAACTACATGGGCACCAGCCTTTGCAAGTGATTGGGCCATGGACCAACCCAGTCCTCGTGATGCACCTGTGATGAGTGCTATTTTTTTGGTAAGGTCAAACATACGACTGCTCCTAGAGTGCATGTGGGATTTTGTAGTTTGAGACAAAGCCACAGCCTAGGGTTAACCCCTTGGAATTTCGGTGCAATATTCTCATTTTGAGTATCCAGGCACCATAACTTGACGGGCAAGGTTGAACTTGTTACGTTAGAAGTATTTGCAGATAACCAGTGAAGGTGAATCTTTTTGATGCAATATTCTTCTACCAATAAATATCGTGTTGGCATTACCTCGGATGTGTTGATGTCCAATGGGCAACCCATTTTTGGCGACAAAGCGTTAGAGATCCTTGACCGACCAGATATCGAATGGGAATACATGAAACCATCTTCCGTGATCGGTCCGGATGAGGTTTATCACTACGATGCTATTTGCGCAATGCTGACCCGATTTACGCCAAATAGTTTGGGGGCCAATCCTCCAAGGTTAAAAATCATTGCTCGGTTCGGTGTTGGCTACGACACTATTGATATTCCTACTTGCCAAAAAGCAGGGATTTATCTATCTATTGCACCTGACGGGGTTCGAAGACCTGTCGCAGTTTCAGCGATAACCTATATTTTGATGTTGTCACAGAAAGTTTGGTTCAAAGATAAATTAACGCGAGCAGGCAGATGGAAAGAAAAGTCTGACCACATTGGTACAGGTCTGACAAATAGGGTTCTTGGGTCGCTTGGCGTTGGCAATATAGGCACTGAGATGTTTAAACTTGCAAAGCCTTTTGATATGCAATTCATAGCACATGATCCTTTTGCAGATCCTCACAAAATGGCTGAAATAGGGGTTCGTCTTGTCGATCTTGAAACTTTGTTTGAATCAGCCGACTTCCTAACCATCAACTGCCCTCTTAACAACAAAACGCAGGGGTTAGTAAATGCACAACTGATTGGCATGATGAAACCTAGCGCCTATCTCATCAATACAGCGCGTGGCCCCATCGTTGATGAAAAAGCACTCTATTTAGCTCTCAAAGATAAAAAAATTGCAGGTGCGGGTTTAGATGTTTTTGAGATAGAGCCAATTGCGTCCGATAACCCACTTCTTCAATTGGATAATGTCGTTGTCACTCCCCACGGCATTTGTTTTACCGACCAATGCATGGAGGGATTGGCGCAAAGTGCATTCCGCTCAGTGGTAGACGTCATGGAAGGACGAAAGCCTTTATACGAGGTTACTTCAACATGAATACACACACACCGCTCAAACAAGAGATCATGTCGGGCAAAACTATTGCTGGAGCAATGGTTTTTGAATTTTTTTCTCCTGGTATGTCTGCCATCCTGAGCAATGCCGGATCGCGTTTTGTCATTTATGACATGGAGCACACTGGCCTAGGGTATGAAACGCTGAAGTGGCTATTCGCTACCTGTAGAGGGCTACCCATCACACCCATGGTGCGCGTTCCCACCGGCGAGTACACGTGGATTGCACGTGCACTCGATATTGGAGCCGAGGGCATCATGGTGCCCATGGTTGAGACAAAGAAACAAGCTGAGCACTTGGCAGAGTCGTGTCGTTATCCTGGCATAGGTAGAAGAGGCGCAGCTTTTGGATTTGCCCAATGCGATTACAAAGACGGAGCGGTGGCTGAAAAAATGCGCAACTATAACGAGCGCACTCTCATGATTGCGCAGATTGAAACTGAGCGTGGACTAGACAATGTGGAAGCTATAGCTGCAGTGGACGGAATTGATGTTCTGTGGGTTGGTCATTTCGATTTATCTAACTTTATGGGAATACCTGCACAGTTTGACCACCCAGACTTCGTAAAAGCCATGACACATGTTGCCAAAGTGGCTCAAAAGCACGGAAAGATTGCTGGATTCATGGCGACCGAAATAGCGTGGATACAAAAAGCAAAAAATATGGGCTACACCCTGATTGCCGGTGGAACAGATACGGGACTGCTGCAGCAGTCATTTAAAAAATTAATTGACCATATCGAATGACCCTAACAACTTACTTTTCCCGACTTAATAGAAAATATATGTACCGTCAAACTGGCTTTTTTTGTGCGCATTGGAAGATTTTTCTATTATGTTTTCTAGGCTTGCAGTCTTTTTCTCTTTTTGCCCAAAGTAGCGCCGTAAGAATTGACACGCCTTTGAAATTAGTCATTCCGTTTGGGCCTGGAAGTGGAACGGATATTTATGCCCGGATGGTCGCTCAGTCATTAAGCCAAGCGATGGGTACCTCGGTAATTATTGATAACCGTCCAGGTGCTAACGGAGTTTTAGCAGCTGATTTTGTTGCCAAAGCTAAGCCCGATGGAAACACTTTACTTTTAACAACCAACACAACCCACGCAGCTAACCCTCACCTCATTAAAGATTTACGTTACGACCCAGTCCGTGATTTCGCACCCATCAGTAAATTAGGAAACTTGACATTTTTCTTATTAGTACCTAACGAGAGCCCTCACCAACAACTTAGTAACTTGGTTGATGCTGCTAAGAAAGCACCTAATCAAGTTAGTTTTGGATATTCCAATAGTTTTGGATTGGTCTCTGGTAGCAAACTAGGTCGTGTCGCAGGTGTTAATTTTCTCTCCGTACCTTATAAAAGTTCACCCCAAATCATTACTGACATGCTTGGAGGACAGTTGCAATTCGCCTTTGTCGACTTGGCTGCCGCAGCACCTTTGGTCAAAGCGGGGCGTGTCAGGGCATTAGCAGTCCTCACCGATAAACGCTTTCCTTTACTGGCACAAGTTCCAACCATGAAGGAAGCCGGCTATAACGATTTCAACGTTGTGGCATGGTTTGGCCTATTTGCACCAGCAGGAACACCTCGCCCGTTGGTCGATCGTATCAACAAAGAAGTTTTGACAATGATGTCTAAGCAAGACTTTCGTGACAAAGGCGCGGAGCTAGGCATCGATGTTTTTGGAAGCTCCCCTCAGGAATTAGAAGACTATGTGAAATCGCAAATCTTGCTATGGGCCAAATTCACTTCCGATGCCGGATTAAAAGCGGAGTAATTTTTTGTGTTGACTCAAGAAAAAAATATACGCCTCACCCACACAGGTCCCAACACTGCAATGGGAGCTGTATTTCGACAATATTGGATTCCTGTGTTGCTGAGCCGTCAACTACCTGAGCAAGATGGCTCACCTGTGCGGGTGAAAGTCTTAGGTGAAGAGCTTTTAGCCTTTCGAGCAAGTGATGGACAAGTCGGATTGGTATCACCCCGTTGTCCACATCGTGGGGCAGATCTTTATTTTGGAAGAAATGAAGAACAAGGCATTCGCTGTTCGTATCACGGTTGGAAGTTTGACCTCCAAGGTCAATGTGTTCATATGCCCACCAGCAATGATGACGCCTACTGCAAAGTAAAAGATCGCGCCCGTTTAACTGCATACCCTGTCCGCGAATGGGGAGACATGCTTTGGGCCTATATGGGACCTCTTGATTGTCCTGAGCTTCCTTTGATGGAATTTGCATTGGTACCAGAAAATCATCGTTATGTATCCAAGAAACTCCAAGAGTGCAATTGGGCGCAGGCTGCAGAAGGTGGAATTGATACCGCTCATTTTTCTTTTTTGCATCAACCTATTGCCAATTCAGATAAGGAATGGTCGGACAAATCGGCTCGTATGACCCGTGGCTATTCCCCCAAAACCATGAACCATGAACACCTTCGATGGATGAAGGAAGACCCACAACCTCAATACGAAGTGCATCGTCATGGTGCTGGATTGGTCTTAGGGGGTTCGCGAGAAGCAAACCCCGGAGAACGTTACTGGAGAGTCGCACAGTACCTCATGCCATGTCATGGCTACACGCCAAGCGCCATGCCAGGTCAAAACTATTTTGGGCAGACTTGGGTTCCAATTGATGAATACTCTTGCTGGATTTATGTGTATGCATGGAACCCAGAGCGCCCCTTAACCCAAGAAGAGATAAGTCTCTACAAAACGGGGGGTGCAGTTTTTTCAGAAACAGATGCAAGCTTTATTCCATTGCGCCGTCGTGACAATGAATACTTGATGGATCGCGTTCGCCAAAAACATGAGAACTTCACCGGTATAGAAGGCGTATCTGAGCAAGATGCCGCTATTCAAGACAGTCAAGGAAGAATCGCAGACCGAACCCGCGAATTACTAGGACCTACCGACATTGGCGTAGTGCGTTTTAGACAATTAATGCTCGAATCAGCTGACCAAGTCGAGCAAAGTATTCCTCCTTTAGGTAGCAATAATCCATCTGCTTACAAGGTGCGCGCTGGCGCCCAAGTAGCTCCAGAAAATTTGAATATGAAAGAAGTTATGACGATGCGGTTTGGTGACCCTATCGGATATGTGGCGGACTCGCCTACTAACAAAGAGACTCAACATGGTTAAAACTTCATCCGTCTATTCAAACCCAAGCCGATATATCTGGTCCTTACTACTAACGCTTTTATTGTTATGTGGGGTAGATAAGCTTTGGGCACAGTCTTTTCCAACTAAGCCTATTCGGCTAGTGATTCCATATGCAGTTGGAGGTTCAACAGATCAAACTGGTCGATTGCTAGCCAAATACTTAACGCAAAAATTAGGTCAGCCCGTAGTCCCAGAGAACCGCGCTGGTGCTGGTGGTGCGCTTGGGCATGAAGTGGTTGCCAAGTCGGCACCTGATGGCTACACCTTGTTATTTAGCGCTGCCGGACCCCTTACGGTCACACCGCATACCTATCCTCGACTGAATTACGATCCTATTCAAGGATTTGATTTCATTACATTGATAGCGACACAACCCCTTTTGCTAGTAGTTAATCCAACACTCAAAGCGAATTCTGTCGCTGACTTAATTCGAGAAGCACAGTCTGCAAATCCAAAGCTCACATACGGCTCTTTCGGCAACGGAAGTGCAGCACATCTCGCAGGTGAATGGTTTAAAACAGTAACCCAAGTAGATATGGTGCATATCCCTTACAAAGGAAGTGGGCCAGCTTTAGTAGATTTAGTTGGCGGACAAATTAACCTGATGTTTGATGTATTCAGCACAGCAGCACCGCTAGCCAAAGCGGGGAAATTAAGACCCTTAGCGATTACTTCGGCTGAACGCTCTCCACAATTTCCAGAAGTTCCCACTATGCAGCAAGCGGGTATCAAAGATTTTGATGCTGGCACTTGGTTTGGTTTGCTCGCACCAAGCGGGCTTCCTCCCTCTGTCCTTAATCAACTGTCAGTCGCAGTGAACGACTTCTTAAAAGACCGCGAAGTACGCGACATATTAAGCAGTCAAGGTGCGTTACTCAAGGGTGGATCCCCCAACGAATTCAAACAGTTTTTCTTTTCTGAATACGAGAAATGGGGACGTATTGTTCGCTCAGCAGGTGTTAAAGCAGATTAAGGTGCTTTGTTAGAAAGTAACACAGAATGATTCAACTCTTTAAGGAATACCGTAATGTTTAAAAGATTTATCAGGTTGTCATTGAAGGCAAGTTTTTTTGTAATCACTCTAAATGTGTTCGCTGATTACCCTGATAGACAGATCACATTAGTTGTACCTTACACCCCGGGTGGTTTTACAGATAACCTTGCGAGAGCTGTAGCGAAACCCTTGGGAGAAAGACTTAACCAACAAGTTGTTATTCTGAATCTTCCTGGTGGTGGCGGGAATATTGCTGCCGCCAAAGTAGCAAAATCTGCCCCTGATGGATACACGATTTATATAGGCAATAACGCTACGATTACTCTCAACACAATGATATATAAATCATTACCATTTGACCCACTTAAAGACTTAGCACCCGTTGGATTAATTGGTGAAAGCCATGCTGCATTAGTTGTACCAACATCATTACCCGTCAAGAGTTTTTCTGAGCTTCTCGCCTATGCAAGAGCAAAGCCCGGGGAACTCAATTTCGGATCTACTGGTGCTGGAGGCGTCAGCCATTTATCTGGGGAAATGCTTAAATCCAACTATAAGATCAAAATGACGCACGTGCCTTATAAAGGGACAGCGCCTGCAACTACAGACTTACTTGGTGGACAGCTGCAACTCATGTTTAACGATGCGGCATATGCTCAAATAAAAGCTGAGAAACTAAGAGCTCTTGCTGTAACTGGTACAAAAAGACTCAGTAACTTTCCAGACATACCTACATTCAAAGAATTAGGTGTAGCTGGCTTCGAGACTTACGCATGGTTTGGAATTTTCGTTCCCTCTGGCACACCGCCTGCCATCATCAGTAAACTCAGTAAAGAATTAATGTTAGTTACCCAAGAGCCAAGCTTGAAAGCATGGGCTCTGTCCCAAAATGGCCAAATGCTGTCGAGCAACCCTCAAGAATTAGCAGATTTTCTGAAATCAGATATTGCCAAATGGGCGCCAGTTATCAAAGAAACTGGCATAGTTCCTGAGTAACCTCAATAGGAGTCAAGACAAAATATGACGCGCTTTACGATCCACCCTATTCATACAGATTTTGCAGCCGAGATTTTCGATATAGACCTCAGCAAAAAACAATCAAGTGCTGACGTTAATTTAATAAAAGAAGCATTTTGGAAATATGCTGTTTTAGTTTTCCCAGATCAAAAGCTTTCGTTGGATCAACATGTTGACTTTGCAACATTATTTGGCCCGATTGAAATGAACGTCAATACGTACCAAGAAGAAGTTAAAAAGCATAGGTTTGATTATCGCGTTTCCGATATTTCAAATTTAGATGAGGAAGACAACATACTTGCCGAAAACAGCAGAAAAAGAATGTCAGGCCTAGCAAATAGACTTTGGCATACAGATAGTATTTTTCGACATCAACCTGCGCTTGCTTCTGCTTTGTATGCACTAACTGTAGTCCCAATTGGTGGAAAAACTGAGTTTGCGGATACACGAGCAGCTTGGGATGCATTGCCTGATATAACAAAAAACAAAATTGACAAGCTGATAGTTGAGCACTCCATATTTCATTCAAGGGCAAAGATAGGTTTTACAAACTTTACTGAAAAAGAGAAAGCAGCTCTCCCGCCCTCTAGGCAAGTATTGGTGAGGAACATTCCTGAGAGTCATAGAAAAGCTCTTTATATTGCTTCCCATGCTATGCGGATCATCGGTATGTCAGATCTTGAGGGAGTCGCACTTTTAGACGAATTAATGGCGCATGCTACTCAACCTCAATTCATCTATTCACATAGATGGCGCGTTGGTGATTTAGTAATATGGGACAACAGATGCACAATGCACAGAGGCACTGATTACGACGAGAAACGCTTTAAGCGTGATATGCGTAGAGCAACAGTTTCTGACATCGGAAACACCGTTGAGTTAGCGTACTGAGCTCATTCACTAATTTTGGTATTGCGAAATTCATAATTGACCTTCCCAACCGATCTAGCTTCATTCCTTGAATTGCTTCGTCTGCACGGTGATGAGGCCTATAGCTTGATTTTTGCGTTCGCTGCCTCGCACAGCATGCTATTCACGCTTTTTGCCGGTTATGCCTCTAGCTCTGGGGCTCTGGATCTTGGCACTCTCATTGCCGTTGTCTGGGCAGGTAGTTTTCTAGGGGATGTGATTCGCTTTTGGATCGGACGTCGTTTCGGCAACCAATGGCTGTCGCGTTTTCCAAGGCTTCACCGCACCAGTCAGATCGTGGTCCGATTGGTAGATCACTACTATGTGTGGCTGATACTGTTTCACCGCTATCCGCACGGCATTCGCGGCGTCGCCGGTTTTGCCTACGGGATGTCACGATTAACCTGGCCTACATTCCTAGCGTTCAATTTCGTCGCGGCAGGCCTTTGGTCTGGTGCAGTTCTTTCTGCTGGTCATGCATTTGGCCATTTATCTGAGAAGCTAATGAGCGATGCTTTCTCTGGTCTTGGCATAGTCATGCTAATTATTTTTCTCGTGCTGTCATGGATCCTAAGCAGGAAACTTGAACGCGTCGCTGAGCAAAGTTGATGGTAATTCTGGATAAAAGCAAAGCGTTACTTGAATACATGACTAGCTGATGCACAGATTACCCATCACTTGACTTTCAGAACTCCATCGGGAATTGAAAAATTTCGAGATTGAACTGTATTTTTTATAACATTTCCCAAAAGCCGAGCCGCGGCGGTAGGCTCTCTGCCAGACGCAAATATCAGTCCTAGTCTTCTTTGAATTTTTGGCTTGTCTAAAGGTAAAACTGCAAAAGCTCCGCGGCTTGGATCGGGGCACAACATGGAAGGCAAAACTGTCAATCCAAGATTGGCTTCCACCAAGCCCAATAAGGTTAAAACTTGGGTTGTTTCGTGCACGACATTCATTGGAATCGATTTTTTTTCAAATTCTCTGTCTAATAAGTCTCTAATTCCAGAGCCACGCCGAAGCATGACCAGCTCATGGCTAGATATTTCTTTCCCAGATATCTTCTTTTTAGAAGCTAATCGGTGGTCTGATCTGCACACTACTTGAAATACGTCATCCAATAAAGGGATTGAAATATTCAATTTTTGCTCTGTATTCTCACTGACGATGGCAATATCGCATTCACCTTTATCCATTTTCTGCAGTATCCCTTTCATGTTGTCATCTAAAAATACAACATCTATTTCTGGATAAGCAACTTTCATCTCCGCCAAAACTGGCGGAAGCAATCGGTAAACAGCAGAAGAGAGGCAAGCGATCGTGACTCTTCCACGCCCAGACTTAGCAAAATCTTTCAGTGATGCAATGGAATAGTCCATTGTTTCGAGCAGTCGCACTGCATCTTCCAAAAAAATTGATCCCGCCTCACTGATTCTTACTATCCGTGTAGTGCGATCGAGCAGTTTGACGCCCAGCAAAGTCTCTAGCTGAGTTATGGCCTGGCTTGTCGCTGGTTCGCTCAAATGCATAGCGTTTGCAGCGTTGCGAAAACTGCCACGACGGGCAATTTCTACAAAAATCCTTAAGTGCTTTAGGTTGGGATTCAACATGTGTACTTCTTTTTGATTAGTAAGCAATTAGTTACTGAGGGTTTACCAATACATATTTGTTTTATCAATTTATAAATAAGATATTTCTAATTGTTTTAATTGTCCACCATTTATAAGATGTGGAGAGATACATAAAAACTGAGACAAAAAGTGCACCTAACTTATCGACTCGATATTGGCAAGTCCATTTCGAAAGGTATCTTTGCATTGATTTTTTTATCAAGTTTTTCTGTCTATGGCGCTTGGCCAGAAAAGCCCATAAAAATAATTGTTCCCTTTATCCCTGGGGGAGCCGCAGATAGCGCAATCAGGGCAATGGCTCCCGGCTTACAAAAAAGACTGGAACAACCCATCGTCATTGAAAACAAAGCAGGAGCTGGAGCGACGATGGGGACCGCAGCAGTTGCCTCTTCACCCGCTGATGGCTATACGCTTTTAGTGGGAAGTGCCAGAAACGCCATTGGCAATGCCATTCAAGCATTGACGAAAGCCATAGAAGACACCCTCAAAGATGAAGAAATCAAGCGGGTATTGTTCAAACTTGGAATAGAAGCCATGCCAGGCTCAGCCTCCGTATTACGCGAGCGTGTTTCCTCAGATTCACGTCGTTGGGAAAAAGTCATTAAAAACAGAAAAATGGAATTGCAATAGATCATGTCATCTGAAACTAAAACGTTGAAGCCAAATAACTTCCTGAGTCCTGCTGCTCTTGCGAATAATGAAAAAGCACAAGCTCTCATCAAGCAACTGGCTCATCCAGTCTTAGGGCACTTTATTCATGGCAAGGAAGTACCGAGCCTGAGTGGGAAAGTCTTTACCAATAAGTCTCCCATCGATGGCACAAACTTAAACGAAACAGCCATGGGTGATGTGGAAGATGTTGCGGCTGCAAGCAAGTCATCCAGCGACGCATTTGAAAGTTGGCAAGCATGGCCAGCCAAAAAAAGACGCGATTTATTGCACACCATCGCAGACACCTTAGAGCGCCATTCAGAATCTATTTCCTTACTGGAAACAGCAGATACCGGTCAACCTCTTCGGTTTACAGAAAAAACAGCAGCGCGGGGCGCTGAAAACTTTCACTATTTTGCTGACCTCTGCACGCGCGCAACGGATGGGCATAGCTATCCAACTCCCACGCATCTCAATTACACCGTGAGAGACCCTATTGGTCCGATTGCTGCCATTACACCGTGGAACATGCCATTCATGCTGGCCACTTGGAAAATTGCACCTGCATTGGCGGCGGGCTGCAGTGTGGTTCACAAACCTGCTGAATGGAGTCCGCTCACGGCCAGCCTTTTAGCGAAGCTCGCGTTTGAAGCTGGCTTACCCGCAGGCGTACTCAATCTTGTGCATGGGACAGGAGATCAAGCAGGAACAGCGATCACACAAGACCCACATATCAAGGCCATCGCTTTTGTGGGTGGCACTAAAACTGGCTCGCGCATCATGTCACAAGGTGCGGCCAGCTTAAAGCGTGTGCACTTTGAGCTCGGCGGGAAAAGTCCTGTTGTAGTGTTTGACGACGCGGATCTCGATCGCGCTGTTGATGCAGTGGCTTTCATGATTTTCAGCTTAAACGGCCAACGCTGTAATGCTGGCTCACGGTTACTTGTACAAGACACGATTCACGACCAATTCGTGCAACGCTTAGTAGAAAAAGCCAAATCTATTCGTGTGGGCAATCCATTTGATCCTTTAACGGAAGTAGGGCCGCTCATTCATCAGAATCAACTCGCCAAAGTGATTCAACACTGCACTGACGCCAAGAAATCAGGCGCGACTATGCATTGCGGTGGGGCTGTCAATGGACAAACAGATTTACCGTCTGCTGGGCATTGGTTTGAGCCTGCCATAGTGACTGGACTCAGTGCAGATATGCCTATTGTTCAAGAAGAAGTATTTGGCCCAGTATTAGCCGTACTGCCCTTTAAGGATGAAGCGCAAGCACTCGCACTCGCAAACAATAGCCGCTACGGTTTATCCACTTACCTCTGGACAAGCCACCTTGCAAGGGCACATCGACTTGCCCGTTCATTTCAATCTGGCATGGTGTGGGTCAATACGGAGATTTCACGAAATTTGTCTACGCCATTTGGCGGTATGAAAGACAGTGGTATTGGTCGCGATGGTGGCGATTGGAGTTTCGACTTCTACATGGAAACCCGAAATATTTGCATCGCATTGGATGCACACAGCATTCCAAAAATTGGTGCGCCAAGTGTAAAAACTTAAAACCCAATCAAGTTACGCCAAATAGCTCTATGAAAAAAAGTCCGAACATCTTATTTATTACAACTGATCAACAGCGCGCTGATTGCATGGGGTATGAAAATTCGCAATTAAAAACGCCTCACCTAGATGCACTGGCAAAGTCTGGCACCAGATTTTCTAACTGCATCTCACCCAGCATTGTTTGTCAGCCAGCACGCGCAGCCATTCTGACGGGTAGGCTGCCATTGACCAACGGTGTTTGGGATAACGGGGTCGATTTGGACCCGAAAATGGGCGATGAAGGAATAGCCGCGCAGTTAAGTAAGAACGGCTATAAAACATCCTTCGTAGGAAAAGCACATTTTTCTTCCAAAATCACATTTGCGCCCACCGGCACACCTGAAGACAGAAAAAGCGCCCCTAATTTCCCAGATGACTGGGTGGGTCCTTACATGGGTTTTGAGCATGTGGAACTCGCCGCATTAGGTAAATTTCACAGAGCACGCATACAACAAGGGGCGCCCAAAATACACCGATTCGAGCATTGGTTCATGAGCCATCCCAATGCATTAGAACTTTGGCAAAGCAGTTCCACAGAAGGCAGTGGTGCCGCTCAGACTTGGAGTTCCAATTTACCTGCAGATTGGCACAGCAGCACTTGGGTTGCCGATAGAACATTGGCAATACTGGAAGGCCATAAAAATTCAGAGAAGCCATTTTTTACATGGGCATCATTTCCCGATCCCCATCATCCATTTGATTGCCCAGCGCCATGGAATGCGATGTATGACCCAGCAGAAATGCATCTACCCCAACACAGAACGCTTGATTTAGAGAAAAGGCCTTGGTGGCATAAAGCTGCACTAGAAGGCGCTCCTCAAATCGCCGATCCAGAGTTAGCTAAATTCCGATCTGAAGGTTTTAAAGTGCCGCCACAAACGGATGCGCAACTTGCGGAAATGACAGCTAACTATTTCGGCATGATTTCATTGGTGGACTTTCAAATTGGTCGCATACTCGATAGCCTCAAAGAATTAGGCTTGTCAAATGACACCTTGATTGTTTTTGCAAGCGACCATGGCGACATGATGGGCGATCATGGCCTGTATCTCAAAGGGCCGATGTTTTATGAGGGCGTATTGCGCGTCCCACTCATCATTGCGGGCCCTGAAATTCCTATTGACAAATTGATTGAAACTCCAGTGTCAACTATTGATTTAGCTTCTACTTTCTTAGAGTCTGCAGGTGTAGTTTCTACGAATGAACAAAGTCGATCGCTCCACCCTGTGATACAAGGCGACCAAGTACGTGAATGCGCTTGGAGTGAATGGAAAGTCCACCCCTCTCGACTGGGTGTTGCTCTAGATTTACGAACAGTGAGAACAGGTCGATATTCATACACATACGAAATGGGATCTGGCGCCGGTGAACTCTACGACCTATTGGAAGACCCGCAGCAGATGTTAAATCTATTTGAATCTAAGTTACACACGGCAATACTTGAAAATTTACATGCACTACTGATGTCAAGACCTGGCACTTTCAAATCTGAATTGGCTGAACCTGTTGGAATTGCTTGATACATCGACATTCAAAAATAACTATGCCCTCTACAACACCTCATCCAACTGCTTCCATCCAAATAGTGGTACCTTTTCCACCAGGTGGAATTGATTTAATTTTGCAGCTTTTTATCAATGGATTGAAAGAACGTCTTTGCCAAGATGTCACTTTCATTAACCGACCGGGTGGAACCGGTGCAGTTGGCAGTCTAGAAGTTGCAAAAGCAAATCCTGATGGACAAACTTTGCTTTTTGCCTCACAAGGTCCACTGGTTTACCAACCACAGCTGAACTCTGTTGGGTACACCGCCCTCCATTCATTTGTTCCTGTGTGCCGTGTTACCTCAACACCGAGTGTATTGATGGCTTCTGGAAATAGCGGGATAAATACCATCAAAGACATAGTCATCGCATCCAAAGCAGCTCCGTTGTCGATCTCCTATTCCACACCCGGTACCGGAGGTTTGCCACATATTGGCATGGCTGCTTTCTCTAAATTAATGGGTATAGACTTAACGCACAAACCTATGGCCGGAGCTGCTGCTGCCATTAAAGCCCTCAAAGACGGCGAGGCTGAATTGATTGCAGAACAACTGCCGACGGCCATGGCATTGGCCAACGAAGGCGCAAAAATCATCGGTGTTTTTGCAACCCAGAGACTTAGTGCACTTCCTGAAGTGCCCACCATTAAGGAACTCGGATGCGATCTATCGTTTCAATCTTGGAATGCTTTGATGGCCCCTGCCAACACACCATCAGATATTCTTCAACGACTCAGCGAAGCCTGTCTAGGCGCATTGATTGAGGCAACGCCCACTATGAATAAAAAAATGGGTATCGATCCAGCCTATTTAGGTTCTGCGCAAACTGCCACATTTATTGCTGGCGAGCTGGATAAAGCGCGTGAATTGATAAGAGTTAGTGGACTTTGAGTGACAAGTTATTTGTAAATTTATAAATTAAAGGAGACAACCATGTTTAAAAAATTAGCCATCTCTGGATGCATCGCACTGGGTGCATTCGGCTTGATCGGATCACACGCAACTGCACAACCCTTCCCTAATAAACCGGTTACTTTGGTAGTTCCCTATCCTGCAGGCGGAGGCGCTGACATCATTGCGCGAATGCTTGCAGAATCCATGAAGACCACATTAGGTCAACCTGTGACGGTCACCAATCGTCCTGGTGGTCAGGGAACTATCGGAACTGCTGAGGTCATCCGGATGCCAGCTGACGGCTACAACATTGTTTTGAGTGCGGCAGCCACACTGACTGTGCAGCCACATCGTCAGGATTTGCCTTACGAAACGCCTGACGACTACGACCCCATCATCAAAGCCGCTAATTTGCCCATGGTGTTAGCGGTTTTATCAACATCGCCCCATAAAACGGCAAAAGCAGCACTGGATTTTGTCAAAGCCAACCCAGGAAAAATCAGAATTGGAACGCCTGGTAATGGATCAGTAGGCCATTTGATTGTTGCAAGCATCAATACCAAAGCTGGAACAAAACTAGGACACGTTCCCTATGCAAGTGGCGCAGAATCCATTCCATCCATGTTGGGTGGACACATTGAAGCTGTCGTTGCGCACCCCTCAGAGTTATTGCCACACGTCAAAGCCAAAACCGTAACTGTGCTGGCTGTATTTGAAGAAAAACGTAATAGTAATTTTCCGGATGCCCCAACATTCAAAGAACTCGGATACGACATCACTATGGGCGTCTACTACCCCATTGTTGGACCTAAGAATTTGCCGGCCGATATCAAAGCAAAAATTTTCAAAGCCGCAAAAGATGCCATGGAGAGCCCTAGTTTCAGCAGCCAAGCCAAAGAAAAGGGCTATAACCTCGATATCAAAGAACCTGAACTTCTTCGTAAAGACCTATGGGTTGCTTACAAAGAAAATGGCCTGTTGGTAAAAGAGCTTGGAATGGGTAAAAAATGACCTTCAGATGGATAAGCCTTAGCACTGGACTTTTTTTTCTGCTGCTTGGGAGCCTTGAGATGTATTTTTCTCAAAAGCTTCCAGGTGGTTTAGGCCTTAACGCCGCAGAACCAGGGCCGGGGCTTTTCCCAATGATTGTTGGGTCACTCATGTTTTTTGCTGCATCGCTGCATTTGGTTGACATCTTGCGTTCTTTTCCCGAAGTTGAATCAACGCAATATCGAATCCCCAAAGACATCATCTATATGGTTTTGACGATTGCGTTGTATATCTTTTTGCTACCGCGCGCCGGTTTTTTTGTCGCAGCTTTTTTGCTATTGATCGGATCGCTCTCAATTTTTGAGATGCCTGGATGGATTCAACGTATTGCAACTGCTTCCATAGCAACTATTCTTTCGTTTGCACTTTTTACCCAAGTATTGAGCGTCAAAATGCCAACCCCAACTTGGTTTAATTGATATGAACGCATTCGAAGGCTTGGCTTACGGATTTTCCATTGCGCTGCAAGGACAAAATCTGCTGGCTTGTTTTATTGGTGTATTGATAGGCACCGTCGTTGGTGTGCTGCCAGGTATTGGGCCCATAGGTGCTATGGCGCTTCTACTTCCAGTCACCTATGCCATGACGCCTGCTGGTGCATTGATCATGCTTGCTGGCATTTACTACGGTTCCATGTATGGGGGGTCAACTACTTCCATTCTTTTAAAAGTACCGGGAGAGGTCTCATCCGTCATCACCACCATTGATGGTTACGAAATGGCGCGTAAAGGCCGTGCCGGGGCAGCTCTTTTTGTTGCCGCAGTAGGTTCATTTGCCGCGGGCTCTGTTGGCATCCTCGGCCTGGCTTTTTTAGCACCTGTGTTGGCAGCATCTGCACTTCGTTTTGGACCTCCAGAGTTTTTTGCACTGTGTGTATTGGGTCTGTTGGTGCTCTCTAAATTAACTGGTTCATCTCTTATTCGTGCGGCAGTCATGGTGGCATTGGGACTCAGTCTCAGTACGGTTGGAATGGAGCCCATGTCTGGGGTTTCGCGCTTTACTTTTGGATCCCTTGATCTTGCGCAAGGATTGGAATTAGTACCCATTGCCATTGGATTGTTTGGTGTGGCTGAATTATTGTCATCTGCGCATAACAAATTAACCAATGAAAAACCATTGAAAGTCAGCTTCAAGGAATTGCTGCCTACGCGTGAAGAATGGAAACGTTCACAGTGGCCGATTGCACGTGGTTCAGTTTTAGGGTTTTTATTTGGATTGATACCTGGCCCCACTGCCATCATCGCCACTTTTAGTTCTTACGCATTAGAGAGAAAGCTATCGAAGCACCCAGAAGAATTTGGACATGGCGCTATTGAAGGTGTTGCTGGGCCAGAAAGTGCGAACAATGGCGCTGCGCAAGGTGCTTTTATCCCTCTATTGGCTTTAGGCATTCCATTTGCTCCCGCTTCTGCCATGTTGCTGACGGCACTTTTGATTCATGGCGCCAAAACAGGCCCCATGCTGATGACAGAAAGCCCAGAAATATTTTGGGGTGTTACCTCCAGCATGTATATTGGTAACTTGATGTTGCTGCTACTTAATTTGCCTTTGATCAGTGTTTTTGTGGCATTGTTAAGAATGCCGATGTACTTAATTTCAAGCATCGTCGTGCTTTTGTGTGTAGTCGGAACTTACGCAATATCAAACAGCATTCTGGATTTATGGGTTTTACTTATTAGTGGTGTTGCAGGTTATGTTTTGCGGCAGCTCAAATTTGAACCTGTTATCTTATTGATGGCATTGGCTTTAGGGCCCATCTTGGAACGTTCTTTTATTCAATCCTTGTATCTCACGCAAGGCGATTTATTAGAAATTTTGACACGCCCTATTGCTGGAAGCATGGTCTTCATCGCGCTGTTGGTAGTGTTGATTCCTTTTATCCAACGAATATATAAAAAATCTTTTTAGGAAAATTTAATGTCTACTAACAAGACAAACTCCAAACGTCCGAACATCCTGTTTTTGAGTGTGGACCAATGGGGTGGTTCTTTTTTTGGGCATGAAGGACATCCGGTCATTCAGACGCCAACCATTGACCAGTTAGTGCGACTCGGTACTAAATTTAGCAAAGCGTATTCGGAGTCACCTATTTGCATTCCTGCGCGCAGGTCGATGATGACTGGGCAATCACCTCGACGTCATGGTGACCGTTCTTTTTTGCCGGCTCTCACCATGCCGAGCGACAATTTACTAGCCCAATGCATGGTTGATGGCGGCTACCAAGCCACAGCCATTGGAAAACTGCATGTATTTCCCCAACGCGATCGCATCGGTTTTGAAAACACGCTTCTGGCTGAAGAGGGGCGTCCCGGCTTAGGTGCCGTGGACGATTACGACCTATTTTTAGCCGACCAAGGCCAAGCTGGCTTGCAATTCATGCATGGCATGAGCAACAACGGTTACGAACACCGCCATTGGCATTTAGATGAATCGCTGCATGTGACCAACTGGATTACACGCACTGCAGCCCGCGAGATCAAACGACGCGATCCCAACCGACCTGCGTTTTGGCATGTGTCCTATACACACCCACACCCCCCGCTTGTACCCCTGGCTAGCTACGAGGCTCTCTACCAAGACATACCTATTGATCTGCCGATCATGGCTGAATGGTCGAACCAAGTAGTCGAAAAATTGCCTATGGCTTTGCAAGTGGTTCGCGACTATTGGCCAGCCAAATGGAGCGACGGCGAGATGCGTAATCTGCGCCGTGCTTATTACGCCCTGTGTACCCATATCGATCACCAAATTCGTATCTTGATCGGTACATTGCGCGAAGAAGATCTACTGAACGATACCGTCATTTTGTTAACAGCGGATCACGGCGATATGCTCGGAGACCATGGCATGTGGGCAAAACGACTTTTTTATGAAGGCTCTGCACGCGTCCCTATGGTTTTAGTAGGCGCTAAGAACCATAGTGCAATTCCTATGGGCAAGGTAGATGATCGACTAGTAGGTTTACAAGATGTCATGCCCACGTTGCTGGATATTGCAGGCTTGCCCATACCTTCATCCGTTGAGGGCCTGTCTATGTTGGGTGATAAACGTAGAGATGTGTTTTTTGGTGAATGCGGCGAAGATCGAAATGCATCTCGGATGATTCACGATGGTCGGCATAAATTGATCTGGTACCCAGGCGGGCAAATCGTTCAACTGTTTGATTTACAAACAGACCCCAAAGAATGCCATGACCTATCACTGGATCCGTCAGCCAATGAAGTCCGACTGCGCTTAGAGGCTGCGTTGATTGAGAATCTTTACGGCACTGACCTCAATTGGGTCCATGAAGGCCGATTGAAAGGCTATGCAAGTGATGGATCACGCATCCAACCTGATAGACAACTAAGTGGACAAAGAGGCGTGCACTACCCACAACCTCCGATTGACCATCCAGAACGCACCGCCATTCGGCCCGCATAAATTTAGGAGATATAGCCATGAAAAATTACCCAACTGCAAAATCTTTGTACCAGTGGACCCGTCGCGAATGGCTGGGTACTGTTGCTGCCAGCGCATTCACAGGTCTCAGCTCTACGGAGCTGCATGCACAAGACAACTATCCCAACAAACCTGTCACTCTTATCGTGCCCTACCCTCCTGGTGGAAACAACGACATCGTGGCGCGCGCCTATGCGACGCCTTTGTCTAAAGCCATCGGACAGCCAGTTGTAGTTGAAAACAAAGGTGGTGCTGCAGGTGCTATTGGTGTGGGCCAAGCGGCTAAAGCGGCCCCAGATGGATACAACATGGTGATTGGTGACTTGGGGTCGTTGTGCATCAACCCCATAGCAAATCCGTCATTGGCTTATTCCACTTTGCGCGATTTCACGCCTATTTCAACAATCGCCTCTGTCTCCATCGTCATCACTGGTCGCAAAGATTTACCAGCTAACAATCTACGAGAACTGCTCAACCAAGCTAAATCTAACCCTGGCAAGTTTCGTTGCGGCACTGCAGGGCCAGGAAGTATCGGACACCTTTCACTTGAAATGATAAAAAGCATGACAGGTGTGGACATATTGCACGTGCCCTACAAAGGTGGCGCCCCTGCACTGAACGATTTATTAGGCGGTCACATTGATATGTTGATAGATGGCGCCGCCTTCAACAGCGTCAAGTCTGGACTTGTAAAAGCTCTGGCAGTCACGGGAGGAAGAGTGGCAGCTTTGCCAGACGTACCCACAGTGGCAGAGTCTGGTGTGACTGGTTTTTACTTTACAAACTTTTGGGGCTTTCTGATGCCAACAAAAAGCCCTTCCGTTGCGGTAGGACGAATCGGCAAGGAAGTTCAAAAAATCGCGAGTAGCCCTGAGCTACGAAGTCAATTGGAAGCTGGCGGGATCACTGTGCAGTCGAGCTCTGAACAAGAGTTCACGGAACTCATCAAAAAGACTTCAGAACAAATTAATCGAGTCGTTAAATCGGCTGGAATAACTTTTACTTGAAAACGGTTTAGATAACGTTTGAAATTAAAACTGTCATGCAGCCAGTCTGATTTAGTTTGAGAGTGCGCTTCCATAGACACACCGAAAACCTATATAAACAGCATAAAATTCTGCCGATTTCCAAGCTTCCACATCCGCTTTCATTTGCTCTGGCGGGTACCACCAAGAACCACCCAGAGTTCGTCGCAAATCTCCTTTTGTAT
>CAIRQX010000157.1 GCA_903880855.1 uncultured Burkholderiales bacterium | reverse complement strand
CAACTTTGTCAAACTGCTGATCTCAGTCGGCGAATTAGACAAAGCACAAGCGCATCTCGCACCAGCCTTGGTACAAATTCCCTTACAACTGCGTTTTGAAGCACTGAGCTATTGGCTACAAACCTTACAGTTCGTCAGCACCGATGCACGCGGTAGTTGGCAACCAGAGCAGTTCGATGCCTTGATCGCACAAAACAAACGCGACTTCGACACCCGTCTCGCCAAATCACGCGTATTGATTGCCGGTGGACTGATGGAAGAAGCGATGGAAGAGTTGCTAGAAATCATCATGCGCGACAAAACATGGAACAACGACGTGGCGCGCAAAACCTATGTCGCGATTTTGGAACTGATGACGCCCCCCAAACCCAAAGCAGACGCTGCCGAAGTTGGCAAGTCAAAAGGCGGCATCGAGTTAATGGGCAAAAGCGCAATGCAAGAAGACCCGCAAATGGAGTTGCTCTCGCGCTACCGCCGCAAGCTCAGCATGGCGCTGAACTAGTCTTTTAATCGGTCCCAAGCCTCTTGGTATTTCGCCGACGTCTGCGCAATCACGTCTTCTGGCAAATGTGGCGCAGGTGGTGATTTGCTCCAAGGCTTGCCTTGCACTTGAGCCGTCTCTAACCAGTCACGCAAAAACTGTTTGTCGTAGCTCGGTGGATTGACGCCCACTTGGTAGGAATCTGCCGGCCAGTAACGTGAAGAGTCAGGTGTCAGCACCTCGTCCATCAACACCAAATTGCCATTCGGATCGAGCCCAAACTCAAACTTGGTGTCCGCAATGATGATGCCTTTGGCTGCTGCTACATCGCGCGCGGTTTCATACAAAGCAATGCTGATGGTGCGGATTTTTTCTGCCAACGGTGCGCCGATGCGTTCAACCGTTTGTTCAAACGTGATGTTTTCATCATGCTCGCCCATGGCCGCTTTGGCAGCAGGAGTGAAGATTGATTCAGGCAAACGGCTGGCATTGTGCAAACCTTTAGGCAAGGGCAGGCCACACACCGATTGGCTGGCTTGGTACTCCTGCCAACCACTGCCTGCTAAATAGCCACGCACCACCGCTTCTATGGGGATAGGCTGCAAGCGTTTCACCAGCATTGCACGGCCAGTAACTTGCAGCACTTCATCTGCGCGCACAACCGACTCAGGCACATCCCCAGTCAAATGGTTAGGGCAAATGTGTCCGAGTTTTTTAAACCAGAACAATGCCATCTGCGTAAGCAAAACACCTTTGCCTGGAATAGGCTCGCCCATGATGACGTCGAATGCGCTGATGCGGTCAGACGCCAGCATCAAGATGCGGTCGTCACCGACCGCATAGTTGTCGCGCACCTTGCCACGCGCCAAGAGCGGCAAAGAAGTGAGTGAAGACGTGTGAAGGGCTGTTGTCATGAATCAGTGCACCACTTGGGCAAGCTCGCCCCGGGTGTACTTGGCAGCAACCACTTGCAATGAATCACCTTTGATCTTGCCCGCTTGGCCTTCGCAACCGAACTCGATATAGCGTTGCTTGCAAATTGCTTGCGCTGCTTCGCGCGCGGGCTTGAGCCATTCGCGCGCGTCAAATTTTTCTGGGTTTTCAAACAAGAACTTGCGCACCGCACCAGTCATCGCCAAGCGGATGTCGGTATCGATATTGATTTTGCGCACGCCAAATTTGATCGCCTTTTGAATTTCTTCGACGGGCACGCCGTAGGTTTCTTTCATATTGCCGCCGTATTGGCGAATGGTTGCCAGCAACTCTTGCGGCACGCTAGATGACCCATGCATGACCAAATGCGTATTAGGAATGCGGCGGTTGATTTCCATGATGCGGTCGATCGCCAAAATATCGCCCGTAGGTTTGCGCGTGAATTTGTAAGCGCCATGGCTAGTACCAATCGCAATCGCCAAAGCATCGAGCTGGGTGCGTTTGACAAAGTCAGCGGCCTGCTCAGGGTCGGTCAACAACTGTTCGCGGGTCATGGTGGCGTCGGTGCCGTGTCCGTCTTCTTTGTCGCCCTTCATGGTTTCTAAAGAGCCCAAACAACCTAGTTCGCCTTCAACGGTCACGCCTAATTTGTGCGCCATGTCGACGACTTTGCGGGTGACGTCTACGTTGTAGTCGTAACTTGCAATTGTTTTGCCGTCGGCCTCTAAGCTGCCGTCCATCATCACGGAGCTAAAACCTAAATCGATCGCGCCTTGGCAAACACCGGGGTTTTGTCCATGGTCTTGGTGCATCACCAAAGGAATATGCGGATAGGCCTCGACGGCGGCTTGGATCAAATGCTTGATGAATGATTCGCCCGCATATTTACGCGCGCCAGCACTGGCTTGCAAAATCACAGGTGCGCCAGTTTCGTGGGCAGCAGCCATCACTGCTTGCACCTGCTCTAAGTTATTGACGTTAAACGCCGGAATGCCATAGCCTTGCACAGCGGCATGGTCAAGAAGTTCGCGCATCGAAACGAGTGCCATAAAAATATCCTCAAAAAATAAAAATCAGTGCTTGCGCAAAATTCTAAGGGCGCTCTTTTTACACCACCTGACAAATTTTGAGCATATTGGTTCCACCCGGGGTACCCATAGGCTCACCGCAAGTGATGGCGTACACATCATTGGACTGCATGATGCCGCGCTCTTTCAAATAGGTCTCGGCTTGTGCCAATGCGGTATCGCGGTCGGTGCTGGTGTCCATCAATAAAGCACGCACATTGCGATACAGCGCCATCTTGCGCTGGGTACTAGCTCGCGTGGTGAGCGCATAAATGGGGATGTGGATGCGGTGGCGGCTCATCCACAACACAGTGGAACCTGAGTCGGTCAAAGCAACGATGGCTTTGGCGCCTAAATGGTGTGCGGTAAACAAAGCACCCATAGCAATCGATTGGTCGATGCGGGTAAATCTTTGACCCGTGAAGTCGCCATCGAGTTCCACCTCTTCAGCGGCCTCGGCCGCTGTACAAATGCTGGAGACTTGTTGCACGGTTTCAAGCGGGTATTTGCCAGCGGCTGTCTCGGCACTCAGCATCACGGCATCGGTTCCGTCGAGCACCGCATTGGCTACGTCGCTCACTTCAGCACGGGTCGGCACTGGATTGGTGATCATGCTTTCCATCATTTGGGTGGCGGTAATCACCACGCGATCCATCTGACGGGCCATTTTGATCATGCGTTTTTGTAAGGCAG
Source organism: uncultured Burkholderiales bacterium (assembly GCA_903880855.1). Taxonomy (GTDB): domain Bacteria; phylum Pseudomonadota; class Gammaproteobacteria; order Burkholderiales; family Burkholderiaceae_C; genus Limnohabitans. The sequence continues at coordinate 3,836 of CAIRQX010000157.1, read as the reverse complement.
GAACGGCTGCGTTGCCAACTTCCACCGCCAAATCACCACGCGCCACCATGATGCCGTCGCTCGCAAGCAAGATGGCTTCCAAATGCGGAATGGCTTCTGCACGCTCGATCTTGGCAATCAAACCGGGCTTGTGTTTGTACGGCTCGCCTGCCACATTGGCGAGTTGACGGGCCATTTCCATGTCAGTGGCGTTTTTTGGAAAGCTCACGGCCACATAGTCCGCCTGAAAGCTCATCGCCGTTTTGATGTCTTCCATATCTTTGGCAGTCAATGCTGGCGCGGTCAGGCCACCACCTTGCTTGTTGATGCCTTTGTTGTTGGACAACTCTCCGCCGACTTTGACGACGGTGTGCACCTGCTCGCCCTTCACCGCTTCGACCGTCAACACGATCAAGCCGTCGTTGAGCAATAGCAAATCACCTGGTTTGACGTCACGGGGCAGCTCTTTGTAATCGAGTCCTACGCCTTGTGAGTCGCCTGGTTCGGTGCGCGACGCGTCCAACACAAATTTCTCACCATTGACCAACATCACCTTGCCATCTGCAAACTTACCGACGCGAATCTTGGGGCCCTGCAAATCGGCCATGATGGCGACTTCGCGCCCCACTTTTTTGGCGGCTTGCCGCACAAGGTTGGCGCGGTCGATGTGGTCTTGGGCTTTGCCGTGGCTGAAATTCAAACGCACCACGGTCACACCCGCCAAGATCATTTGCTCCAACAAAGCGGGATCGCTAGAAGCTGGCCCGAGAGTGGCAACAATTTTGGTGGCGTGGCGGGGCATTACTTGGTCTCCAGATGAATAAGCCCAGTGATTCTCACATGTTTAATTTGGCTTATTTACGTTGTAAGCTTGTGTCATTGAAACTTGACGCACATCAAAGAGCGCTGAAAAACAACACTTTCCGCCTTTTTTTGCCTGCTTCGCCCCTACTTCTGCGACGGTCAAATGTCCGGTATGGACGGTAAAAAGCGATAATCGCAAAGTTAACAAGCATATAAGTGCTTCTATAGAGAAGCACCCTAGACTGATCCCGATGCACACACACATAGACCCGATTTCCCCGCACGAACCCATGCCCCATCGCAAAGTGATGCGCGAGTGGTTAATCCCCCTGTCTGAACGCACCACCTTGCGCGCCATTGTTTTGTTGGTGGTCGACTATGTTTTGTGGGCCGCATTGATGGCTGGTACTGTGTTGTTCGAAGCTTGGTGGGCTAAGTTGTTATCTGGTGTGGCCGCTGGTTTTGTGATCGGCCGCTTATTCATCTTGGGTCACGACGCTTGCCACCAAAGTTTGACGCCACACCGCAATCTCAATAAATGGCTGGGTCGTATTGCTTTCTTGCCATCTCTGACAGCCTACAGCTTGTGGGACATTGGTCACAACGTAGTGCACCACGGCTATACCAACCTCAAAGGCTTTGACTTTGTCTGGGCCCCGCACACTCCAGAAGAATACGCGGCCCTGCCATTTAAAGAGCGAATTAAAGACCGTATCTACCGTAGCGGCTGGGCACCAGGCCTCTACTACATGATCGAAATTTGGTGGAACAAGATGGTGTTCCCCAACGACAAAAACATGCCGACACGCCGCCCTATCTTTATGAAAGATTGCTTGCTGATCACTGGCTTTGGCGCTTTGTGGATTGCTGCGATGGTCTGGGCCGCACTCGCAACCGAGCAGCCGGTGGCTTTGATGTTATTGATGGGCGTTGCTGTGCCATTTTTCTTTTGGGTCAGCATGATTGGTTTTGTGGTCTATGTGCACCACACACATGTCGATGTGTCGTGGCACGAAGAGCGTGGCGCATGGTCTAAGGCACAGCCTTTTGTGTCCACCACGGTGCACCTGACCTTCCCGCTCCAAATCGGCGCACTCATGCACCACATCATGGAGCACACCGCCCACCACTTGGACATGAGCATTCCACTCTACAAACTCAAACAAGCGCAAAGCAAGTTGGAAGAGTTGTTACCTGAGCGCATCATCGTGCAGCCGTTCTCATGGAGATGGTATTTCCAAACTGCACGCGACTGCAAGCTGTATGACTTCAAGCAAAACAGCTGGACAAATTACCAAGGGCACGCCACCAGCCCTCGCGCTATGCAAGCCGCCTAGTGACTAAGCCCCGCACAACGCGGGGCTTTTTTCTTATACGCTTACAAGTTGTAAATCTCTACCAGCACTTCTCTTGTGGATGTATGAAACGATTTTTGTGTTTCTTGGTGCTTACTTTTGTCGGCGCATCACACGCGATGTGGATCACCGTCACGCGCAATGAAATTGCCACGGTGTATTTGGACTCAGCCAGCATCATCCGATCTGGCAGCAACCGTCGTGTTTGGGTGGTCTATGACCTGGCAAAACCAGATACGGCTGGACAGCAATCGGTGAAATCTAATTTTGAATACGACTGCGGCGAAAGCAAGTACAAAACCTTGAGTAGCACCAGCCACCCCAACAAAATGGGTAACGGCCCAGTTTTGAAATCCATCGAAGTGCCCGCGGAATGGCGCACCGTCAGCCAAGACAACCTCAGTCGCCAGTTATTTGCTTTTGCATGTGCGTGGTGACGCCTAGCGCAGTGAGCGTCTAATTAAAAGTAAAGCCAGATTAACCAGCAGCGCGCTTGGTCAAAATTTCAAACGCGGGCAAAGTTTTGCCTTCTAGTATTTCTAAAAACGCGCCGCCACCCGTAGAGATATAGCCCACTTGCTTCTCGATGCCATATTTGGCAATAGCAGCCAAAGTGTCGCCACCACCAGCAATACTAAAAGCGCTCGACTCGGCAATCGCATGCGCAATCACCTTGGTGCCGTTTTCAAACGCCGGAAATTCAAACACGCCCACGGGGCCGTTCCAAACAATGGTGCCAGCTGCTTTGAGTTGTGCCGCCAACTTAGCCGCTGTCTCGGGGCCAATGTCCAAAATCAAATCGTCGTCTGCGACCTCGGTGGCTTTTTTAATGGTCGCAACGGCATCGGCTGCAAATGTTTTGGCGCACACCACGTCGGTGGGAATCGGCACTTCTGCCCCGCGTGCTTTCATCGCGGCCATCACGGCTTTGGCCTCCGCCAACAAATCAGGTTCGGCCAAACTTTTGCCGATCTTCAAACCAGCGGCAAGCATAAAGGTGTTCGCAATACCGCCGCCAACGATTAATTGGTCTACTTTGTCGGCCAAGGTTTTGAGAATGGTGAGCTTGGTACTCACCTTGCTGCCCGCGACGATGGCGGCCAGTGGGCGCTTAGGGTGCGCCAAGGCTTTTTGAATCGCGTCTATCTCAGCAGATAACAAAGGCCCCGCACAGGCGATTGGCGCAAACTGCGCAATGCCGTAAGTCGTGCCTTCTGCACGGTGGGCCGTGCCAAATGCGTCGTTGACAAAAATATCGCAGAGTGCTGCTAGTTTGTGCGCCAACTCAGGGGCGTTTTTCTTTTCACCCTTGTTGACGCGGCAGTTTTCCAGCATCACCAATTGACCCGGAGCAACGTGGACAGGCGTCGCACTTGCGCTGTCGTCGCTGTTGACCCAGTTGGCTACCAAGGGCACATCGCGGCCCAACAATTCGCCCAAACGTTTGGCCACTGGTGCGAGTGAATCCTCAGGCTTGAAATCCCCCTCTGTGGGACGACCCAAATGGCTGGTAACCATCACCGCAGCGCCTGCATCCAGAGCCATTTGAATGCAGGGAACAGAAGCGCGAATGCGCGTGTCTTCAGTTATCGCGCCGTTATCGTCTTGCGGAACGTTCAAGTCAGCGCGAATAAACACGCGTTTGCCACGCACTTGGCCGTTGGCACACAAATCGGAAAAGCGAATCACGTTCATAGT
>CAIRQX010000156.1 GCA_903880855.1 uncultured Burkholderiales bacterium | reverse complement strand
TTTATATCCACGGGCAACTCGGCAAAGGTTTTACCGAAACGCGGTATGTACATGACGGGGTCAAAGCCAAAACCTTTGTCACCAATGGGTTGGCGAGTGATTTCTCCAACGGCACGTCCTACCGCTATCAAGGGCTCAGGGTCATCGGGGTGCTTCACTGCGACCAAGGTGCTAACCAAAACTGCACGGCGGTTGGCGACGTTTTGCATTTGCTCTAACAAAGCGCGCACATTGTTGTCGTCGCTTTTTTCATAGCCATATTGGGTGCAGTAATACGCGGTTTGCACGCCTGGCAAACCGCCAAATGCATCCACACACAAACCTGCATCGTCAGCCACCGCAGGCAAACCGGCGTAGCGCGATGCGTGACGGGCTTTGGCTAAGGCGTTTTCTACAAAGGTGTGGAAGGGCTCCTCCGCTTCTGGAATATTTAAGTCGCCCTGCTTGACCAACTCCACGCCCAAGGGCGCAAACATGGATTGCAACTCAGCTAACTTTCCAGCGTTGTTGGACGCCAAAACAATCCGCTTCATGCATTAGCCCTTAAGAGCAGCTTGCTGCATGGCGATGAGTTCGCCAATGCCTTTTTCGGCCAAGGCCAATAAGGCGTTCATTTGGTCGCGGCTAAATGGCGCACCTTCAGCTGTGCCTTGCACCTCAACAAAGTTACCGTCGGCGGTCATCACAACATTCATATCGGTGTCGCAGGCAGAGTCTTCTGTGTATTCCAAATCTAGCAGGGGCAAGGGGCCCAACATACCGACCGAGATGGCCGCGACGCCTTGGGTGATGGGCGATGCGGTTAACTTGCCTGCGGCAATTAGATGCGCCACCGCATCTTGTGCGGCGACAAATGCACCGGTGATGCTGGCCGTGCGCGTACCGCCATCGGCTTGCAACACGTCGCAGTCCAAGTGGATGGTGCGCTCACCAAGCTTTTTGAGGTCAAACACCGCGCGCATAGAACGGCCGATCAGGCGTTGTATTTCTTGGGTGCGACCAGATTGTTTGCCGCGCGCTGCCTCGCGGTCGCTGCGGGTGTGGGTAGCGCGGGGCAGCATGCCGTATTCAGCGGTGACCCAGCCTTCGCCAGAGCCTTTTTTGTGGCCAGGAACTTTTTCTTCTACCGAAGCTGTGCACAGCACCTTGGTGTTGCCAAATTCGATCAAAACCGAGCCTTCGGCATGCATGGTGTAGTGGCGGGTGATGCGCACGGGGCGCAATTGGTCAGCGGCGCGGGTGTGACGGGATTCTGGAAGAGCAGTGGTCATAAGTAAAGAGTTGAAGTTCGGACAAAACACCATTGTCGGTGAACAGCCTGCCCCTGACCCGTGGCATTCGCCCAACGCCTGAGATAATGAAGTCCTTCTCAGTACCTGACTCCCCAATGCCCATCTACAGCATGACCGGCTATGCCAGTGCGCAAGCCGAACTGCCCGCACCCACCACAGAAGGCCCGCGTCTTCGCCTTGGCTTGGAGATTCGCTCGGTCAATAGCCGGTTTTTAGACCTGACTTTCAAAATGCCCGAAGAGTTACGCCCCCACGAGGCGGCGGTGCGCGAATTGGTCATGCAACAACTCAAGCGTGGCAAGGTCGAAATACGCGCACATATCGAAAGCACGGCTGATGCCACTCTGCCAGACCCGTCGCCTAAATTACTGCAACGACTCTCATCCTTAGAAGACGCGGTGCATGTATGGCTTCCTAAGGCAATGCCTTTGTCGGTAGCCGATGTTTTGCGCATGAGCGCCTCGCAGTCCACCGCCCCTGCTGATATTGCCCTATCTTTGCTAAAGCTGGCAAAAGCCAGCATCCAACAACTCAACGATGCGCGTGCCCGCGAGGGTGCGCGTTTGGCTGACTCGCTCAAAGAGCGTTTGGCCCAGTTGCGCAAACTCGCTACCCAAGCCCAACCCTTGGTGCCGCAGTTGGTGGAGCAGCAAAAAGCCAAGTTTTTAGAGCGCTGGCGCGAGGCTATGGCGTTGGCTGACGGTGCCACCTTGCCAGAAGCCGCCCAAGACCGCGCCTTGAGCGAAGCCACTGCCTTTGCCATCCGAATAGATGTGGCCGAAGAACTCACCCGCTTGGTGTCGCACTTTGACGAAATGGACGCTTTGCTGAAAAAAGGCGGCAACGCTGAGGGTATTGGCAAGCGCTTGGACTTTTTGATCCAAGAGTTACACCGCGAGGCCAATACACTGGGCTCCAAGTCTGCCACCCTCGAGATGACGCGCATCTCGGTGGATATGAAGGTGTTGATCGAACAACTGCGCGAACAAGTACAAAATTTGGAATGATGGAAAACTTCCCTGGCAACCTTTTTGTAGTAGCCGCTCCCAGTGGGGCTGGCAAGTCAAGCTTGGTCAAAGCGTTGATGGAACTCGACGCCAAAGTGCGTCCTTCTGTCTCACACACCACCCGCGCCCCACGCGGCCAAGAAAAACATGGGCGTGAATACTATTTTGTGTCTGAGCCTGAATTCGATCAGATGGTGGCCTCCAACGCGTTTTTGGAGTGGGCCCATGTACACGGCTATCGCTACGGCACATCGCGCAAAGCAATTGAAGACCGCATTGCCCAAGGTGCCGACGTAGTGCTAGAGATCGACTTCCAAGGTGCAGTGCAAGTCAAAAAACTGTTTGCTAATGCTGTGTCCATATTTATCCTCCCGCCAAGTTGGGAGGAACTGAAATCTCGACTGCACAACCGCGGCGAAGATGCGCCCGACGTTATCGCCTTGCGCCTGCAAAATGCCGCCGATGAGATGGCCAAAGCCAATGAATTTGATTTCGTTATAATCAACGAATTGTTTGAGCGCGCAGTATTCGACCTAAAAGCTGTTGTTCACGCGCAACGACTCAAATACTCGGCACAACGCCGAGCTCGGGCGGACGTATTCGACGCCTTAAACCTCAATTGAACCGACTTCTGGAGCATCTATATGGCCCGTATTACTGTTGAAGACTGTCTTGAACGAATCCCCAACCGCTTCCAACTCGTTCTGTGCGCCACTTACCGCGCCCGCATGTTGAGCCAAGGCCACACACCAAAGGTTGAGAGCAAAAACAAACCAGGCGTGACTGCATTACGCGAAATCGCAGCGGGTTTGATCGGCACCGAAATGCTCAAAAAGGTACCAGGTTAATCACCACTTACCCCAGCAAAAAGCACCGTTTTACGGTGCTTTTTTTCATTACAGGTAAAGTCGGGCTTATGAGCGCTCTCCAATCCCCGATTGCCCGCGCCTTTGTCAAAGACAAAGCAGTGGCCAACCCTGCTGCGGCCAATGCGGCTGCGGCAAGTTTTGCGGCGCTCACCGCCAAATTAGATTACTTGAGCCCCGAAGGTTTATCCCAAGTTCGCCGCGCCTATAAATATGCGGACGAAGCGCATTTAGGCCAGATGCGCAACAACGGCGAACCCTACATCACCCACCCAATCGCAGTAGCCGCCCAGTGCGCAGAGTGGAAGTTAGACGCCCAAGCACTTTGCGCCGCCCTATTGCACGACGCGATGGAAGACTGCGGTATCACCAAAGTCGATTTGATCGAGCGCTTTGGCATCCAAGTGGCTGAATTGGTCGATGGTTTGACCAAACTCGACAAGCTCGAATTCAACACCCGCGAAGAAAATCAAGCAGAGTCTTTTAGAAAAATGCTGTTGGCTATGGCGCGCGATGTTCGCGTCATCTTGGTCAAACTCGCCGACCGCAGCCACAACATGCGCACCATGGGCGATATGCCGCGCAGCAAGTGGAACCGGATTTCCAGCGAAACGCTCGAGATTTATGTACCGATCGCCCACCGCCTAGGACTCAACCAAACCTACCGCGAGCTGCAAGAACTCGCCTTCCAACATTTGATGCCTTGGCGCTACCAAGTGCTGGGTAAAGCTGTCAACAAAGCACGTCAGCGCCGTCGCGACCTGATGAAGCGCGTGCAACAAGAAGTGGAAACCGCGTTCACCAAAGCTGGTTTGTCAGTTCGCATCTCTGGGCGGGAAAAAACCCTCTATTCCATTTATAAAAAAATGGACTCCAAGCATTTGAGCTTTGCGCAAGTCACCGATATCTATGGCTTTCGTCTCATCTTGCCGCAGGTCACCGATTGCTATACCGCCTTGGGCGTTTTGCACCAACTCTACAAACCCGTACCCGGCAAGTTCAAAGACCATATTGCGATTGCCAAATTAAACGGCTACCAGTCTTTGCACACTACTTTGGTAGGCCCGTCTGGTTTGAATGTGGAATTTCAAATGCGTACCGAGCCTATGCACTTGGTCGCCGAATCTGGCGTGGCTGCCCATTGGCTCTATAAATCTAGTGGCGCCTCGACTGAGACCAGCGATAACCTGGGCAATAAATGGTTGCAGTCTTTGCTAGACATCCAAGATGAAACACGTGATGCAACTGAGTTTTGGGACCATGTCAAAGTCGACTTATTCCCCGATGCGGTCTATGTGTTCACGCCTAAGAGCCGCATCATGGCGATGCCACGCGGCGCAACGGTGGTCGACTTTGCCTACGCCGTGCATAGCGATGTGGGCGACCACGCCACCGCCGCCAAAATCAACGGCACTTCGGTGCCACTGCGCACCGAAGTTTCCAATGGCGATGTGGTCGAAGTAGTCACATCTTCTGACGCCACACCCAACCCAGCTTGGCTAGGTTTTGTGCGCACAGGACGGGCCCGCTCCAAAATCCGCCACCATCTCAAAACCATGGCGCAATCCGAGTCGAAAGACTTGGGCGAAAAACTTTTGGCGCAAGCGTTACGCGCAGAAGGTATTGAGAACATGCCAGCAGTCGACGCAAAAACTCAAAATTTGTGGGACAAACTCTTACGCTTCACTGGCAGTAAATCGCTAGATGAATTGCTAGTAGATATCGGTTTAGGCAAACGCGTGGCAAGCATCGTGGCGCGCCGCTTGGCTAAATTGCTATCTGAAGTCGGCCAAAAACCTGACCCGCTTCTGATGAGTCGCGAGCGTTTCACCGCACATGAAACCATCTCACAAGGCAGCGTGGTGGTCGACGGTAGCGAGAACGCATCGGTGCAATACGCACCTTGTTGCAGACCTATTCCGGGAGATCCGATTCTGGGCTATCTGGGGCGTGGCGAGGGCTTGGTAGTCCACCATGAAACCTGCTCGGTCGCCCAACATTTGAAATACAAAGACAGCGAACGCTTTATTGCTGTGGAGTGGTCTGATGAGCCTATTCGAGCCTTTGAAGCTGGCGTGGTGGTGACTGTTAGCAACGCCAAAGGCGTGTTGGCCCGCGTTGCTTCTGCGATTACTTCAGCAGAGGCAGACATCAACTTTGTCAATATGCCAGACGAAGTTTCTGGTCAAGAAACCGCCGATTTGCGTTTTGTCATTGCCGTGCGCGACACGACCCATATCGAAGCTGTGTTGCGCAACTTACGCCGCTTGCAATCGGTGATGAAAGCAGACCGAGTGACTTCGGGTTCTGCGCGGGATTCTCACCCTACCAACCATCGTTAATTCATAAAGTCAGCCATGGCTTAATCAAAGCGGGGGCTACTGCAAGCTTAGACTCTTGCGAAAGTCGATTTACTGCAACGCTTGTGGATATTGCACGCTCAGCACTTCAATTTCTTGTACGCCGACAGGCGTGACAAGTTTGACCACATCGCCTTCACGCGCCTTGATCAAAGCGCGTGCTATTGGCGAAATCCAAGTCACCTCGCCCTTCAAACTATCGGCCTCGTCAATTCCCAAAATCGTAATAGTGCGCTCGTCGCCCGCCTCTTCCACATAGGTCACGGTCGCGCCAAAAAAGACTTGGTCTTTGCCAAAGTGCACGCTGGGGTCGGTCACTTCTGCAATCTCTAGACGTTTGGTCAAAAAGCGAATGCGCCGGTCAATCTCGCGCAAGCGTTTTTTGCCATAGATGTAATCGCCGTTTTCTGAGCGATCACCGTTGCTGGCTGCCCAATGCACGATATCCACCACCTTGGGGCGTTCGTTGTCTATCAAGTCAAAGAGTTCAGCGCGCAAGGCTGCGTAGCCTTTTGGGGTGATGTAGTTTTTGCCGCCTACAGGCAGAGGTGGAAGGCCTTCTTCTTCGTCTTCAGTATCTGACTCGCGGGTGAAGGCTTTACTCATGCTCGGAGTGGTTTCAATGCAACTCGAAACCACCAGCAAGTCTGAGTGCTTCGGTAGATGTATCTGTTAAAGCATCAGACAAGGCCTGCGCTATTTGCGGTTGCTGTGCTTGCAAAGAAATACCCAAGGCATAGACCGTGGCCAATTCAAACTCTCGCGGTAAAACGCCGACCAAATCGACACCCTCGGTGTATTTGATTTCTGTGACTTGGGTACATCCAATCACGGGGCCAGTTGCGAGCGCCATTTCTTTCATCGCAGTGGCGCCGTTCGGATAGGTACGAAAACGATCTGCCAATTCAACATCCAGTCCCAAGGTTTGCAACACTTTAAAGAAGTGAATGCCAGCAGTAGCCAGCTTGGGATCTGGAAAGTAAATACCCTCTGCCGCACGAAACGCGGCTTGCAAATCAGCGCGGGTAGCAATGGCAGGATAGGTTGTGCCGTGTTTCACAGCGATACCCGTTTTCACCACCCCTAAGGCGCGCAGGCTGCCAGCTTTGACATGGCCGCTATCGATCAAACCTTGAACCAGCGCTTTTGAAAGAATTACTACGTCGCAAGGGGCACCTTGCAGCAGCGCTTCTTTCATCGCACCGACTGCGCTGAAAGTGCCGTGCAATGTGCATCCATGCTTAGCCTCAAACTGCTCCTTCAATGGATGCACCAACCCAGCGGCTGCGCCACCGCTTAAAAGATACACATCCATCTCAATCAGCCTTCGCGCCAGAGACTTTCACAATCGTCGCCCACTTGGCTACGTCGTCTGCTACATATTTGGCAAATACAGGTGCGGTCATCGACATCGCCATAGCGCCTTGCTTGGCCCATGTGGCTTTGACATCAGGAGCATTGACAATTTTGTTGATCTCGGTATTCAAGCGTTGGACGATGGCGTCTGGCGTTCCAGTGGGTGCCATGATGCCAAGCCAAATCAAGGCCTCGTATTTTGGTACGCCGTCTTCGTTGACAGTAGGTAACTCAGGGGCGACTGTTGATCTGGTTCGCCCAGTAGTCGCAAGACCGCGCACTTTACCCGCCTTGATGTTTTCGGTCATGGTGGTGACGGCATCAAACATCACATCGACTTGCCCTGACAACACATCTGTGCGCGCAGCGGCACTGCCTTTGTAAGGGATATGCGTCATGTTCACGCCGGCCATGTATTTGAACAACTCACCCGCCATGTGGTAAGGCGTGCCATTGCCAGAAGATGCGTAATTGATCTTGCCAGGATTGGCTTTGGCGTACTTGATGAGCTCTGGCAAATTCTGCGCAGGCACGCTCGGGTGGGCTACTAGCACCAAGTCTGAGTAATTGATAGGCGCAATCGGAACAAAGTCCTTGATCAAGTTAAAGGGACGAACAGGTATCAGCGATTCGTTGACGGTTTGGGTGTTCGACATCATCAACAAGGTGTACCCGTCAGGGGCAGACTTGGCCGCAGCATCGGTGCCAATGATCGAGCCAGCACCTGGGCGGTTATCCACCACAAAGCTTTGCCCAAGCGCCTCTTGCAAACGCTGCGCCATGAAACGCGCATAGTTGTCAGCAGGACCGCTGGCGGCAAAAGGAACGATGATCTTGACGGGGCGGTTGGGATACGTTTGCTGTGCTAAGCCAGCAAAGCTAGCGGCTAGCAAACCCAAAAGAAGAACACCACGCTTTAAAAAATTCAATTGCATTTTTTCTATCTCCATCTTGGGGGGTAATTGGTTGAATTGGCAAAAGCCCAAGCCAAACCTGTTCAAAAGACTGATGCTATCGGTTAATAGATAAGTGGCTAAATTGCACCGCGCGTGTTCGTATACAGCGCATACACCGAATGGCTAGCCGCCATAAACAAGCGGTTGTTTTTAGCGCCACCAAAACACACATTGGCGCAACGCTCTGGCAAATGGATATGCGCAATAGCATTTCCGTCTGGCGCAAACACACGCACACCGTCAATTTTTTCAGGGTCAGCGCCGGGCGAGCCATCGCTGCCCCAGCCGCACCACAAGTTGCCCTGCACATCGACCGCGAAGCCGTCGATCGCTCCGTGGTCTTTGGCTTCGGTAAACAAACGCTTGTTGGTAAGTTTTACGCCACCAATGTCCTGCGCTTGCACGTCGTAAGCCCACAGTTTTCTGTAAGGCTGTGCGCGGCTCTCCACCACATAGAGCACTGACTCGTCAGGCGAGAACGCCAATCCATTGGGGCCTTGTAAGTCAGGCAAGATTTGCTGCAACTCCCCCGTCTCAGGCGCAATGCGATAGACAGACGCCACGACTTCAGATGTTGCAGGATCACCCTCCCAGTCCCCAGAAATTCCAAAAGGCGGATCAGTGAACCAGACCGCGCCATTGCGTTGGCAAATGATGTCGTTGGGCGAATTGAGGCGTTTGCCTTCAAAGTGATCTGCCAATACCGTGATGCTGCCGTTGTACTCGGTGCGGGTAATACGACGGGCCTGATGCTCACAGGTCAACAAACGGCCTTGCATATCGCGTGCCAAACCGTTGGCGTTGTGCGATGGTTTTCTGAACTCGCTCACTTGGCCGGAGGCGTCGTCCCAACGCAAGATGCGGTTGTTTGGAATGTCTGACACCAGCAAGTAGCGCCCATCACCAAACCATTGTGGGCCTTCGCCCCAGCGTAGTCCGCTGGCGATTTGCTCGACGCTGCTGCTAAACAAGCGCAGTTTCAAGAAACGCTCGTCAAGCACCTCAATACGCGGGTCGGGATAGCGTGAGTTGGTTTCGAAAGGGATGGAAGGTCCGTGTGTCATATCGCCCGCCTTAGATAGGAGCGTTTTTAACAAAGCCACCGCCTTGGTAAATCACAGCGGGGTCATTCAAATCGAGGGAGAGTTGTCGCGACTCGACTGCGTCTTTAAATACAAAGGAAGTGTCTTTAGGCTTGAAGCCAATATGTTTGGCTGACGCGTTGTCCCACCACACCAGCGGGTTGTCAGACATGCCGTAAATGACGCTGAACCCCACCACCGGCGAACTCAAACTAGCCACCACCAAACGCTCTAGATCGTCATAGCTCAACCACGTGGCCAACATGCGCCTGTCTTTGGGTTCTGGGTAGGAAGAACCGATGCGCAAACACACTGTTTCAATCCCGTAGCGGTCAAAGTAAAAACGGGCAATGTTTTCACCAAAAGCCTTGCTCAAACCATAGTAGCCGTCTGGACGCACAGGCATGGTGGGGGAGACGGTTTCGCTTTGTTTGTAAAACCCCGTGACGTGGTTAGAGCTAGCAAACACAATGCGACGCGTGCCGTTTTTGCGGGCAGCTTCATATAAGTTGTACATACCGACGATGTTGGCCGGCAGGATTTCGTCAAATGGCCGCTCGATGGAGACACCACCCAAATGGACAACGCCGTTCACACCGTCGAGCAACTTATCGACCGCTTGGGCGTCTTGCAGGGCCACGGGCATGACCTCCTCGCCAGTTTTGGCAGCCCCAAGCTCAGAAATATCGCTGACCCTGAGGGTTTGGCAGTGGGCTTTGAGGCGTGGGCGCAAAACGCGTCCCAAACCGCCTGCGGCCCCAGTGAGCAACAAACGGGGGTACAAAATGGCTGGAGTGGCGGTCATATGGGGGAATGAAATCTAGTTTAGGACGGAAATTAAAAGTATTCTGCCATTCGTATGATGAAACCCTATGGGGGTCAACACCGAGGCATCTAAAGTGTGTATAAGGCGCACCCAATCAGGGCGCTGGCACCACTTTGGTGTAAACCCTTTTTGTATACAAACCAAAGTCGAGCACAATTTGACCCTAACATTGCGCAAAGATAGGCTGCCGTCTGGGCACCTTTATTGCAAGTACATTCTTTTGTAAAAACCTCGCACCAGCACTAGGAGATCCCATGATTAAGCGCTCATTTCTGAAAACCACCCTCGGCTTGGCATTTGCCACGGCTTTTGGCTTGGCCTCGGCCCAGACAACCCCCATCAAATTCCAGTTGGACTGGCGTTTTGAGGGTCCTGCCGCCTTGTTCCTGGTGCCAGTCGCCAAAGGGTATTTCAAAGACGCCAAGCTAGACGTCACCGTAGACGCTGGAAACGGTTCAGGCGGCGCGGTCACCCGTGTGGCTTCAGGCACTTACGACCTTGGCTTTGCCGATTTGGCAGCCTTGATGGAATTCCACGCCAACAACCCCGACGCGCCTAATAAGCCTGTCGCTGTGATGATGGTCTATAACAACACACCCGCCTCTGTCATGGCTTTGAAAAAGTCTGGCATCAAAACCCCAGGCGACTTGGCTGGCAAAAAATTGGGCGCCCCCGTCTTTGACGCAGGACGCCGCGCATTCCCCATCTTTGCCAAGGCCAATGAGATTGGCAACGTCAATTGGACTGCGATGGATCCACCCTTGCGTGAAACCATGTTGGTGCGTGGCGATGTCGACGCGATCACTGGCTTCACATTCACGTCATTGCTAAATATCGAAGCACGTGGCGTCAAAGCGGAAGACGTGGTGGTATTGCAATACCCTGACTACGGTGTGAAGTTGTATGGCAACGCCATCATCGCTAGCCCCAAAATGATCAAAGAGAACCCTGCGGCTATCAAAGCGTTCTTGAGCGCTTTTGCCAAAGGCATGCACGACGTGATCAAAGACCCTGCCCAATCTATTGAGACAGTCAAAGCACGTGATGGCATCATCAACGTCGAGCTCGAAACCCGCCGCTTGAAGCTCGCAATTGACACCGTGATTAACAGCGCAGACGCCCGTGCTGAGGGTTTTGGACAGATCAAAGGCCCCCGTTTGTCTTTGATGGCTTCGCAAGTGTCGGACGCCTTCAACACCAAAACACGCGTCAAAGCGGATGAAATCTGGAACGGCGCATTCTTACCAACAGCCAAAGAACTTGACGTTTTGCCAGCACCCAAAAGCGGCGCTAAAAAATAAACCAACGGCGATTTGATGACTGAAACTGCTGACAACTTTGTCGACTTCCAAAATGTATGGCTGGCCTACAACGATGAACTCTTAGCAAAGGAACACTTTGCCGTAGAGGACATCAACTTGCAGGTCAAACAAGGCGAATTTATTGCCATCGTCGGACCCTCAGGTTGCGGTAAGTCCACCTTTATGAAGCTCACCACGGGCTTGAAAAAACCTAGCCGTGGTGAGATTTTTGTAGACAAACAGCCTGTCACGGGACCGCTCAAGATCAGTGGCATGGCTTTCCAAGCGCCATCACTTTTGCCCTGGCGCACCACGCTCGACAACGTCTTGTTGCCGCTCGAAATTGTGGAACCCTTCCGCACGCAATTTAAAGAGCGTAAACAAGAATTCGAAGCGCGCGCTATCAAACTCTTGCAAACCGTAGGCTTGGGTGGATACGAACGCAAATTTCCTTGGGAGCTGTCTGGTGGCATGCAACAACGCGCCAGCATTTGCCGCGCGCTCATCCATGAGCCCAAAATGTTGCTACTCGACGAGCCTTTTGGCGCACTCGATGCTTTTACCCGAGAAGAACTCTGGTGCATCCTGCGCGATCTGTGGACAGAGCAAAAATTCAATGTGATTCTCGTGACCCACGACCTGCGCGAATCCGTGTTTCTGGCAGATACCGTGTATGTGATGAGCAAAAGCCCAGGACGTTTTGTTGTGAAACGCCACATCGACTTACCGCGTCCGCGTGACCTAGAAGTCACTTACACCCCCGCCTTTACCGACATCGTGCACGAGCTGCGCAGCCACATTGGGGCGATCAGAAAATCATGAGTCAAAAACAATTAGAACGTTACGCCCCTTGGGGCTTGTTAGTCCTCACTATCGCTTTATGGCAGCTAATTTGTAGCGCTTTCTCGGTATCAGAGTTTATTTTTCCAAGCCCATTACGCATTTGGCAACAAATGGTGGAGTTCCGCGACGTGATTGCCGCGCACGCTTGGCGCACTTTTTGGGTGACCATGGCGGGCTTTGGCATTGCCATCGTGGTGGGCGTGTTGCTAGGTTTTGTGATCGGCAGTTCGCGCTTGGCTTATGCAGCGGTTTACCCATTGATGACCGGATTTAATGCCTTGCCCAAAGCGGCCTTTGTGCCGATTTTGGTGGTGTGGTTTGGCATTGGTGTTGGGCCAGCGATCTTGACGGCGTTTTTGATCAGCTTTTTCCCCATCATGGTGAATATTGCGACGGGCTTGGCCACGCTAGAGCCTGAATTAGAAGATGTGTTGCGCGTTTTGGGCGCAAAACGTTGGGACGTATTGGTCAAAGTCGGGTTGCCCCGCTCCATGCCTTATTTCTTTGGCTCACTCAAAGTGGCTATTACTTTGGCGTTTGTAGGCACCACCGTATCTGAAATGACAGCTGCCAACGAAGGCATCGGGTACTTATTGATATCTGCGGGTTCTGCCATGCAAATGGGCTTGGCATTTGCTGGGTTAGTTGTGGTTGGCGCTATGGCGATGGTGATGTACGAACTATTTAGCTATATAGAGAAAAATACCACCGCTTGGGCGCACAGAAGCTCGCAAAACTAATCCGTTATCATCTTTTGCCTCTCGGTTGATTTTGTTGTTTTTGACAATAAAGTCACTTTTCCACATACAACTGCTAAAAAATTATGGAAACATCATCCGAACACCCACACCATACACACCCTCCAGCGGATACAGGTGTTGACTATGGGTTTTTAATATTTATGGTTTTTATCGTCGTTGCGGTCACTTGGCTAGGCTTCACGAACTTTACCGAAGCTAGAAAAACCGAAGTCGCCAAATCAAACGGTGAAGCTTGGGTTGAGTGGTTAACCGAACAAGGTACCAAACGCTTTGAAGCAGACTTCAAAATCGAAGCCTGCAAAGGCGGGGTCAAGCCTTCTCCCGATGCCGCCAAATCCGATGACCCCGTTTTGGGCACTTGGGGCGCGTGTTTTAACTACATCATGAAAAACACCGATCTCAAAGACCAAATCAATACCTTTTTCAATAAGACTCCTCAATTTGTCGAAAAATGCGACACCTCTAACCGCTCACTTACAGGCGCCATCGTTTTAGAGGATCTCATGCCCACCCCGCCTGGATCAGCGATTCCATTCGTAGGAACACAATTGGTAGCAACTGACCCTATCGATTACAAAATGCAGTTGCGCGTCTCGGTGTGCGACAAGGGCGGTGACGCCATCAAAGTTGCTGAATTCGAATTCTGAGGTGCCCCATGGA
This sequence comes from uncultured Burkholderiales bacterium, assembly GCA_903880855.1. Taxonomy (GTDB): domain Bacteria; phylum Pseudomonadota; class Gammaproteobacteria; order Burkholderiales; family Burkholderiaceae_C; genus Limnohabitans. The sequence continues at coordinate 19,021 of CAIRQX010000156.1, read as the reverse complement.
AACATCTAAAGACCAATTCTTAAAGAACCTCGACGTCAACGCACTGCTGGGAAAAGAGGATGTAGAAGCCAACATCTCTAAAGACTTGCCAATGCGCAAGTGGTTGTACGCCTGGTTGTTGGATCCCAATATCCCAGGTAACTACCAAAAATCTTTGGATAAATGGATCAGTTTGCTGATCATTGCCAATTTATTCTCTTTGGTGTTTGAGCACGTGCCCGCCGTGTATGAACCGCGCCAAATCTGGTTTGAGATTTTTGATATTTTTTCTGTCGTGGTGTTCACCATCGAATACGTTTTACGCTTCTATCTAGCACCAGAAGATGAAGAATTTAAAACGCGCAAGCACTCGCGCATTGCGTACATCAAAAGTCCTTTTGCCATCATTGACTTCTTTGCTATCGCACCTTTCTACCTCAAGTTGCTAGGCGTCGACCTCGACTTGCGCGTGTTGCGGTTCTTGCGGTTGTTGCGGATCATGAAGCTGTTTCGCATCATCATTCCAGCTATTGCTGAGTTCAAAGAACTCAACAAGGGTCGTTCATTCCGCCAAAAAGTGCACGCATTGGTTTTTCCAAGCCCGTTTGGTGGAACTGCACAAGTCATATTTGAAGTATTCATAGCAGTTTGGGTATTACTCTCTGTTTTGTCCGTGATTTTGGAATCAGTGCAAAGCATCTCCTATGTATTGGCTATGCAATTTGTCGTCTTAGACGCTGTTGCAGTAGGCATCTTCACACTTGAATTCGCCATGCGGATTTATGCCTCCCCTGAAGAGCCAGGGTTTAAAGGTGCTGTCTCTGGGCGTTTCAAACAATTCCGCTCCCCTTCCACTTTCATTGACTTCTTGGCGATCCTGCCTTTCTTCTTAGAAGTCTTCTTGCACCACTTGATCGATTTGCGTTTCTTGCGAGTCTTCCGTCTAGCCCGTTTGCTCAAGCTGACCCGCGGCAACGATGCTACTGTTACGCTCTTTAGAGTGATCAAACGCGAGTGGCCCATGATCAGCTCTGCCGCATTCATCATGATGTTGCTGGTGGTTCTGACAGCGAGCTTGGGTTACTTGTTTGAGCATGATGCGCAGCCTGAGAAATTTGACAATATTCCTAACTCCATCTACTGGGCTGTGATCACACTGGCCTCGGTGGGCTATGGCGATATTTCACCCGTCACACCCGTAGGCCGTGCGATGACAACGATCATGGCACTGGTAGGTATTGGTATTTTTGCAATCCCAGCTGCTTTGCTGGCATCTGCTTTCAGTGACGAGTTGGCAAAAGAGCGTGACGCTCTAAAGGCTAATTTGTTTGCTATTTTGAAAGACGGTCATGTGGACGAAGAAGAGGCACTTGTCATTCGTAGAGAAGCTAAGCGCCTACACCTGACGATTGAAGAGGTAAATGCGTTGATTGAGACGGTGATCAAAGAACACGAACTCGAAGAACGTAACCCTTGGCCGGTTCACAAAATTGCTGAAAAACCTGAACTCGCCGTCGAACATTTCAAAGTTTTGCTTGGTCAAATTCGGCAACTTGGTGTTCACACTGACCGGGGTGAGTTTGAGAGACTTGCTGCTGACAAGCGCTACTTGTCAGACCACGAACTAGACTTGTGGAACAAGATTCAAAGCAAATAGTCATAAAACTGTTACTGCTTTCTTTCTAAAATAACCGCCACTCTCTTAAAAGAGTGGCATCTTCTTTTACGCATAAGCTCTTGCATCTTTCGCTTTCTAAAAATAATGACTTCTGGCTTTAAACATACCCTGATGGAGATCATGGATGGTTCACCCAACCATACAGCTAGCCGCTGGGTAGAGCTTGCCATCACCATTGTGGTGCTGGTCAATTGCTCCGCGGTTATCTTGGATTCTGTGCCAGAGATCCATGCTGTCTACAAAGACTTCTTTCATGAACTAGAGTTCTGGAGTGTGATGTTCTTCACCACCGAGTACATCGCTCGGGTCTGGTCTCTGGGTGCTAAATATGCGGCATCTGAAGGCGGAAGCTGGAAAGGACGCCGCCAATACATCTTCAGCCCATTTGGCTTGGTGGACTTCTTTGCCACCATGCCTTATTACATGCATATCTTCTTCCCATATTTGGATTTGCGTATCTTGCGTGTATTGCGCTTGTTGCGTATTTTGAAACTCTCCAAATACAACACCGCTTTGCAGGATTTGTTTCAAGCTGTTTATTCAGAGCGACAGGCTTTTGGCTCAGCTGTTTTCTTGCTTACCATCGCGACCGTTGTTTCTGCTTCGCTCATGCATTTTGCGGAAGGGCATGAGCAACCCGAGTTTTTTGGCACGATTCCGCATTCCATTTATTGGGCCATCATCACGATCACATCGGGTTATGGCAACGTAGAACCCGTGACAAAGGCGGGCGAAGCAATTGCACTCATTACCGGATTCTTAGGCGTGTGTATGGCCGCGATCATGACCGGTATCGTGGCCTCTGCGTTCTCCAACCAAGTCGCTCGTAAAAAGGCCGCCTTCGAAGCGCAAATTCGCGAGATTTTTTCTGACGGCGTTGTTTCAGAAGAAGAGATAGAAACGCTCAAACGCCTACAAGCCCATTACCGCCTTACCGATGTACAGGTAGAAGCCATGCTTCAGCGTGCGCAAAACAAGACGGTCATGAAGGGCTAATGACCATGGCATCTATTCAACGCATACGTCGTAGAGCCTATGAAATCATGGACGGCGCCGTCCCTGATAAATACAGCCACTTTGTTGAAGTCTTTGTGGCCTTGTTGGTGGTGGCCAATGTTATTGGCATCATCTTGGAGTCGGTTCCTGAAATACACGAGGCATTTGAAGGCTATTTCCATGCATTCGATTTATTCAGCGTCGCGGTGTTCTCCGTTGAATTTGTCATGCGCGTCTGGTCCTACGGCGAAAAATACCTGCATGATGAAGACGGATCCGAATGGAAAGGTCGTAAAGAATATTTGTTCAGTTTTTACGGCATCATCGACTTCGTTAGTACTGTGCCGTTTTATTTGCAGCTGATCTTTCCTGGTGCAGATTTGCGTGTGTTGCGGATGTTCCGTTTGTTACGGATTTTCAAACTCTCGCGTTACAACAGCGCATTTGACGATATGGTGGCCGCTGTGAAAGCTGAGCGAGATTCATTCTCTTCTGCTGTTTTCTTGCTGTTCATCAGCTGCCTGTTGTTTTCTTCCCTGATCTACATCATCGAAGGCCACAAACAACCCGAAGTCTTTCCTTCTATTCCCGCTGCCATGCATTGGTTTGTTATCACCATCGTTGCGGGTTGGGGTAACGTGGACCCAGTCACCTTTGTTGGCACTGTGTTGGTCATCTTTACGCAAATTCTTTCTATTGCATTGGCCGCAATTTTGACGGGCGTAGTTTCTACCGCTTACACCGCTCAAGTTGAGCGTCGTCAAGCGATGTATGAAATGGAAGTGCGTTCAGTTCTAGCGGATGGTGTTGTAACCGAGGAAGAACTAGCCAATTTAAAAATCATGCAAGCCAAGCTTGGAATGTCTGATGACCAAGTCGCAGCCATTGCGGCGCAAATAGAGGAAGAAAAGAAGTTATCAGAGTCCGGTAATTCTTAGTCTCCTATTTCAGATAAATCTCTTCCATGACAATTTTTTATGAGCCACGCAATGGGCACGGACTTCCTCACGACCCCTTCAATTCCATCGTAGGCCCTCGCCCTATCGGTTGGGTCTCCACAAAAAGCGCTAGCGGTATTTTGAATTTGGCGCCCTATAGTTTTTTTAATGCCTTCAACTACATTCCACCCATTGTTGGATTCTCAAGTATTGGCGCCAAAGACTCCCTGCGAAATGTCCAAGAGACAGGTGAATTTGTCTGGAACTTGGTAACGCTTCCATTAGCAGAAGCCATGAACAAAACGTGCGCACCTGTTCCACCCGAAGTCAATGAATTTGAACTGGCTGGACTCACGCCGCAAGCTTCAAATATCGTGCAAGTGCCCCGCGTACTAGAGAGCCCCGTTGCATTCGAATGCCGTTGCACGCAAATTGTTCAGCTTGAAGGTCATGACCACCATAAGGTCAACTCTTGGTTGGTGCTCGGAGAAGTCGTTGGCATTCACATCGATGAACGTTCACTCAAAGACGGTATTTATGACACCGCCAATGCGCAACACGTGATGCGTGGTGGTGGTCCTGCAGATTACTTCAGCGTAGGTCCAGAACAGTTATTTCGCATGTCTCGGCCTACTGCTTAAAGTGAAAATGCAAAACCTAACACGTCGGCAATTGCTATTAGGCGCCGGTACATCCGCACTGGGCTTAGCTCCTTTTGTTACACATGCAGATACATGGCCTACCAAGCCACTGCGCTTGATTGTTCCTTTTGCCCCAGGCGGTAGTTCAGAAATAGTCGCCCGCGCTCTAGCAGGCGAAATGAGCAAAACCATCGGACAAAGCGTTTTTGTAGAAAACAAACCGGGTGGTGCTGGCAACATCGCCATGCAAGAAGTCGCTAACGCTACCGATGAACACACGCTTATCTTGGGACATATCGGCACATTGGCTGTTAACCAATACATCTTTGCCAAACTGCCTTACGACCCGATCAAAGACTTCACACCCATCACGCTTATTTCTAAAGTGCCTAGTCTTTATGTAGTGCACCCCGACTTACCCGTGAAAAACTTGAAAGAGTTTGTCGCTTATGCCAAAGCCAATCCTGCACAACTCAACTATGGATCAGCAGGTAATGGCAGTGCGGGACATTTGGCATTTGAATATTTAAAAATGACCACGGAGACATTCGTGCTGCACGTACCCTATCGCGGCACAGGTCCCATGCTTACAGATTTACTCGCGGGTCGATTACAAGCCGCGGCAGTTGGTGCACCTGCACTTTTGCAATTCATCAAAGCAGGCAAATTGCGTTGCATTGCTACCGGCACTAGCACCCGCTTGCCGCAACTACCAGATGTAGCCACTGTCGCCGAGCAAGGCTACAAAGGGTTCGAGATGACGCAGTGGTATGGCTTGCTGGCACCAAGCAAAATGGTTAAAGCGAATATCGACAAGCTTGAAAAAGAAGCTATCGCAGCAACGCGCGGAAAAATCGTAAATGACAAACTCAGTCAAGATACTGCCCTAGCGGTTGGCAATACAAGGGCTGAGTTTGAAGCATTTATTAAATTAGAGCAGGCGCGTTGGAAACCGGTGATAACGCGCGCTCAGATTAAGCCTGAGGGGGGTTGAATCAATCAAACTCCGTGAACGCTATGTGTATTGGGGTGTTGCAAAAGTGCTCCAATTAAAAGCCCAACACCGGTTCCAGTCACGATAGCTGGCAATGCAAATGGAACTAGCGCGGATGCAGATAATGCTACGGCCGACTCAGCTAACAATCCCCCCGCAGCAGCAGCTTCAACTCCGGTTGCGGCCCCAATAGTCGCCGCAGCAGGTCCTTCACTAGCAGCCGCAGCAGATGTTTGGCCAAAAAGTTTAATAGCTTTTGCAATAGACCACGCAGAGCCTCCAACGGTAGCAGTTGCTCCAGAGCCGAACATCCCATACTTTGCGGCGCCATAGTGAAACCCATCGTTATGGCCAGCATCGAAACCTTTGATGTAACCATGTGCATCCCCAAGTTGGTAACCTTGCTTATTTCCAAGTTTTAAGCCTTCATCGCTACCCTTTTGAAACCCCACGTATTTTCCAGCTGGGAAACCCATACTAGTTCCGGAAAAAAACATATCTGCATCACGATCTGAAACAACAAATTCGGGCTTTACGAAGCTAGCCTGACCATCTCCCCAAAGAGTTACTCCTTCAGGTAATTTATACACTTCTTTCTTAATAACTTCAGGCTTTTTTTGCACATCTCCATCTAGTCTTCGCGCATTCAATACAACGTCACTTTGGTGTTGTTGCTGTAGCGCTTGCTGATTGACTTGATGCATATCAGAGACAACTTTATTTATCGATTTATTTATGTTTTGGATAGATTTGTTAAACCCACTTAAATTAAACGAGAACATTTCTTAGTACCTTTCAGTTAGGGTTGAATTAAAAATTTGCAAAATGCATACATATATTAGTAATTTATTACTAATATTTAAATAAGTATTATTACTTAAATATTACTGTTTAGGGCCATCTAGGCTCATTTATTGAGCCCCCTGACTAGTATGCTTATCGAACATTCGAAATACTTCCCTACCCTTGAATTCCTTTCTTACCCCACAAATGGCCAGCCCTATTCACTCTTGCGGTTTCATGGTGCTTCACTGCAACCAGCTAGAAGGCCTGCGCGAGTTGGCAGTGGAATTCATTCACAACAACCCTTTGCCAGTTCTCGCGCCTGAGGTGTTGCTAGTCCAAAGCAATGGCATGAAGCATTGGTTAGAAATGGCATTGGCCAAAGACCTCGGTATTTGTGCAGCCACCCAAGTGGAATTACCTTCACGCAAACTTTGGCAAATCTACCGCGCAGTGCTAGGGCCCAATATGGTGCCTGCGCATATGCCTCTAGACAAATCGCCTTTGGTTTGGCGCATCATGCGCCGCTTGCCTGATTTGCTAGATAAGCCTAACTTCGCACCGCTCAAAAATTATTTAGGCGATCACGCCACCAATGACCGCCGCGCTTACCAATTGGCTGCCCAACTCGCCGACGTTCTAGACGGCTACCAAAACTACCGATCTGATTGGCTCAACGATTGGGCTAGTGGCAAAGACCAATTGCGCATAAGTAGCGGTATCCATTCGGATTCAACTTCTGCTTTACCACTGCCTTCCACGCAAAGCTGGCAACCTGAGTTGTGGCGTGATTTATTGGACGATCTTTCACAAGATACAAAACTTGCAAGATCTGTAGGCTCCGTTACTGAGGAACAAGCAATCCTCATTAACGGAGGCCACTCTCACACCACCGCCTATAGTTCACGCTCAGAAGTACATGAAGCATTTCTGCAAGCCATAGACAAACTTGAACCCACCCAACGCCCTCCGGGTGTTCCGCAACGCTTGATGGTGTTTGGCGTGACATCTCTACCCATGCAAACAGTAGAAGCTTTGCATGCCCTTGGGCGGATTTGCCAAGTGTTGATGTTGGTACAAAACCCTTGCCAGCATTTCTGGGGCCATATCGTCGAGAGCAAAGTGCCGTTAGCCAAACTCGCGCGCCAGCGCCAATCGCATAAAGACGGTTTGCCAGTTCCACAAGCCAATGGCAGTTTGAGCGAAGCTGACCAATACACCCTGCATACCGAAACCAACCCTTTGCTAGCCGCGTGGGGCAAACATGGACGAGATTATTTGCATTTACTCGATACGTTTGATGATGCCGAAAGATACGCCTCGCAATTCACACGCATAGATGTGTTTGTTGACCCCGTCGAAACGGCAATAGGGGCTCAACGCTCTGCTAGCCAACTAGAACACTTGCAGTCTGCCTTGCTAAATCTTGAACCAATTCCAGCACAACCTACTGAAGTTGTAATGCAAGACCACAGCATTGCGATGGTCCAAACGCATTCAGCCCAACGCGAAGTAGAAGTCCTGCACGACCGCATATTGGCATGGCTAGATGCCGAAGCAGAAACAGACGAAGCCAAAAGACTGAAACCCTCAGACATCATGGTCATGGTTCCTGACATGGAAACTTTTGCACCACATATCTATGCCGTGTTTGGTCGCTTTGCTAGCCAAGATCCGCGTCATGTCCCCTACAGCGTTGCGGACACTACACCCCGCACTGAACCCATAGTGCAAGCGCTAGATATGTTGCTGCAATTGCCGCAACTGCGCATCACTAGGGTGGAATGGCAAAGTCTGTTTGAAGTAGATGCCGTACGTGCGCGCTTTGGCTTGGAAGAAACTGACGTTGCTCAGCTCGATACGTGGTTAGAAGGTGCTGGTGTGCGCTGGGGCTTAGATACCCAACACCGTAAAACTTGGGGCATTACGCCTGAATTGGTTGGGGCTAATCAAAACAGTTGGCTATTCGGTCTTGAGCGCTTGCTTTTGGGCTATGCGACGGGCGTCACCGACGATGTTGTCAACCCATGGCAAGAAACGTTGCCGCAATCAGGTATTGGCGGTTTGGATGCGCGCATGGTCGATGGACTTTTGCAATGGTTACGCCATGTGCAAATCGCTTTGTCCACATTAAGGCAAGAACATACGCCTAGCCAATGGGTAAATGTATTGCGTCAGATTACTGATATGTTTTTCAAGCCTAGCAACGATAACGATGAACGCTTGATAGAACGTGTGATGGCGCCATTAGAGACTTGGCTCACTGAGTGCAAACTGGCAAGACTTGATACATCTTTACCTTTGGTTGTAGTACGTGAACATTGGATGGCACAACTACAACAACCTACTATGCAACGACGCTTTTTTGGTGGCGGCGTGCAGTTTGCAACGCTGATGCCTATGCGCTCTATTCCGTTCAAAGTGGTCTGCCTACTTGGCATGAACGATGGTGACTATCCGCGCAGCCAAACCCCGCGTGACTTTGATTTGATGAGCGAAGCCGCCCAACTAGATACGGTGCAATCACTCTGGCGTGCGGGCGACAGATCGCGCCGTGAAGACGACCGTTATTTGTTTTTAGAAGCACTGCTTTCTGCGCGTGAAAAACTCTATATCAGCTGGCAAGGTCGGCGATCGACAGACCATGAAGTTAAACCTCCTTCTGTTCTGGTGGCTCAGTTAATCGACTATCTCAATGCAGTGTGGAAGCGTTACGATGCATTGGCCTTTGACAAAGAAAACCAGTTGCAACCCTTGCAGGCTTTTTCGCCTAAATACTTCACAAAAGATAGTGGTGTCAGCACATACGCCAAAGATTGGCAAAGCGCACTGCTTTCCAAAGAGAAAAACAAAGCTTCACTGGCTTCCTCAACCGCTAATAAAAGTGACTTGCTTCAGGCTTTAACGTTACAAAATTTACAGCGCTTACTCAAACAACCAGTAGATGTTTTTGTACGCGACAGGTTACGCCTACAACTTGATGTACCCGATGAAGCCAGCGCGCAGGAAGAGCCTTTTGCACTCAACCATCTAGAAAAATATCTGCTGACACAAACTATTACAAAAGCTAGCGATCCTGAACACGCACTACAACGCTTGCGATTAAGCGGCGAACTTGCCATTGCCGGGTTTGGCCAAGCGCAAGAAAGTTTATTACTCAAACAACGTGAAGAGTTGCTTGCGCGGTTCAATTCGATCGTGAAAGATTGGCCTGACACACTGGCAACTAAAACTAAAAATTGGGCCTTCGATTCACATTTACTGAGTGCAGAGTGGGCTAACGGGCAACATATATGGCGGACAAAACCCGAAGCAACTGAGTGGCTACAAATTGAAATGCGCGCCGGCTCTGTTCTTGAGGGCAAAGAGAAAAACCAACATCCGCGTGCAGAAACCTTGACCACCCTCTGGTTACACCACCTCGTGGCGTGTGCCAGTGGCACACCTACCACCAGCATACAAATTGGCCTCAATGGCGTAGTGCAATTTGATGCATTACCTCAAGACGAAGGCACTCAATACTTATATGATTTGATGACGCTTTATGCACAGGCATGGCAACAGCCGTTGTCACTATCGCGTAAATCAGCTTGCAAATATATCTCTGCCTTAAGCTTTGCAAACTCTACAAAAACTGAAAGTCCAGACCAATTACATATCACTGCAATATCGGAAGCACGAAAAGTTTTTGAAGATTCACACCATCGACCAGGCGAATTTTCAGAAAGTACCTCGCTACAACGCGTTTTTAGTGGTTTCGGAGATATTGAGGCTGACCTTCCTATGTGGGCGCAACGCTTTTATGGCGCCATGATCCAGCGCGCTAGATTAGTTGCTATGGATACAACTGTCGTAGTTGAGGAATCTGCACTATGACTAGCGCTGATTCCATCCAAACGCAAAAGCTTGACGCTCTGCACATGCCCTTATATGGGCGGCAAGTGATTGAAGCCAGCGCAGGCACAGGCAAGACTTGGACACTGGCTGCTTTGTACCTTCGTTTGGTGCTTGGCCATCAGCGTCGAGCCCCTTTGTTGCCTCCACAAATTCTGGTGATGACGTTTACCGATGCAGCCACTGCTGAGTTACGCGACCGTATACGCGATCGCCTTAGCCAAGCTGCTGTATTTTTTGATGCCAGTGCACAGAAAAAAACGCTTCCTTTTGGCTTTAAAGCAGATCCTTTCTTAATAGACCTGCGTGACAGTTACTCAAAGGATACATGGCCAAGTTGCGCCCTTCAACTCAATTGCGCCACCGAGTGGATGGATGATGCAGCCATTTACACCATACACGGCTGGTCACGTCGCATGCTCAGCCAGCATGCATTGGCTAGTCGCAACTTGTTTGAGCAAACCCATCTTGAAAATGCTGAAGACTTGCAACGCGCATTGGTACAAGACTATTGGCGCGAATGGTTTTATCCGCTCAGTGCTCATGCTTTGGAATGTATCTCGCCCTTCATTGGTAATGCGCCTGATGTTTTGCTGAGTAAGGTTCGTACTGTTTGGACTGAGATAGAACGTAAACCCAGCAACACTGATGCGCCGGCATTCAACCCACTTCAAATCATTGATACCCATTTGGCATGGGCGCAAGAACTCGTATCTAAGACAGATGTGTGCCGCTCGCATTGGAACGATGCACTTTACGCCACTCTGGAAGAGGTCGGTAGTAAGAAAAAACTCAAAGGTGTTCGTTCTGACCATTACGCCAATTGGCTGCAACAACTCAAAAATTGGGTAGAAAACCAAACAACGATCAAGCCAGATGTCATTGCTCGCTTCACAACATCGGTGCTGACGGAGAAACACTGGTTAGAAGCAAAAGACTTTACTTTTTTTGCGACAGTAGAAGACTACGTATTGCATCAAAAATCTGAGCCAAAAACCGAGCAGCAATTAGCGTTGCACGCCGCGCACACCATTGGCGAGAAATACAAGACAGCCAAAGCACAAAGAGCAGCCTTTGACTTTTCTGATTTACTACAAAATCTACACGGCGCAGTCATGGCAGAGGACGGACGCTTAGCCACCGCCATTCGCTACCAGTATCCAGTCGCTTTAGTGGATGAGTTTCAAGATACCGATCCTTGGCAATACGGAACACTCAACCGCATTTATGCAGATACAGCATGTGACACCAGTAATGCACTCATCATGATTGGCGACCCTAAGCAAGCCATTTATAGTTTTCGCGGCGCAGACTTAGGCACTTACCTGACAGCACGTTCCGATGCAATTGCAAGCAACCCGCAAGCTATTCATACGCTAAGCGGCAACCGTCGGTCCACTGCAAGTTTGGTCAATGCACTCAACCATGTGTTTTCACAAATCGATGCGCCCTTTGCTTGCGCACAAGGCCAGATTGACTATGTACGCGTCTCTGCAGAGGGCGACATAGTTGGATTGGTGAATACCGACAAGACACCTCACCCATCCATGACGGTTTGGAATATCCCTTGTGATGGCGAACCTACCAAGGCACACACACATCTACACGCTATGTCGCATGCATTTGCAGACCGCATGGCAGAGCTGCTCAACCATGGCATCGCATCACCTGGCGAGATGGCTGTGTTGGTAAGGGGCCAACACCAAGCTGACGCAATTCGTCAGGCTTTGCTCGCTCGGAAAATTCCCAGTGTGTATTTATCAGACAGATCGAATGTGTACGCTACGACAGAAGCAGTCGATATCTGGCGGCTTTTGCGCGCAGTGGCTACGCCTAGAAAAACCGAATGGGTGCGTGCTGCCATTGGCAGTAGCGTATGGGCGCTTGCGCTAGATGAGGTCTTGGACCTCACCCAAAACGAATTGCAATGGGAGACACAATTAGACAACTTCCATCAGTGGCGCCAGATGTGGCAACAACAAGGTGTTTTGGCCATGTTGCACCACTGGTTGCATAGCCAAGGTATTGCAAGCCGTTTATTGGCACGAGACAACGGCGAACGTCTCATCAGCAATGTGCTGCATCTTGGTGAACTTTTACAACATGCAGCCCAATCACTCCAAGGTGAGCATGCATTGGTGCGTTTTTTAGGTGAGCAAATCCACAAGCCTACGCAGTCTGCAGATACACAAAAGATGCGCTTAGAAACAGACGCCCAATGCGTGCAAGTAATCACGTATCACAAGAGCAAGGGCTTGCAGTACCCCTTGGTGTTTGTGCCATTTATTGGCAGCTTTAAAACCGAGAGTTCGTCTAAATCTAGTTTTGTCGATGACGATCAAAGCAATGACGACACCCTTGAGCCCTCATCAGTCGATGAAGACATGCGTTTGATTTATGTCGCCCTTACGCGTGCACAGCGTGCATTATGGGTAGGCGTAGCAGAAACTTTTAGAGACATCAGTGGGGATGTCAAAAAAGATTCGTTCAAACAAAGCGCACTGTCTAAGCTTTTAAAACGTCAGACACGCGGAGATTTAAGTCAGCAATTAAATGCTTTGTGGAGTACCTGTCAAGATATCTATGTTCAGGAACTGCCCGAATCCAGTTACACCATCTATCTACCAACGGGTGAACAGGATTTTTTAAAAGACGCTCTCACGCCCAAACTCCAACACCACAGCCCTTGGTGGACTGCAAGTTTTAGCGCTCTCACCCGCGGATTAATCACGGAGTCAAAGCGCGATGAAGATGTGGCTGCTGCCATCATGGATGCGGATACAGAACCTTCTTCCGTTATTGCGAAACCTGATGCAATCAGTCGTTGGCAAAACTTTCCTGCAGGTGCGCGTTATGGCACCTTGATGCACGATTTGCTCGATTGGTTGTCGCAAAACCACTGGCCACTTGCAAACCCACAAGCGCCAGCTTGGTCTCAACAAGGGTGGGCTGAATTGCTAGAGCGTAAAGCCAATTGGTTACAACTCAATGGGTCTGAGCGCCATGACCTAGGCACTTGGCTGCAAGAGGTTGTTGAAACGCCGTTACCCCTAAACACCCATCACTTCGGTTTTGAGACACCGCCTTTGGTGCTGGGCCAAATCACGCCAGAGCATATGTGGTCTGAGATGGAATTCAATTTAGAAGCGCACCATGTGCCTGCCAAATTATTAGACCAACACATCCAATCGCATCTCTTTGCAGGCACTTCACGACCAGCGTTGCAACCAAGGCATATGCAAGGCATGCTCACAGGCTCATTAGATTTGGTTTTGCAGCATGTCCATCGCTATTGGATAGTGGACTACAAATCAAATAAGCTGCCTGACTACAGCGCTACAACTTTGCAAGAAGCTGTTTTGCATAAACGCTATGAAGTGCAATATGTGCTCTACACCTTAGCATTGCACCGTCTCCTCAAAGTTCGGCTACCAGATTACGACTATGACCAACACATGGGTGGCGCCATTTACATTTTTATGCGTGGCATTAACCAGCCTGGGGCAGGTGTTCATTTGCAACGTCCGCCGCGAGCCTTGATCGAAACGCTAGACAGCCTGTTTGCAGGTATTGCCGTATGAGTGCTTTAAAAGACCTCTTAAAAATTTTTGATAAGCCAATGGGTCTAGATAAACCTGTTGGCCTAACTGGCTTAGACATTTCACTTGCCAACTTTTTCAACACCCGCCAAGCAAGTGATGATCCTCGCCATCTGTGGTTAGCGGCTCTTACAAGTTACCAATGGGGACGAGGTCACGCTTGCTTGGATCTCAGCGCCTTGCAATCGCAAGCCAATGCCCTATTGGGATGGAACGATGAACAAATCACTGCATTGCCTAAAAATTTGAGTACGGGTGCTCCCTCGCTTCCTTGGATACAAGGAGATTCCAGCCCTATGGTGTTGGTACAAGATGTGCAAGGCGATCGTTTGTATTTACGCCGCGCTTGGAATGCGGAGCAAAGTATTCGTGAACATATCTTGCAACGTATCAGCTTACCCATTGAAGCACCTGCGGATTTAAAAATCCAACTAGACATTTTGTTTGGAACAGATACATCCATGCAACGCATTGCGTGCGAAGTCGCTGCAAAAAATCTCATCACACTCATCACGGGTGGTCCAGGCACAGGAAAAACAACCACGGTTGTCAAACTTTTAGCCTTATTGATTGCCACCTCTCAAGACAATCTAAAAATCCACTTGGCCGCGCCCACAGGCAAAGCTGCTGCAAGGCTGACTGAGTCAATTACCAATGCACTGGCGAATATGCCTTCCGAGATTCAATCCCGCATACCCACTCAGACACAAACCTTGCACCGTTTATTACGCAGCAATAGCCGAGACACACGCGTGTATCAACTAGCCACAGATGTAGCGGTGGTAGACGAAGCCTCCATGGTCGATCTTGAAATGATGGCCCGCCTGCTTGCGTCAGTACCACCCACGGCCAGATTGATTTTGTTGGGTGATAAAGACCAATTAGCCTCTGTGGAAGCGGGTGCAGTGATGTCGCAGTTATGCACTGGCGAACTATTACGCGCCCAAACAGTCACGCTGACGCATAGCCACCGCTTTGATGCTGCTAGCGGTATTGGCCAATGGGCCCAAGCAGTCAATGCAGACAGTCAAGATAACGTGGCGGCTGTTAAAGCGTTATGGAACGCAGCGCCTGATTGGTTGAGTACCTTACAGACCAGTACCTTTGAAGATGCTATACAAGGCCCAGAGTTAGCAAGCCAAATGCATCAGGTCACTAGCTTACAACTCTCAAATGCGCACGATACGAAGCTAGCCCCTGCACTTCGACATGGCTGGCGGCATTGGTTATCTCTTTTAAATGAATATCGTGCAGACATTTCTGAGCAAACTTCTGCTTGTACAGACAGTCAAGCCAACGATTTATTGAAAACTTTCAGCGAATTCTCTGTACTGTGTGCCGTACGCGAGGGGCCCTTTGGCGTAACACAACTCAATGCGCTTATTGAAAAATCGCTTGGCTTTAACTCTAATGCTTGGTATGTGGGTCGTCCCATCATGGTTACGCGCAATGACTACGCACAAGAGTTGATGAATGGGGATGTGGGCATCTGCTTACCCGGGCCCAACGGTGTCTTGCGCGTTGCGTTCCCTGGCTTGAGCGGCAGCGTTCGGTGGATAGTGCCCTCGCGATTAGACAGCGTTGAAACCGTATTTGCAATGACAGTCCATAAATCTCAAGGTTCTGAATTCAAACATGTTTTGCTGGTTGTCCCAGCGCATGATTCCCCCTTTCTCACCCGTGAATTGGTTTATACGGGCCTTACACGCGCCAGAGAAGATCTAACGATCTGGGCGCCTAGAAAAGAAGTGTTGCTGCAAGCTTGCAGCAGACGCGTTTTACGAAGTGGGGGCTTGGACGCGGGATAATAGCGACATGATGCAAACCTACTTCGCGCAACTCGAGCAGCTACTAGTTCCCCTGTTAATCGCTGCTGTTATTTTTGTTTTCTCGATCACTGTTTTTGTGATTTGGTCGCGCCGTATCGATCAAATACGCAAAAGCGTGACGGATCTAGACAATTGGGTTCGCACCTCGAAGGACAATGGCCGCGATATCTTGGCCCAAGCGCAAAGCAAAACGCCTGATGAGGTTTTGGTGTTTCTATTACGCGAAACAGAAGCAGGTTTGATTGATCTGCCTGCTGCTGGCGGCACTGCACAAACTTCAACCACCAGTTACAGCTTTCGCAGCCACGCAGAGACATGGACAGTTCGCGATGCATTAGGTGGTCGATTGAATTTATCTTTGTTCGAAACCATGCCCAATCTCTTGATTGGTTTTGGTTTGATGTGCACATTTATTTTTCTGGCTGTCGCACTGCAACAAGCAGGTTTGGCTTTGAATGCTTTAGATGTGTCTGCCAGACAACAAGACCAAGCATTGCAATCGCTTATTGCCACCGCTGGCGGTAAATTCATCACATCGATTGCGGGTCTCTTGTGTTCATTGGTATGGAACTGGCGCGCCAAAATTTCTTTAGGTAGCTTGCAGGCCAGTATCGACTCGCTTTGCCATACCTTGCGCAGCAAAATTCCAGACAATGCAGCCGAAGCCAGCATGCGGGTGCAGTTGTCGTTGTTTCAAGAAATCTTGCAACAAAACCAAGCTCAAGTGGCTGAACTCAAACGTTTAGAAGGCGGGCTTACCAATGCCGGCAGCCAAGCCGCTGGCGAACTGAGCAAGGCAGGTGCAGTGCTCACCCAAGGAATTTCAACGGGCATGGCATCTTTTGGTGATGCAGTGC
The DNA here is from genome assembly GCA_903880855.1 of uncultured Burkholderiales bacterium. Lineage (GTDB taxonomy): Bacteria > Pseudomonadota > Gammaproteobacteria > Burkholderiales > Burkholderiaceae_C > Limnohabitans. The sequence goes on along the minus strand of CAIRQX010000156.1, from coordinate 2,833 downwards.
AGGCCCTAGCGCAAACGATCCAAGCTACCAACAGCACTGTGACTACGCTCGATAGCGCGCTCTCTCGTGCAGCCACTGCCGGCCAACAAGGTGCGCAACAACTAGAAAGTTTGATGGCGCAACTGTCGCAAACATTAGGTAACTTACAAACCGTCATGGGTGGACTGCAATCTACTGCAGACATAGTAGATGCAACTGCCGATAAATTCCAAACTAGCGCAACTGCGATTGAGAAAGCAGTCATTACCCAACAAGAAACGGCCAACACATTCCAAGACAGTGCACGCACCACCGAGCAAGCGCTCGAGACGGTACGCACCCATTTGATGGATGCACAAAAAGCTTTGAATGGAACGGTTGATGCATTGACCAAAGGTGTTAGCGCCTACAGCACCCAAGTGGCAGGACTGCACACCAAGATGGACCAACATCTGGCCACTGCGGTCAACCAGTTAGGCGGCAGTATCACGAACTTGGAAGAGGTGTTGGATGAATTCATCGACGCATTACCTCCCAAGTCTTGATGCTACCTACCAAAGTAATTCAGCTTAGTTCGCGTTCTGATTTTTCATTAACCACAACATGTTTATAAAAAGTAGACGCCCCCCCTCTGAGACTGAGAACGTCGAGGAGTCAGGCTATATGGCTTCTGCCAGTGACTTGATGATTGGTATCTTGTTCATTTTTATAGTGATGGTCATGGTGTTGTTAGCGCGCAAACCTGAAGAACCTAAAGAGCCCCCACCAGACCCGCTAGCAGCTGTTGTTCAAGCCATTGGGAGTCGTCTGCAATTGGCTGGAGTGCCCGTCACCATCAATCAAGCATCAGGTGTGATTACCTTGCCTGCTGACACCTTGTTTGGACTTGGTCAACCCGATCTCGCTAGCAATGGTCTACAAACCTTAAGACTTGCAAGTGAACAACTGAAAGACATTCTTCCTTGCTATGTTTTTTCGCAACGCCGCGCATTACCCACAGACTGCCCGCCTAATCCTCAGCAAGTAGAGATTGAAACCATTTTGATTGAAGGCCATACCGATGCGTCCCCCCTGCATCGCGGGGACTACAGCAATTGGCATTTAGGGCTTGACCGTGCTCGTGCTGTGTACAAAGTGCTTAACGCTGGCACTATGCAAAGTTTGCGTAACCAACGCGAACAACCTGTCTTTGGAATTAGTTCTTATGCGGATGAACGCCCAAGCGACAAAGGCGATCCTGCAAAAAACCGTCGTGTCGAATTGCGCTTTGTTTTGGCTTTTCAGCCTAATGAAACAGGCAATGCCAAAGGTCCTGCGAGTACGCTCAAGAAAATGCAAGAAACAGTTCGTTAAACCAATCGCATGGAAAACCTGTTTACCTCACTGCCGCAAGATTTTGAAAAGCTAGCTGCTGCAGCTAGTGTGAAGCGCAGCAGTAATTTCGGAAAAGATCCGGATCTACGCACGGTGGGCGAGAGAACTTACCAAGCGTTTGCAGTTGTTCAGTTCTCGCCTTTGAGTGATGCACCACGCCAACGTGACTGGCGGCATATCCCCTATGCCTTATGGCTACAAGGTGACCATGGTTTGCATCCGCATGGCCCATTGACACAACACTATTTGGATGTAGCAGTTACTGAGGCCTTGCAATCACGTCGGCCATTGAAATGGGGGCGCAGTTTGTTGCATACCTACCTAGAACACTTCACGCCTGAAGACGCCTTATTTCAAAAATTAGCGCAATCTGCGCAGCGATTCTTTAAAGACAAACGGGTGATCGATGCTTTGTTAGAAACTCAAGCAGGTGGTTTAACGCGCCTGATCACCACCTTGGATATCTTAGACCCCATCAATGGCCCGATTCAAGTAGCCAATGATCTGCTGACAATGCCTTCTGAGAAAACATTGCTCCAGTGGCAAGAGCACCATGCACTCACACGTGGGTTTTGGTTGAATAACTTTTGTCGGCAAGCTTTTGCTGAAGCGCTCAAAGCACCAGAAGATGTGCGAGCCACTCTGCCTTACATAAATCGCATGTGCGAATGGGCGTTGCATGATGCAGGCACTGCGATGCAACGTTTTCGTTATCCCATTTGGCGCGATGAATTTGCCTATGCCTTGCTCTCACCATGGTTTGACAAATCGCCCTCGCAAGAGATTAAAAACACCTTGCTCACCAAACTGTTGTCGATGCTTGGTGACCCACGCCACAACCACGCAGGTTGGCTGGGCGTGCGCAAAGAAGCGATTGAGACGGCCAGTCGCTGGCTCACAGGCCGCACGATGGATGCTTTTTTTGAAATCTTGCAACATACCGATGATGATATTGGCCCTTATCGACGCAAATTTTGGGAGGCTTATTTCCATGGCGGCCATATATTGGAAGCTTGGATCGCCTTAGGCGAAGATGCCGCTGCAGCCTTAGAAAAAATCGATACACAGCATGAACTCAGCTACGCCAAGATACTAGGAAAGATATCTCCTAACCAATGTGTGCTGATGCTGCGGATGGGACATATTTTGTTTTGCGACTGGAGCCACCAAGGCCGTCTTAGGGCAATCCCTATGTCGAATAAACAAGCACCGAAGCTGTATGCGCATGCCTATGAGTTGTTTCAATTGCGCTTCCCTACGCCCCTCGATTTCAACCAAGGGCTCTTAGATGACCCCGGCTTGTTGCACCATGGCTCCGATTTAGGCCAATGGCAAGAAACAGCGCGTGACTTTATTTCGACACAATTAGGAATCACCATTCCACTGGCAGATTTGATGCCAAAAAATTAGATAATCCATCTTTGTCACAACTTGATTGTCAAAATCAGCAATAGGAGAAAACTAAATGAGTGAAGTTCCA
>CAIRQX010000155.1 GCA_903880855.1 uncultured Burkholderiales bacterium | reverse complement strand
TTCTTTGAGCCCTTGGGCGAACTCACCCAAGGCAAGAAGCATATGGTGGTGTCCACCTCAAGCGCTTTGGCAAAACTGCCCTTTGCGGTGTTGCAGACCCAAGTCTTCAATGGCGCTAACCCAGTAGACGCCCCTTGGCTAGTAAAGAGCATGGCGGTGAGCCATGTGCCTACAGCCAGCGGATGGATGTCCTTGAAGCGCTTTGGCAAAGTACCGCACAGCGTGGAGCCCATGGTGGCCTGGGGTGACCCGCTATTTGACGGTAAAGCGGTACAAAAGATGGCCGATGCCGCAAAAGTAGAGAAGGCCGACAAACCCAGTGGCACGCAAGTAGCTATGGCTGAACCAGGTACAACTGTGCGCTCAGTCCTCAACACGCGCAGTGCTGCAAGCCTGGAGGTCAGCGATGCAGATGCCTATCTCACCTACAGCAAGATACCCCCGCTACCCGAGACAAGAGACGAAGTAGAAGAGTTAGCCAAAATCTTAGGCGCTGACGCAAAGAGCGACCTCTACCTTGGAGCCAACGCCACCCGCGCATCGGTTCTCAAGAGCAGCACCAGCGGGCAGTTACTTAAAAAGCAAGTAGTCGTCTTCGCAACCCACGGCTTGTTGGCAGGGGACTTGCCTAACTTGAGCCAACCTGCCTTGGCGATGGCTGCAACGGCTAACCCTGCTGACTCCCCACTTCTTACCCTCGAAGATGTCTTGAGTCTCAAACTCAATGCAGACTGGGTGGTCTTATCAGCATGCAACACCGCAGGTGCAGATGGCAGAGCAGAAGAGGCTATGAGTGGATTGGCCAGAGGCTTCTTCTTTGCGGGAAGCAGAAGCTTACTAGTGACGCATTGGTCGGTGGAATCAGAGAGCGCGATGCAACTGACAACCAATGCATTTGCAAGTTACAAAAAAGATACGGCGATGCGTCGCTCTGAAGCGCTACGCCAATCGATGTTGGCTGTGATGAAGAGTCCGGCATTCGGACATCCAGCTTTCTGGGCACCTTATGCATTAGTAGGCGAAGGCGGGCGATAAAAAACCCCGCATCTTGCGAAGCGGGGTTTAGAACTAAGCGCTAACCAGCTATTAGTGGTTATCCGTCAGCTGCTCCAGAATCGCTGGGTTCTCAAGTGTTGAGGTGTCTTGCGTAATCGCTTCGTTCTTTGCCAAGCTACGCAACAAGCGACGCATGATTTTTCCGGAACGGGTTTTGGGTAAGTTGTCGCCAAAGCGGATATCTTTTGGTTTGGCGATAGGACCAATTTCTTTACCCACATGGTCGCGCAAGATTTTGGCGATTTGTTTGGCTTCGTCGCCAGTAGGGCGAGCGCGTTTCAAAACAACAAAAGCGCAAATTGCTTCGCCCGTGGTGTCGTCAGGACGTCCCACCACAGCTGCTTCTGCGACCAACTCAGTGCAACTCACCAAAGCAGATTCAATTTCCATCGTGCCCATGCGGTGGCCTGACACGTTGAGCACGTCATCGATACGACCCGTGATGGTGAAGTAACCCGTGTGCGCATCACGAATGGCACCATCCCCTGCCAAATAATATTTGCCTTTGAATTCTTCGGGGTAGTAGCTTTTCTTGAAACGCTCTGGGTCGCCCCAGATGGTGCGAATCATCGATGGCCAAGGTTTCTTCACGACCAAGATGCCGCCTTGTCCGTTGGGTACGTCGTTGCCTGCCTCGTCGACGATAGCGGCCTCAATACCCGGAAAGGGCAGTGTGCAAGAACCGGGCACCATGGGCGTCACACCTGGAAGAGGCGTGATCATGTGGCCACCTGTTTCGGTTTGCCAGAAGGTGTCGACGATAGGGCAACGGCTACCACCTATGTGTTTGTAATACCACTCCCAAGCGGCTGGGTTGATGGGCTCGCCCACAGAGCCTAGCAAACGCAAGCTAGAGAGGTTGTAGCTCTTGGGATGCACGGCATCGTTGGCTTCAGCTGCTTTGATGAGTGAGCGAATCGCAGTAGGTGCTGTGTAGAAGATAGACACTTTGTGGTCTTGGATCATCTTCCAAAAACGGCCAGCGTCAGGGTAGGTAGGAACACCTTCAAACACAATTTCTGTGCCACCTAAGGCCAAGGGGCCATAGGTAATGTAGGTGTGGCCCGTGACCCATCCGATATCTGCAGTGCACCAAAAAACATCGTTGTCTTTTAGATCGAACGTCCACTCAGTAGTTAAAGCGGCGTGTAACAAATAACCGCCGGTGCTGTGTTGCACGCCTTTGGGTTTACCAGTAGAACCAGAGGTGTAGAGCAAGAAGAGCGGGTGCTCAGCACCCACCCACTCTGGTTCGCAAGTAGTAGCTTGCTTGTCACACAGTTCGTGCATCCACTGGTCGCGGCCTGCTTGCATGGCGATGTCTGAACCGGTGCGCTTGACTACCAAGACGTTTTTGATACTTCCACAACCGCCTAAATTAATAGCTTCATCAACAATGGCTTTCAAAGGCAAATGTTTACCTCCGCGCACTTGTTGGTCAGCGGTGATAACAGCGACAGCACCGGTGTCTTCAATGCGGTCACGTAGTGATTGGGCGGAGAAGCCTCCAAACACTACCGAGTGTGTAGCGCCAATGCGCGCACAGGCTTGCATGGCAGCAACACCGTCGATCGACATCGAGATGTAGATCATCACGCGGTCGCCTTTTTTAACACCGATAGATTTCAATGCGTTGGCCATTTGGCAAGTCTTGGCGAGCAATTGGCTGTAGGTGATCTTGGTGACTTCGCCACCGTCTGCTTCGAAAATCAAAGCGGTTTTATTACCGTGGCCTTTTTCAATATTGCGGTCTAGGCAGTTGTAAGAGGCATTGAGCGTTCCGTCTTCAAACCATTTGAAAAAGGGCGCGTCGCTTTGGTTCAATATTTTCGTGAAAGGGGTTTTCCAGCAGATCAGGCGGCGCGCTTGTTCGGCCCAAAAGCCTTCGTAGTCTGTTTCCGCTTTTTTGCATAAAGCTTGGTAAGCAGCCATCCCAGAGACGGTAGCTTGTTTGACGAATGCGTCAGAGGGTTGGTGGATGGTGAGTTCGCTCATGGGGAATGTCTCCTGATCTTTTGGAAATACTAATACGAAAAAACCCCGCTACTGTGGCGGGGTGCTCTTACAGGGGTCTGACTGCCCCCTTTTTAGGGTTTGCTCTAAATCAAACCAGAAGCATAAAACCATTAATAGTTGACAAAATTCCTAAGATTCCAAGGCCACAGGGCGCCCAAAAGAGGGCGTGCACACCCGTGAGAATGGCTACTGAGGTTAGAACAATGGCAATTTGAAGTAAGGCTTCTGCGTAATCGAACCAAGGATCTTGGGCCAGGGCATGGTCGCGTTCATGCTCCAACTGTTTCGCTTTGGCCATCAATTCTTTCTTGCCGTCCCCTGTTTCAGGCTCAGATTCGTAGCGGGCGATATTTTTTTGGTAATCGGCCAATTTCTTTTCAGCCAGTTCTTTGGCTTTAGGCGTTAATTTGTCTTGCGCCAATTGAAGTTGTAAGTTGTCTGCAGCAATTTTGTATTCGGTCTGGCGAATATTTTTAGCTTGGTAAAAAGCATACGCATTAGCGGCCAAGATGTTGTTGAGGGTACTTTCTTTCGCAGCATTGTTACCCCCCAAACCAGCAATGGCTAACACCATAGCTAAGGCAGATACCAACATGGCGCAACGGCCTCTAAAAGGGTCGTTGTGTGGTTCAGGTAATTCTGTTTCTGGAACTTCACTCATTTAGTTTTCTCCTATTGCTGATTTTGACAATCAAGTTGTGACAAAGATGGATTATCTAATTTTTTGGCATCAAATCTGCCAGTGGAATGGTGATTCCTAATTGTGTCGAAATAAAGTCACGCGCTG
>CAIRQX010000154.1 GCA_903880855.1 uncultured Burkholderiales bacterium | reverse complement strand
CGTTTAAATTCAACGACTTATAAGGCATATTTAACCTAAAGTATCAATTACACGGTTATTACACGAATAATGCGTAGGTCTCTCATAATGTGGGAAGTTACATAATGTAACTCTTCAGTCGCCAATTCAACTTTTTACAAAGTCTACGTAATTTTTACTCCGCCCAACTAACCTGGTTGCAAAGCCCAAAAATTAAGATTTCGGGTTTGCTAACTTTTACGATTTCTCAATACTAGAAGAACCCGTCCACTGCGTCGGGGCTCTTTCCTAATAGGTTGCCCAGCCAGCGCAACCGAAACTAAATTTGCGTGAAGTTCAACTACTAGCTACATTTGCTTAAGCGGGATCGACAACAACGAACCCGTACTTAATTTCAGTTTATCTAGTCGCGTTTGGAAAGAATAATTGCTCCCCGCCTATCTTGTAACTTGCAATGGTGGCTTGTCCAATCGGCGAGATAACCCAATCAATGAATTTCTGTGCAACATCAACTTTGACATGAGGGTGCTTGGCGGGATTCACAGCTATTACGCCGTATTGGTTGAACAAGCGATTGTCCCCTTCCACAAGAATCTTCATAGAGCCACGGTTCTTGAAGCTCAACCATGTGCCCCGGTCAGCCAGAACATAGGAATCGGTAGACGCTGCAATATTTAAAGCTGGTCCCATACCGCATCCACATTCTTTGTAGCCAGTTCCCTTGTTTTCTAGGTTGGCATTTTTCCAATAGCGAAGTTCAGCAGCATGCGTACCACTTTTGTCGCCCCTGGAAATAAATCCTGCATTTGCTACTGATAAGTTTCTCAAGGCAGTCATGATTTCTTTGCCAGCCACTTTGGCAGGATCATTTGCTGGACCGATCAAAACAAAGTCGTTGTACATCACTGGCAAGCGTTTGATACCAAATCCGTCAGCTACAAACTTCTCTTCAGCAACTTGGTCGTGTACGAACAAGATATCCGCGTCCCCTCTGCGGCCCATGTCTAGGGCTTGTCCAGTTCCCAGGGCAACAACTTTGACATCGATGCCAGTAGCCTTCTTGAATTCTGGTAGCAAGTGCTGAAATAGACCTGATTGTTCAGTTGAGGTTGTTGAAGCCATTACTAAACCTTGGGCAAAACAAGTAACACCATAGGCAAACAAAAGGCATGCGAGAAAGGCTTTGGAAAAAGTTTTAGTCATTTAGAGGTTTCCTAATTAAGAGTCGTTAGATTAAAGCTTAGCAAATCCTTGATCAATAAAGATTTCTTGGGCTTTGGGGCTTGTTATAAATTTATAGAAATCGCGGGCGCTTTGTGATGCGTTATTGAACACGACCATCCCATAGTTAGATGTTATGTTGTAAGCGTCAGGAATTTCTAATGCCTTTTGGGCGGGATTTTCTTTGATAGCAATTTTTGCATTAGTGCAATAAGTGATGAATATATCGGCCTGACCAGTTGCTACTAAGTCGCCATAGACATTCTTATTGGCCGGGGGTTGAGGTGATTGGGGGCCACCAGTTAACTGCAGAGCCTTAGTCTTTAAGACATCACTTACTCCCTTTGGCCCAAGTCCTTTTGAGTCTATTTTCTCAAACATCTCAAATGCATAGTCACCCGAGGGATCAGCTTTAGGTGTAGAGATTCCCAGTTTTATTTCCTTATCCATCATTCGCTCAACAAGAGTCTTTCCAGCCAAATTAAAGTTGGGATTAGCTAATACACATAGTTTGTTTGAAGTAAAACGAATGACTGATTCACTTTTGCCAGCATTAGATATTTTTTCAGGGTGATCCATATTTGCTGATGCAAAGATGTCAGAGATCTCTCCAGCGAGAAGACGATCTCTTAGCAATCCAGAGGCACCGAACGCAAAATTGATTTTTACTGTTGGATTAGTGGCTTCATAGTACTGGGCAATTTCAGTCAAGGCAGATCGAAGGCTACCAGCTGCATAGATCTTAATTTCAGTATTTTTCTGAGCTTGCGCGTTTGTCATTCCTACGAACCCTAAGGCAGAGAATATTCCAATAATAAAAAACTTTGACATATTGATTCCTAGTAGAAATATATACCCTTAGTTTTGCACATTATCTAAATGGATCAAGATTTTTTAATGTGACGAAATGAACCCAAGTTGCTAACTGTAAACTGCCAGACGTAAAAATGCCCCACTTGGACTTGCCGAGTGGGGCTGTGTTTTTTGAGTGGATTTAGGTGCTCTAATTTGGGCTATTAAATTTATTTGTTACAATGCTTGTTAGCAAAATGAGCGGGAGTAGCACATACAGTTAGTACCCCTCGAGCACATTTCTTGCTAGAAAAAACCAAATATATTCCTCGATAGCTCAGTTGGTAGAGCACCGGACTGTTAATCCGTAGGTCCCTGGTTCGAGCCCAGGTCGAGGAGCCAAAACCCCTTTAAAAACAACGACTTACATCGTTGTTTTTATTTAAAGTATCAATTACACGGTTATTACACGAATATTAGATGGTTGGTCGCTTGGATGGTGGATTCGTTGCGAGTTTGACCATAAGCGTCTTGGTATTGGCATAGGTCTTGGCCGCGCAAGAACAGGATGGTCGGCCACAGGGTTATTTTTTCAACTGCTAGCGCGTTTAGGCATGCCATACACAACATAGCTAATGCTATGGCTGAAGATTTCGAGGACATTTGCACAATGAACTTATGGTTAAAGATTTATAGTTTTTTTCGCATTCGCAATAGAGACTAGAGGTAAAAATTGACTAATAGTCATTTCCCCCATCATGAAAAATAGGCAAGACTCTTTCTTTATCAATGAGAGGCTTCCACATTGAACAGGTCTCATTTGATTGAGTTTGAAAACCGTCATATCCGCCATCAATGCAGAGTCCCGACTTTCCGTCGAGTAAGAAAATATCAAGGATTTGACTTTTAGATTTAGAGTAATGAACCTTCCAATTTCTACATGAGCTGCATTCATTCAATACGCTTTTTTGCCAATGAATTTCATGTCCCATATTAATATTTTTCTAGTCTATTGATTTCGAGTATTTTCTTAAGCTTCATGATTTGTCTCTTTTTTTTTGAGTAAGTGATCAATCTTGTTCCTTTAGTAAATTTGGACATTGATCTAAATCAAACATTAAGACTTGAGCATTTTAAGCTCCACCGCTAGTAAACTGTTTAATT
>CAIRQX010000153.1 GCA_903880855.1 uncultured Burkholderiales bacterium | reverse complement strand
CATTATTTTTCAAATGGCGGATCATTTGAGCTCATCGTCTGTGCAACAAGCACTCTCCGATGCTGCGGTTCGTTCAGGCGTCAATGTGCCTGGCTTGTCAGAAGTAATTCGTAAAGAGCAAGACGCTAAGAACGAGGCCGCCACCTTGATGTCCTACATCACATCACAGGGAAGCGAAGGGGACAAAAAACGCAACCCCCAAGTCATCGAACAAATGCAAAAACGCATGCGTGAAATCGAAGGCTTGCGCAAAGAATACAAAGCGCAAATTCAAAAAGGGTTCCCTGAGTACTTCCAGCTCATCCAGCCCAAGGCCCCAAGCCACACCGATATTGCGCAACAACTCAAACCTGATGAATTGTTTGTTTCCATCTTGCCTATGGAAAAGCAAACCTATGTGTGGGCTATTGATTCCGCAGGCAAAGTGAACTTCCACCAGTGGCCAGTGGGTGAGAAAGAAGGCGCAAAGCTAGTCGACAAAATTCGTAAAACCTTGGATGTGGCAGGCCTTGGTAACAAAGCGCCTGCGTTTGACTATGCAGATGCACACACTATTTATAAAGGCATTTTTGGACCCATCGAGTCTGAGATGGCAGACAAAAAACACTTGATCGTGGCTACCTCAGGTGCTTTTGCCAATATGCCTTTAGGCGTTTTAGTTCGTAAGCCAGTTACTTCCCCTAACCCATTAAATGCCGCTTGGTTGATCAAAGACGCAGCGATAAGCCATGTGCCTACAGCAAGTGGCTGGTTATCGTTGAAGCGCTATGCCAAAGTGCCATCCAGTACCCAGCCGCTTATTGCATGGGGAGATCCTTTGTTTGATAACAAAGTGGCTACGCAGCAAATTGCGGATGTTATCCCTAAAGCCACGACCGTTAGATCGGTCATTGACACGCGCTCTACCCTCCATATTGGGCTTGAAAGATCCAATGAGGAAAGTTATCTGACCTACAGCAAAATCCCACCCCTTCCCGAAACACGTGATGAAGTCATTGAACTGGCCAAAATTTTGGCGGCTGACCCCAAGCAAGATTTGATTTTGGGCTCAGATGCAACACGTCAATCGGTGCTCAAGAGCAGTGCTTCTGGCCAGTTAGGTAAAAAGCAAGTGGTGGTGTTTGCTACGCATGGTTTGTTAGCGGGTGACCTGCCCAACTTAAACCAACCCGCGTTGGCTATGGCCTCTACTGCTAATCCAGCAGACTCACCTTTGTTGACACTAGAAGATGTATTAGGACTCAAACTCAACGCGGACTGGGTGGTCTTGTCTGCCTGTAATACAGCCGGTGCCGATGGACGCGCTGAAGAAGCTTTGAGTGGGTTAGCCCGCGGATTCTTCTTTGCGGGAAGCCGCAGCTTATTGGTGACACACTGGTCTGTGGAGTCGGAGAGCGCGATGTTACTCACGACCCATACATTTGCGGCTTACAAGAAAGACCCACAAATGCGTCGTGCTGAAGCTTTGAAACAAGCGATGGTCGAGACCATGAAGTTACCGCAATATGCCCACCCTGCGTATTGGGCGCCTTATGCCTTAGTGGGAGAGGGTGGCCGCTAACAGTTTTGTCGATAACAACTGTTGAGAAGCGCAGCTTTAATTGGGAGCGCCTTTTTTGGCAAAGACAATTTTGTCAATCACCACTTCGTTTTGTGCGTTGTAAGCCAAAAGAATTTTGACGTCGTGGCCTTTGGCGGAAGCCAGCACTTTGGCCTTTTCACTTTTTTGTTCTAGCTGGACCAATGTGCGTATTGCGTTGATCATGCTGAAAATAAGAAATGGGTTTTTTGCGGTAACACCGGATGAGCTCGTTGGTTCCGTCATCTGAATCTTTCCACCGCTTTTCTCCACCTGATTGACCCAAGCCTTCATGCGCTCGGGCATGTTGTTGGGAGAAACCTTGTCGTAGAACGGGACGGTAATCTCGTTCATCGGGGCAGATAAGGAAGCGGAGAGTTGGTGGTCGAACTTGTCTGCATCCAAAAACGCCACGATAGGCGTCGCGTCATCTTGCGCGGATTTGGCTGAGGGATTGGTTTCGCAAGCGCTGAGCGCTAGGCAAGCAATTAGTACTAGAGACCAGCGAATAGACAACACATGATGCATACAACACCTCTTCAAGAAGAACGTAGATTGTGAACGATTCTAAAAATTTATGTATTTGCTCCTTTTAGGGCTAATGCCCTGTCATACAAAAGATTGCGCGACTCCCCCGTCAACTCAGCCGTAAGTCGAACTGCGGTTTTGAGTGGAACTTCCTGCATCAGCAGTTTTAGCATCTTGTCGTGCACTTCAATCGGGTCGCTGACAACGGTTTGTGCGTGGACCACCAGCGCAAATTCACCGCGGGTGCGTTGCGGGTTGGCATGAATCCAATCGCTCAGCGAATTGGCTGGCAGGGTTGCGATTTCTTCAAACTGTTTGGTGAGTTCTCTACCGACTGTCACCATACGGTCGCCAAGACTTGCTAATGCTTTTGCAAGTGCTTCTATGCGATGCGGAGCTTCTAACAGCACTTGTGCCCGTCCATCTAATGCCAACAATTGCACGGCGCGTTCTCGCTCCGCCGCTTTGCTTGGCAAGAAACCAACAAACACAAATCCTGACGCGTCTGCTGTGAATGAGCCACATGCGCTTAGCAACGCCGTAACACTGCTTGCGCCCGGTAACGGCATCACCCGAAATCCTGCAGCCTGCACCTGCCACGCCAAACGCGCGCCAGGGTCGCTGATGGCCGGTGTGCCTGCATCGCTCACATAGGCAACGCGTTGACCTGCTTGCAAACGCTGTATGACTTCTTGTGCAGCTTGCGCTTCATTATGTTGATGCACGGCTAACAAACGGCTGGCGTTGCGCTCAATTCCGTAGCTGCGTAACAAAGTTTGTGAGTGGCGCGTATCTTCACAAGCCAAGGTATCGCACACACTCAAAACATGCAGGGCGCGCAAACTGATATCGGCCAAATTACCAATCGGTGTTGCCACCATATACAGCGTGCCTGCAGGGTGGTGCTGCGCAGCCGCGGCATCGTGGGCGGCCTTGAGGGCAGATGAAAAATGCGTGGACAAACCCAAGAGAAAAATTCCTTCACCACCAAGCAATCAGGAGATGCAGCCGAAGACCGCGCTTTGCACTATTTGCTAGCCCATGGCTTGCAACTGGTACAGCGCAATTATCGAACGCCAGGACGCGGTGGGGGTGAAATTGATTTAATCATGCAAGACAGGCACGCAACCATGGTGTTTGTCGAGGTCCGTAAACGCTTGCATCCCTCTTACGGAGGCCCTTTGGGCAGTGTTTCGGCATCTAAACGCAAGCGTATTGCATTTGCCGCTAAATTTTTCTTGATGCGCCTGAAATATGAGCCCACGTGTCGCTTTGACGTGGTGGCGATAGATACAAACGGACTCCATTGGTTGCAAGGGGCATTTACGGTGGATTGAGGAGCGCAAAAGGTATCATTGCAGGATGCTTGAACAACGAATTGAACAACATTTCATCGACAGTGCTGATCTGAAGTACCAGTCAGCGCAAGCGCTTTCCAAGCCCATTGCGGCTGCTGTTTCAGCTATCTTGGCCAGTGTGACCAGTGGAGGCAAAGTGCTTGCATGTGGCAACGGCGGATCTGCAGCAGATGCGCAGCATTTTGCTGCAGAGTTTGTAGGGCGGTTTGAACGCGAGCGGCCTGAGTTAGGCGCAATTGCTTTAAGCACAGACAGCTCTATCTTGACGGCCATTGCCAACGACTACCACTACGACCAAATTTTTTCTAAACAAGTTCGCGCGCTTGGTCAGTCTGGTGACGTGTTGTTGGCCATCACGACCAGCGGTAACTCTGCCAATGTTTTGGCGGCCATCGAGGCTGCGCATGAGCGCGATATGACAGTCGTCGCCCTCACTGGCAAAGGCGGCGGCAAGATGGTTCAAGCATTGCGTGAAACCGACGTACATATTTGCGTGCCGCATGAGCGTACCGCCCGAATTCAAGAAGTGCATTTACTCACCATCCATTGCATTTGCGATGGCGTGGATACGCAATTATTGGGTGATCAAGAAGGAAACTAGGACTATGAATAATTCAACTGCTAAATATCTCACGGCTATCTCTATGGCGCTTGCGCTCAATGCATGTGCGCCCGTCATGATGGGCGGCGTATTTGGAACGGCCATGATTGCCAGCGACCGTCGCACAACAGGCATTCAAGTGGAAGACGAGGGTATTGCGCAACGCAGTGCCAGTGCCATCAAACAAAACTTTGGCGATAAAGAGCATGTCAATGTGACCAGTTATAACCGCCAAGTGCTGATCACCGGCGAGGTCTCTAGCGACCGCGTGCGCGTCCAAGTCGAACAACTGATTGGAAAAATCGAGAATGTACGTTTGGTCGTGAACGAGTTAGGAATTGGTCCTGCTACGACCTTGAGTGAGCGTTCAGCCGATGTAGTGTTAGTAGCCAAAGTGAAAGCCGCCATGATCGACTCGGAAGACGTTTTTGCAAGCGTCCACAAAATTGTGGTCGAGCGCGGTACCGTATATTTAATGGGACGTGTAACTCAGCGCGAAGGCAACCGAGCCACTGAAGTGGCGCGTGGAGTCAACGGTGTCAAGCGTGTCGTGCGTGTCTACGAGTACATGAGCGAAGAAGAACTCAACGCCATGCAACCTAAAAAGGCGCCGGTGGATGAATCCAAACCAGTACCAGTTACATCAGGCCCTGGCGCACCGATAAACAACACCGCACCTGCAACGGGCGCAGTGGTTACACCTGTCAAATAATTAGCGTAGGCGCTTAATTAGGCTCGACGTATCCCAGCGCTTGCCACCGAGCTTTTGCACATCGCCGTAGAACTGGTCGACCAACATGGTGACGGGCAATACGGCACCGTTGCGTTTGGCTTCGTCAAAGACCAAACCTAAATCTTTGCGCATCCAGTCCACCGCAAAGCCAAAATCAAATTTGTCCGCCACCATGGTTTTGCCACGGTTAT
>CAIRQX010000152.1 GCA_903880855.1 uncultured Burkholderiales bacterium | reverse complement strand
CGGCACGCCAGCGCAACCTTGTCGTCTATTTTTGCTTTACGTATGCTCGGTTTGTTCCTGGTGCTGCCGGTGTTCGCGCTGGAAGCGCGCAAATACCCTGGCGGAGATGACCCGGCGATGATTGGTCTTGCCATGGGTATTTATGGTCTGACCCAAGGTATTTTGCAAATTCCGTTTGGCCTCGCTTCTGACAAATTTGGACGCAAACCCGTGATTATTTTGGGATTGTTGGTTTTTGCCATTGGAAGCATTTGGGCTGGTTGTGCGGACAACCTTCAAAGCTTGTTGGTAGGTCGAGCACTCCAAGGGGCTGGCGCAGTATCAGCAGCTGTAACGGCCATGCTTGCAGATTTAACCCGCGACGTCGTTCGGACCAAGGCCATGGCTCTGGTGGGTGCCAGCATTAGTTTGATGTTTGCTCTGTCGTTGGTGCTTTCGCCTTGGCTGGCCGGTTGGATTGGCTTGTCGGGCTTATTTTTTCTCACCGCTGTCTTGGCATTGGGTGGCATGGCTGTGGTGCGATGGTCTGTGCCGGACGAGCCCCAAACCCAAGCGCCGTCGGATCGCTTCGGTTTAGCCGAAGTGGTTCGCGACAGTGGCCTGATGCGTCTGAACTTTGGTGTTTTCATCTTGCACGCGGTGCAACTGGCGATGTGGGTGGCGATTCCGGCCATGCTGGTGCAAGCAGGCTTGGACAAACACGACCATTGGCAGATTTACTTGCCTGCTGTGGTGGCCTCATTTGTGGTTATGGGCGTAGTTTTCGAGATGGAGCGGCGTGGTTATTTGCGCGCTGCTTTTTTGGCGGCGGTTGCCATGATCGCGGTGGTGCAACTTGCCCTGCTGTGGGTGGCGTCGATCACTCCTTCTTTGCATGCCTTGGCGGTCCTGCTGTTTCTCTTTTTTTGTGGTTTTAACGTACTCGAGGCGACGATGCCGAGTTTGACGTCGCGGGTGGCACCACAGTCCTCTCGAGGCGCAGCGATGGGCCTCTACAACACCTTGCAGTCGCTAGGCTTCTTCGCAGGTGGTTGGCTCGGCGGACTTGGCGCAAAGTTGTATGGCACACAAGGAATATTTGTAAGTTGCACTTTATTGATGCTGCTTTGGTTGGTGGTAGCGTGGCCCATGGTGGTTCCACAACCGAAAAACGCATAATTAACCTATCTCTGGAGGAAAAATCCCATGGCATCTGTGAACAAAGTCATCTTGGTCGGCAACTGCGGCCGCGACCCCGAAGTCCGCTACTTACCTAGCGGCCAAGCCGTAGCCAACGTCAGCGTGGCCACATCTAGCAAGCGCAAAGACCGCAACAGTGGCGAGATGATCGAAGACACCCAGTGGCATCGGATCACGTTTTATGACCGCTTAGCCGAAATCGCCGGCGAATTTGTCAAAAAAGGCCGCCCTATCTATGTTGAAGGCCGCCTGAAATACGGCACTTACACCGACAAAACCACGGGGGTAGAAAAAAATACTGTCGACATCATCGCTACCGAGTTGCAGCTCTTGGGTGGACGTGAAGGCATGGGCGCTCCAAGTGGCGGTGGCGAAGAGGGTGGTTACAGCCGCGCGCCTGCGGCTAAGCCAGCAGCAGCGCCAGCGGCGGGGGCCACAAAAGCTCCTGCTAAAGGTGGCTTTGACGACATGGATGACGATATTCCGTTCTAAAGCTTCGCCACAATTCCCTTGCTGTTGTAAATATTTACAGCGGGGGCGGTTTCTACTTTGACATTTTCCTTGGCAGGCGGAGGTAGCGGTACCTCCTTCGCCTTCATTGGCCGCTCTTGTTGCTTGGCTTTTTCTGCCATTTTGGCCATTTGCATGTCCATAGCAACACGGGGCGCGGCGGCTTCAATTCGGCTCATTGTGCTTTCTCCTGTTGATTTTTTGCATGCACCCTACTCAAAGGGCATTACGCTTCAATTTATCCAAGGGCTTGATTAAACACAGAAGTCTCGGCGCTGGCAATGATGCCACCCCCTAGACACACCTCCCCGTCATACAAAACCGCCGACTGGCCAGGGGTGACAGCCCATTGCGGTTCGGTAAATGACAGTTGCATCATGCTTGCGGATGTCGCAAAAGCACAACCCGCATCGGCTTGCCGGTAACGTGTTTTTGCGCCAAAGTGGGCTTTATCAGGTGCCGACCCAGAGCACCAGCTTAAGTTGTCTGCTGTCAATGCGCTGGAAAGCAACCAAGGGTGGTCATGGCCTTGCACAACATACAAAGTATTGGCTGCAAGGTCTTTGCGCGCGACAAACCAAGGTGTGTGCTCACCCCCGCCACGCACTTGGCCTTTGGCTTTCAGCCCGCCAATGCCTAGCCCTTGACGTTGCCCCAGTGTGTAAAAGCTCAAGCCCACGTGCTCGCCGATGCGTTGGCCGAGCTCGTTTTTAATGGGTCCTGGTTCGTTGGCGATGTAGCGATTCAAAAACTCGCGAAACGGACGCTCACCAATAAAACAAATACCCGTCGAGTCTTTTTTCTTGGCGTTGGGTAAACCGATAGCGTCTGCAATGCGGCGCACTTCGGGTTTTTCTAATTCGCCGACAGGGAACAAAGTTTTAGCCAATTGCGACTGGTTCAATCGGTGTAAAAAATAGCTTTGGTCTTTGTTGGCGTCTAAGCCTTTGAGCAATTGGAATTGCCCGTCAACCTCGCGTACGCGGGCGTAGTGACCTGTGGCGATTTTTTCTGCGCCCAGTCGCATGGCGTGGTCCAAGAAAGCCTTGAACTTGATTTCGGCGTTACACAAAATGTCTGGGTTAGGCGTTCTGCCGCCCTGGTATTCGCGCAAAAACTCAGCAAACACGCGGTCTTTGTATTCCGCGGCAAAGTTCACGTGTTCGATTTCAATGCCGAGCACATCGGCGACAGAGGCTGCGTCAAGAAAATCGATATTGGACGCGCAGTATTCGCTGTCGTCATCGTCTTCCCAGTTTTTCATGAAAACGCCGATCACTTCGAAGCCTTGTTCTTTGAGCAGGTAAGCGCTGACCGCAGAGTCGACTCCACCGCTTAAGCCCACTACGACGCGTGGTTTATGTGTCATGGAGCCAAGGTCAATAGGTGCATGACAGGATTATCTTTCGTACTAGGCTCCTCAGGAGCCGACCTATTCTGGGGTAACCTTATGCTTTTGTAAGTCAAACACCCCCCATCTAGAGGAGATCCCCATGCTGATTGGCGTGCCAGCCGAGACAACGGCCGGAGAAACCCGTGTGGCTATTACGCCCGAAACGGCCAAAAAACTCATCGCACAAGGCCACAGCATCCGTGTCCAAAGCGGCGCAGGCGTCGCAGCCAGTGTGACAGATGACGCCTATGCAGCGGTTGGCGCACAAGTCACAGATGCAGCGAGCGCATGGTCTTGTGACTTGGTATTGAAGGTCCGTGGCCCGCAAGCCAACGAAGCGTCCTCTGTCAAGAGCGGTAGTGCAGTGGTCGGCATGTTGGAGCCCTTCAATGCCGAAGGTTTGCAACGCTTAGCCAGAGCTGGCGCTACCAGCTTTGCTCTGGAAGCCGCCCCCCGTACTACCCGCGCGCAAAGCATGGACGTGTTGTCTTCGCAAGCCAACATTGCAGGCTACAAAGCGGTGATGCTGGCCGCCGACAAATACCAACGCTTTGTGCCCATGCTGATGACCGCTGCTGGCACGGTGAAAGCCGCCCGCGTCGTGATCTTGGGCGTCGGCGTCGCAGGCTTGCAGGCCATCGCAACCGCCAAGCGCTTGGGCGCAGTGATTGAAGCCACTGATGTACGCCCTAGCGTAAAAGAACAAGTCGAGTCACTCGGCGCCAAATTCATCGACGTGCCGTTTGAAACCGCCGAAGAAAAAGAAGCCGCTGAAGGCGTGGGCGGGTACGCCCGTCCCATGCCCGCAAGTTGGCTAGATCGCCAAAAAGTCGAAGTCGCCAAGCGTGTTGCGCAGGCTGACTTGGTGATCACCACTGCCTTGATCCCTGGACGCGCAGCCCCTGTGTTGGTCAGCGAAGACATGGTCAAAGCCATGAAGCCTGGCTCGGTCATCATCGATATCGCTGCTGGTAAAGGCCCTGATGGCGTGGGCGGCAACTGCCCGCTGACAGAGGCTGGTAAAACCGTGATCAAACATGGCGTCACCTTGGTGGGCGAGACCAATTTGCCTGCTTTGGTAGCCGCAGACTCTAGCGCCTTGTATGCCCGCAATGTGCTGGATTTTTTAAAGCTCATCATCAACAAAGAAGGTGCGCTGCATATCGATATGGAAGACGACATCGTCGCCGCTTGTTTGATGACCCGCGATGGCGCGGTCGTCAAGAAATGAATTTGAGGAACTACACACCATGGACGCCGTCTCTCCTACCCTTGTGAATCTGATTATTTTTGTGTTGGCCATCTACGTGGGTTACCACGTGGTCTGGACCGTGACACCTGCCTTGCACACGCCATTGATGGCGGTGACCAATGCCATCTCCGCTATCGTGATCGTCGGTGCCATGCTGGCCGCCGCGATGACCACCACCACCTTGGGCAAAACCATGGGCGTATTGGCCGTAGCTTTGGCTGCGGTGAATGTGTTTGGTGGCTTCATGGTCACACGACGCATGCTCGAGATGTTTAAGAAGAAAGACAGACCTGCTAAAGCTCCCCAAGGAGAAAAGGCATGAACATGGATTTCGTGACGATGAATTTGGTGACGCTGCTGTATTTGGTGGCGAGCATTTGTTTTATCCAGGCCTTGAAGGGCTTGAGCCATCCCACGACCTCGATTCGCGGCAATGTGTTTGGCATGTTGGGAATGACCATCGCTGTGATCACCACGGCGGCGCTTATCTTGAAGCTCTCTGGCTCTGCCATGGGCATGGGCTGGGTCTTGGGTGGATTGGTAATTGGTGGTAGTGCGGGCACGCTAATGGCGCAACGCGTCGAGATGACCAAGATGCCCGAGTTGGTCGCCTTTATGCACAGCATGATTGGTTTGGCTGCTGTTTTCATTGGCGTGGCGGCAGTGGCTGAGCCTTGGGCTTTTGGTATCACCCCCCCACCTGAAGAAATTGCCTCTGGCATACAAACCTCAGCAGGTTTGGTCATCACTGAGATGATGCGCCGCTACCCCATTCCAACTGGAAACCGCTTGGAGTTGTTCTTAGGTGCTGCGATTGGTGCCATCACCTTCAGCGGTTCGGTGATTGCGTTTGGCAAGCTCTCGGGTAAATACAAATTCCGCTTGTTCCAAGGCGCGCCGGTGAGCTTTGCGGGGCAGCACATGCTGAACTTGGTGTTGGGCCTGGCAACGATCGGTTTGGGTTTGATGTTTGTCGCGACCGAAAACTGGACCGCCTTTTTGGCCATGTTGTTCTTGTCGTTTGTCATGGGCGTGTTGATCATCATCCCGATTGGTGGTGCTGATATGCCGGTGGTGGTGTCTATGCTCAACAGCTATTCGGGCTGGGCGGCGGCGGGCATTGGGTTCTCATTGAACAACAGCATGTTGATCATTGCCGGTTCTTTGGTGGGCAGCTCGGGCGCGATTCTGAGTTACATCATGTGTAAGGCGATGAACCGCTCGTTCTTCAGCGTGATCTTGGGTGGCTTTGGTGCCGAGATGGGGACTGCGGTCACCGGATCGCAAGAGCAACGCCCTGTGAAAAGCGGAAGCGCGGATGACGCGGCTTACATCTTGGCCAATGCGGAGAGCGTCGTTATCGTCCCCGGTTACGGCTTGGCAGTGGCGCGTGCCCAGCATGCGGTAAACGAATTGGCGCAGAAGTTGATGCACAAAGGCATCAGCGTGAAATACGCGATCCACCCTGTGGCGGGACGTATGCCAGGACACATGAACGTGCTGTTGGCGGAGGCCGAAGTGCCTTACGACCAAGTGTTTGAGATGGAAGACATCAACGGCGAATTCGGACAAGTCGACGTGGCCATCATCTTGGGCGCGAACGACGTGGTCAATCCCGCAGCAATGATCAAAGGCTCGGCCATTTACGGCATGCCGATTTTGGAAGCCTACAAGGCTAAAACCATCATCGTCAACAAGCGTTCAATGGCAGCGGGCTACGCTGGCTTAGATAACGAACTCTTCTACATGGACAAAACCATGATGGTGTTTGGTGATGCTAAGAAGGTGGTTGAGGATATGGTCAAGGCTGTGGAGTAAGGGCTGAAAGCCTTATCCAGTAAGGCTATGTGGAGAGTTGAAAGCGGCTTGTCCAACTCCTGTCCAACTGGGGCAGGAAAATGGCATCTATTCGTAGCCGAAATGGCAAATGGCAAGCACGGGTAATCCGTAATGGTCAAAGTCCGCTTGCAAGGACTTTCTTCACAAAGCAAGATGCCGAGCGATGGGCTAGGCAAACAGAAACTCAAATGGACAAAGGGTCGTTCATTGACCCTAGCCTTGCCGAACGAACAACCTTTAAAGAGATTATCGAAAGATACATCGTTGAGGTGACTCATCTCAGCAGGAGCCATAAAGAGGACTCTTACAGGCTCAAAGCCATAAGTAGGCACCCAATTGCCAAACTCAACATGGCTTCTCTTAGTCCGTCTCAAGTAGCCAAATACCGAGATGAACGACTTAAATTGGTTTCGCCTGGCGCTGTTATCAGAGAACTGTCTTACTTCTCTAGCATTATTAACCACGCCAGAAGGGAGTGGGGTATCAATACCACCAACCCAATCCCTTTAGTAAAGAAACCTCCATCCCCTCAAGGACGAAGTCGTATTTTGAGTGAGGACGAATTGACAAGACTCTTTGCGGCTTTAGTGCCGAGAGTTAAAAACGCAAACGTTTGGGTGCTGCCGCTATTTAAATTCGCTCTTGAAACCGCAATGAGAAGAGGTGAGATGCTGGACTTGCGATGGGAACACATTAACTTTGAAAAGCGTATCGCATTCATACCTGTTACCAAGAACGGTGAGTCTCGTCTGGTTCCTTTATCCAAAGCGGCAATAGAAATACTGCAAAGCATTCCAAGAGGAATAAATGGGATGATTTTTCAAATTAACGGTGCGGCGCTATCTGCTGCTGTAGAAAGGGCAAGGGAAAAAGCAAACCTTACCGACTTCCATTTCCATGACCTTAGGCATATGGCAATTACAAGACTGGCTGAAAAACTTCCTAATCTAATAGAACTATCCGCAGTGTCCGGTCATAAAAGTCTGGCAATGCTTAAACGTTACTACCACCCCAACCCAGAATTATTGGCAAAAAAGATAGCCTAGTTTTGTTCCGCCATACACGAATGGTTACCGTTGTCAGACGCGACCAGCTAACCGAAGTGACGCGCGTACGAGCATCTATCGCATGCGACCTTGCTGGACGCCACTAACTCGGTCAACACGGCTCTGGAAGGTATGTTTGTGCCGATGGTGTCGGCAGGCTCTGCTGCTCAGGTGCAGTTGGTTCAGTAGGTTAGAAAATTAAATCAGACTCGGCCAGCTAGGCGAAGTGATGCACGAAGTGTGTCATTAATTCTAGTCTGCCAGCCATCACCACTGGCACGAAGCGCTGCCAACACGTCTGCATCCAAGCGCAGTTTGACAGGCTCTTTGGTTATAGCTGCCTTGGGGCGACCACGAGTCTGAATCTTGTTACCCTTGTACAGGTCGGCAGATTCAAAAAACTCAGCAGTCAATTCCGCAGCATCATCGGGATCATTCCAGATGGCTGGCGTAGAGCGTTTTTTCGCGGTCATTTGCTTTCCTCATACTGATGATACGGCGCACCTCGCCGCGTGGTGTCCAAACCATCACAATCATGTCGTCGTCTAACCAACCTACTGTGATGAACCTGTCTTCCTCGTAGTCCATTCTCTTGTCCTGACCAGTCAAGTGGAGACCATCAAAGACCTCAACCGCGCGGGCAAAGTCCAAGCCACGCTCAAGCAGCGTTTTACCCTTTTGACTTGGTCGAACTCAAGATTCATGGATTTATTGTACCCCCAGTAAATTACTCGTCAACCCCTAGGCGCTGAAAGTTTGTGCAGACAGTGATTACCCAGTATGCGGATGGTGCGCCGCTTAGCCTTAGCTTAGTGGGCACGTGAGCCGAGCATAGGGGGAGGGCTTGTGATTTCCAGAATACCTGACCCCCACCCACCCCCGCACCCCCCTAAACTGGGTTGATGGGACCCAAATCACCTATGCGCTGAGTTTTGCACGTTCGATAACCAGTTTTTGATAAAGGGCCTGAAGTTCGGGGTATGCCTCACCCATACGATCAGGTTTGCGGCCACGGGTGCGGGGGCCAGTCATCATCTTTAGGCCGTGGCCGACCTGCTCCAGTATTGCCAGCCTTGCACTGGCTAGGCTGCGCTCTTTACGAATTGCGATGGTGTCTCCGCCATGAACAGTGCGGGCAGTCGAGCACTTCTTTTTACCTTCAGCAGTTCGTGGGCCTGTGCTCAAAGCACCATGCCTCGCGCAGGTTCTTTTACCCGCAAGTGCAAATGCTGTGCATCGTTGGCCAGTTGCTTTGAATACCGCAACACAACGAGCACACTGCATAGCGCTACTTTGTTCAATCTTGCTCATATTGACACCCTTGTAATGTTACGTTTTAGAAATTGTTTCACTGGGATAGAAGGACAAGCAGGCCAAGAATTTTTAATTCCCCAAGGAGTGTCCTCCCACCTAAGGGCTAGTCTCGTCTTGCGGGGACGTCTTAATCGTCCCGCAAGGGACGGTGTTTCTTCAACACCGCCTAACCCATTGATTTCATTATGTATTTCGTGGTGTATTTAGATTTTAAATTTACCCCACACTCAAGTCAATGTAAGTTATTGATTTATATAAGAAAAATGCGGGGTCGGTAATTTTCCGCCCCGCATTGCTCCGCCGATTCCTTAACCCGCCATTTCTAGCAAATCGAGGATTTCTTTCACGTTATGTGACAAGCGATGGAGCTTGCGCTCTTGGTCAGTTGGTGAGCGGCGAATTAGGTTGCCTTCATCCAGAAGTCGTTGCAAAGTGCGCTTAACTTCCGATTCTGAAGCCGCCAATTGACCATTGAGCCCTGAATACTTGTCACGCAATGCACGTTCTGAAATACGCCCCGGATTATTTTTAATCAGGTCGGTAATTTTGCGACTAAGTTGATTAAGCGTAGCCATCTGACTCTTTGGCAACAGAATTACAGGCTCCAACATGATTGCTTGCCAACCTTGAACCGGCACCTTCTTAAACCACCAAGATGTTCCAGAGGGCCCGTAATTAGCCTTAACCACATTGAGGCTAACGTGCTCTTTTCGATCGGAGTCATTCAACCCAAAGTGCTTGGCCTCTTTTTCACGCATGGTGTGCAGAACAAAGGCCGATCTTGTGTGGTCCACAAAAGCACCAGACCCAAAGACTTCGGAAGGGTCAGCTTCACCTTCTTTGCCGTAGGTTGACTTAGGGCTGTGAGCCAGAAGCAAAACGGCAGCACCCGTTTCAACAGCGATTCTCGTCAACGCACGAAGCAAAGCTGTAACGTGGTCAGCAGATAAGGGGTCTCCAGCCATCAACAACCTTGCGTGATCTAGAACGATTAAGCTGACTGGGTAATCAGCTTGATTTGCGTGCTGCTTAGCAAGATCAATGATCTGGTCAACCAGCGCCGACTCTTGAACGTTGCCATCCATCATAAAAGTCAAACGCAGATCATCGCCCGCTGCTCCATGGCAGTAAACATTCTTTTCAATCGCCGCTCGATCAAATGCAGATAACCCAGCACTTAAAGCACCAAATCTGCGGTCTCGCTCATCAGCAGTTTCCTCTCCTAAAAACAATAATGAAGCAAATTTGCTGACTTGAATAGTTCCAAGTTTTTGCCCTAATGCACCGTGTATAGATAACTGAATTGCTAATGTGGTCTTTGCTGTTCCACCAACACCGGCCATTACCGCAACGCTCTTTGGAATAACCACATTACCCAAAACGTAGTTTCGAGGAGGCGGAGGAGTTGAGCGCAAAGTCATTTGACCTGAGGCTAGGCTAATAATCGAATGCGAACCAATTAAGCTTGTTGTAGCTTGGCTCAGAGACCCTGTCTGCTGGGGGATCGTATTGGGCACTACATTTTGCTTTGCCAAGTGAAACAACGAACCCAGCGTTACTTGACCGAAGGGCTTGGCATGTTGCCAGACATTATCAAAAGCGTTTGCGTCATATCTGTTTGGTGCTGTCATGCTCCAGTTTCTTGCTAACTGCTCAGCACAAACCCATTGCGTCCAATGCAGTGCAAACAAAATATCGCGCCACTCGGTGTAACTGCAATCAGCCGACACTTGAGAAAGAGCAAGACTTACCTTGGCAATCTCTGAAGGGTTTTCTGGAGGTAACAACAACGCAGTCATAACTGGAGACAGCCCTACTGGGGGTACTTGTCCCGTCACTTGCAAGTTGATTGGCGGTTGAAATGTTGTCGGCGGCCATGACGCCAAAGTAGCTTTGACATCCAATGGGCTGCCGAATGTGCGGTAAGTCTGTGAACTGACGAGTGGCGTGTAAATTGGTTGAGATGCCAAATACACACTGGGATCGAGTGTGATGTTGCCGCTTCCAATCACAGCTTCGATTTGACGTTGCAATGCTGCACCAAGAGATTCACCCGTTGCACTATCAACCGATTGATCAAGTTCAATAATGGCACGCGCTCTGGGTGCTTGAGGTGTGTGAGATGCCGTTGTGTAAATCAGCGTATTCCATTGGCCCACTAGCTTCTGGAAAGCTACGAAATCGGCGGGTGATTTGAAATAGTCTGCATCGAGTGCCAAAAAATGTCGGGGAATCGCTAGACGTTTCAAGCGCCAGTGGCTGAAACCCGGATACTTTGCTGGATCATCATGCAACCCGTTTTGTAGCGGACTACAGATGTAGAACTCGCCCTTACGTTTGCTTACTGTGTGGGAAATCTGCGTAATGAAATCATCAAAATCTATGGCGGTCAGTTGTGTTGGCTGGTTGTCGTATGTGTTGCGTCCCAGCGAAAAATTAAAATCTGTCATGTTCAACTCCTAAGAGCAGCGAGATTGCTGCGGAGTCAAAGGTAATTACATTGATTTCTGTTGTGAATCAAACACGTATGGTGAACGTACCTGATCGTCTCCAGTTAGTCCCCAAGTGTGCAAAGCAACCCTACAAATGCGTTGTTGAATTTGAACGGAATGACGGCGACCGTGCTTTTTCACTAACTCACGCTCCAAAACAACTGCACTCTTTCGCATATCAGCGAAGAGTTGTTTGCGAAGTCCCATTTTTGCATCTGCTTGTGCATCCCAAAGGATTTCTAAAGCACGGTTGAATGTCTCAATCTTTTTATATTGCCCCGGCATGCCTCTTCCGTTTGGAAGTTCATCGTCGGCGTAGACTTCCACTGTCAAATCGTCATATAAAAATACTTCTAATGGTGTGTAAGTTGGACTTTTTTTGCGTGGCATCCCGTCATTTAACCGCAACACCCCCCACCCTTGTCAAATCCTGCCCTGTGCGGACCCACCCACCGTACCCCCACTCCCCCTAATTCAGCTTAGGAGTCCCTGATCTGGACTACACCGTGTTTCGCTCAAACGATCCCCATGAAAAAAGCCCCACGACAGCGAGGCTTCCTAGATCACAAGAGCAACAACACATTCTCCCCATCCATCCCTACATCAGGCACACCCGTAATCACCACACGGTCTTCTTTGCCTTCACTGCTCATGTGCAGATAAGCCCTGTCCTCTGGAGGCACCCAACCGATGGACTCCGCGGCTATCTCTTTAAGTTCTTGCTCGAAGTTGGGGAACATTGGGTTTAGTTGAAGCTAATCTTCTCACCCATAGCTGGGTTCAATACTTCATTCAAAGCCTTGGCATAGGCCATACGTGCAGTTTGGTAGGCAGCGGCTTGGGCTTGGAGACGTTGAAGTTCTTGGTCGCAGAACTGTATTGAGGCTAACTGGGCTTTGGCTTCG
>CAIRQX010000151.1 GCA_903880855.1 uncultured Burkholderiales bacterium | reverse complement strand
TGTCTGGACACTCTTGGACGGGGAACGCACAAGTCGATTTGCCTTTGCGACGCATGGTGCAGGTGGTGTTTCAAGACCCGTTTGCGTCTTTGTCGCCGCGCATGAATGTGGCGGAGATCATTGCCGAGGGCTTGGCAGTTCACATGCCCGACCTAGATGCGTTAGGACGTTTGCGCCGCGTATTGATTGCTTTGTCGTCAGTAGGCTTGACAGAGCAAGAGTTTCCTAACTTGTTATCGCGCTACCCGCATGAGTTTTCTGGCGGCCAGCGTCAGCGTTTGGCTATTGCGCGCGTATTGGTACTTGACCCCAAAGTAATTGTTTTGGATGAGCCGACCAGCGCTCTGGACGTCACTACCCAAAAACAGGTGCTGCAATTACTGCAAAAGTTACAAAAACAGCGAGGTCTGAGCTATTTGCTGATCACCCATGATGTGGACGTGATCCGCGCGATGGCGCACCAAGTGCTGGTGGTGCAAAACGCCAAGCTGGTCGATTCGGGCAATATCGACCATATCTTGCAACATTCCACCCACCCTTACACCCGACTTTTGGTCAATGCGGGCTATGACAAAAAATGAACTAAACCTATTCAAATCAAGCATTTAGGCATTACAATGGTCGCATCACGACCAAACGGGCGGGTTATTACCGCCCGTTTTTTTTGGTCGATTGTTTTTGATGGTTGGGTTTGGAAGGTTTTTTGTCGAAGTGGCCTTGCAGCAAACAGTGGAAGAAACCGTGACCGGCTTAGGGTACGACCTAGTGGAGATTGAACGCTCCGCAGGTGGTCTTTTGCGCATCACGATTGACTATCCCTGGAGTGCAGTGTCGCCCGAGCTTTTCGTCAATGTGGAAGATTGCGAACGGGTTACCCGTCAGTTGCAGTTTGCCCTCGAGGTCGAAGGTTCTGAGTACCAACGGTTGGAGGTTTCTTCGCCAGGTATTGATCGGGTGCTCAGGCATGCACAAGACTTTGAGAGGTTTGCCGGCGCACTGGTGGACCTCACGTTAAAAGCGCCCATGGGCGCTGCGGCGGCAGGCCAAGTGTCGGCTAATCGCAAAAAGTTTCGTGGCACGCTAGAGCGCACGACGGACGGCGCAGGTTGGCAGATCACATGGCGTGATGCGCCAGAGGCAAAACCGGGACAAAAAATCAGCCCAAAAAGAATGAACACCCCCGTACACGTACTGGGGTTCACGTTAGACGAGTTGCGCGAAGCACGTCTGGCACCGATTGTGGATTTCAAGGGCAGAAAGCCCCGTTGAACTTAGGTCTTGAGAAGGAGTAGTCGTTATGAACCGCGAAATGTTGATGTTGGTGGATGCCATCTCGCGCGAGAAAAACGTGGAGCGCGATATTGTTTTTGGTGCCGTTGAATTGGCACTTGCGCAAGCGACCAAAAAGCTTTACGAGGGCGATGTAGACATCCGTGTCTCCATGGACCGCGATAGCGGTGACTACGAAACTTTCCGCCGTTGGTTGGTCGTGCCAGACGAAGCAGGCCTGCAAAATCCCGATGCCGAAGAACTCTTGATGGACGCCCGCGATCGCGTGGCGGATGTCGAAGAGGGCGAGTACATCGAAGAAGGTATCGAGTCTTTGCCCATTGGCCGCATTGGCGCTATGGCAGCCAAGCAAGTCATTCTGCAAAAAATCCGTGATGCTGAGCGCGAAATGTTGCTCAACGACTTCATGGCACGCGGCGAAAAAATCTTCGTCGGTACCGTCAAACGTATGGACAAAGGCGACATCATTGTCGAAGCAGGGCGCGTCGAAGGCCGCCTGCGCCGTGGCGAGATGATCCCCAAAGAAAACTTGCGTAACGGCGACCGTGTCCGCGCCATGATCATGGACGTCGACCTCACTTTGCGTGGTGCGCCCATCATCTTGTCGCGCTCGGCTCCTGAATACATGATTGAGTTGTTCAGCCACGAAGTCCCAGAAATCGAGCAAGGCTTGCTTGAAATCAAATCATGCGCCCGTGACCCAGGTTCGCGCGCCAAGATCGCTGTGTTCTCGCATGACAAACGCGTTGACCCTATCGGTACTTGTGTCGGTGTGCGTGGCACCCGCGTGAATGCAGTTACAACCGAGTTAGCAGGCGAGCGCGTCGACATCGTGTTGTGGAGTGAAGACCCCGCCCAGTTCGTGATTGGTGCTTTGGCTCCAGCCAATGTCAGCTCCATCGTAGTGGACGAAGAAAAACACGCCATGGACGTGGTGGTCGACGAAGAAAACCTAGCCATCGCCATTGGCCGTGGTGGCCAAAACGTGCGTTTGGCCTCTGACCTCACTGGTTGGAAGATCAACATCATGGACGCCGCTGAATCTGCCCAAAAACAAGCGGACGAATCGCATTCGATCCGTGCCTTGTTTATGGACAAGCTCGACGTTGACCAAGAAGTGGCTGACATCCTGATCGAGGAAGGCTTCACCAATTTGGAAGAAGTGGCCTACGTACCCCTACAAGAAATGCTCGAGATCGAAAGCTTCGACGAAGACACGGTCAACGAGTTGCGCACCCGCGCAAAAGACGCTTTGTTAACGATGGAAATCGCTCGCGAAGAAAGTGTCGAAGAGGTGTCGCAAGATTTGCGTGACCTTGAAGGATTGGATGTTGAGCTCTTGCCCAAACTGGCAGAGAACGGTGTGCATACCCGTGACGATTTGGCCGATTTGGCCGTAGACGAGCTCACAGCCATCACTGGCCAAAGCGAAGAAGAAGCCAAAACCCTGATCTTGAAGGCACGCGAGCATTGGTTCGCGGGTCAAGAGTAACGGTCATGGGAAGGAATACACCATATGTCCAGTACGACAGTCGCCGAGTTTGCAAAAGAACTTAAAAAACCCACAGACACCCTGATCGAGCAGCTCAAAGCTGCTGGGGTGAATAAATCATCGGAA
The DNA here is from genome assembly GCA_903880855.1 of uncultured Burkholderiales bacterium. Classification (GTDB taxonomy): domain Bacteria; phylum Pseudomonadota; class Gammaproteobacteria; order Burkholderiales; family Burkholderiaceae_C; genus Limnohabitans. Next base: position 13,282 of record CAIRQX010000151.1, on the reverse strand, counting down.
AGTGATTCACTGACCGAGAAAGACAAACAAAAGCTTTTGACGCATTTACAAACCAGCCACGGTACTGCTACGACCGAACGCAAAAAAATATCGTTGGTTAAAAAATCGACTAGCGAAATCAAACAAGCTGACGCTACGGGTAAAGCCCGAACCATCCAAGTTGAGGTGCGCAAAAAACGGACATTCGTCAAGCGCGATGAGAACGAGTCAGAAAACGTTGATACACCAGAACCTCAAGCCGCAGTCGCTGCCGTACAACCCGTCATTGACCTCGCTGAACTTGCCCGTCGTGAAGAAGACGCGCGCCGTCAAGCTGAACTGATCCGTCGTCAAGAAGAAGAGTTGGCGGAAAAACGCCGTGCCCGCGAAGCCAAGGAAGCTAGCGCGCAAAGTGAAGCTGAAGTCGTTAAGGCAAAGAAGTCGGCGGCTTCAAGAGCAAAGTCGGCAGAAGATGAGGCCAGCGATGCCCAAGCACTAGCTGACGAAGAGGTCGTCAGCAAGGCCAAACAAGCCGCCAAGATCAGAGACGAAGAAGATACCGTCAAAGCCAAAGATTTAGACACACGTCGTCGCAAAGCATTGGCCGAAGCCGAAGCGATTCGCGACATGATGAATTCGCCACAGAAAGTTGCACCTAAGAAAGTCGTGCCACCGCCCGTGGAAGCCAAGCCAATCAAAGGCACATTACACAAGCCTGCTGGGAGTCCTGGTGCCAAAGAGCGTCCTGCTGCTGGTGCACCTGCAGCCCCTGGCAACAAAGAAATCAAGAGCGCAAAGTTGTCTTCTAGCTGGGCCGATGAGCAAGCTAAGAAGAAAGAAATCAAAACCCGAGGCGACTCCAGCGGTGGCGTAGGCCGCAACAGTTGGCGCAGCGGTCCGCGTGGCCGTCGTGAGCGAACCGGTAGAGAAGATACGCATGAGTCGAGCGCTCCAGCCGAAGCACGTGTCATTGAAGTGCACGTGCCTGAAACCATCACGGTGGCTGAACTCGCACACAAAATGGCGGTCAAAGCATCAGAGGTTATCAAGCAGCTGATGAAACTTGGCCAAATGGCCACGATCAACCAACCGCTAGACCAAGACACTGCAATGATCTTGGTAGAAGAAATGGGCCACAAAGCGATCATCGCTGCCTTGGATGACCCTGAGGCCTTCACCGAAGAAGAAGCATTGGTACACCATGCAGACGCGATTACGCGTGCACCCGTTGTCACGGTCATGGGCCACGTCGACCACGGTAAAACATCTTTGCTTGACTTCATTCGTCGCGCCAAAGTGGCTTCTGGCGAAGCTGGTGGTATCACCCAGCACATCGGTGCTTACCACGTGGAAACACCACGCGGCATGATCTCTTTCTTAGATACTCCAGGCCACGAAGCGTTTACCGCTATGCGTGCCCGCGGTGCTAAAGCAACGGACATCGTTATCTTGGTGGTTGCAGCCGATGACGGCGTGATGCCACAAACCAAAGAGGCGATCAAGCATGCGAAAGCGGCTGGTGTGCCCATCGTTGTCGCTGTCAACAAGATTGACAAACCCGGTGCGAACCCAGAGCGCGTCAAAGGCGAATTGGTCAGCGAAGAAGTCGTGCCCGAAGAATTCGGTGGCGATTCACCGTTTGTGTTGGTCTCTGCCAAAACTGGCGAAGGTATCGACGCATTGCTAGAACAAGTGTTGTTGCAAGCTGAAGTGCTGGAACTCAAAGCGCCTGTTGACGCGATGGCAAAAGGTTTGGTAATCGAAGCACGTTTGGACAAAGGTCGCGGACCTGTTGCCACCGTCTTGGTGCAGTCTGGCACCTTGAACGTAGGCGATGTGGTGTTAGCAGGCCAAACATTTGGTCGCGTGCGAGCCATGTTGGACGAAAACGGCAAAGCCATCAAAGCGGCTGGCCCTTCTATCCCTGTGGAAATCCAAGGTTTGACCGAAGTGCCACAAGCAGGTGATGACTTCATGGTCATGACCGACGAGCGCCGTGCCCGTGAAATTGCAACCTACCGCGCTGGCAAGGTTCGTAATACCAAGTTGGCTAAACAACAAGCATCGAAACTCGAGAACATGTTCTCTGACATGACTTCTGGTGACGTCAAGATGTTACCGATCATTGTCAAAGCCGATGTACAAGGTTCGCAAGAAGCCTTGGCCGCTTCATTGCTCAAACTCTCTACTGAAGAAGTCAAAGTGCAGTTGGTCTATGCCGCTGTCGGTGGCATTAGCGAAAGCGATGTGAACTTAGCGATTGCCTCTAAAGCTGTAGTGATTGGTTTTAACACCCGTGCTGACGCAGGGGCGCGCAAGTTGGCGGAGTCCAACGACGTCGAGATCCGTTACTACAACATCATTTATGACGCGGTAGACGAACTCAAAGCTGCCATGTCTGGCATGTTGACGCCTGATAAGAAAGAAGAAGTCATCGGTACCGCCGAAATTCGCCAAGTGCTGCGCGTCAGCAAAATTGGTGCGATCGCGGGTTGTATGGTCACCTCTGGCTTGGTACGACGCACCGCGAAGTTACGCTTGTTGCGCAACAACGTGGTCATCTTCACCGGCGAGCTTGACAGCTTGAAGCGTTTCAAAGACGACGCCAAAGAAGTCAAAGAGAACTTTGAGTGCGGCTTGACTATCAAAAACTACAACGACATCGTCGAAGGCGATGTGTTGGAGTTCTTTGAAATCAAAGAGGTTGCCCGTTCGTTGTAAAACGCGAGTGCCATGGCCCGTAAATCAAGTTCAACGCCTAACCGCAGTTACCAAGTAGCCGACCAGATCCAACGCGATTTGGCCGAGCTTATCGCGCGCGAGTTAAAAGACCCGCGTGTGGGTATGGTGACCTTGCAAGGTGTTGAAGTCACGCCCGATTACGCCCACGCCAAAGTGCATTTCAGTGTTCTCAATGGCGACCCTGTTGAAACAGCGGAAGGTTTAAACCAAGCGGCGGGTTTTTTGCGCAACGGTTTGTTCAAGCGTTTGCATATCCATACAGTGCCTACTTTGCATTTCATCTACGACCGTACGCCTGAGCATGCGTCCGATATGAATGCCTTGATTGCCAAGGCTGTCTCTTCCCGCGCTAAGGACGACTGAGTATGAACGCGCCGCGCACCAGGGTGCAGCGACGCCCTGTGCATGGGGTGTTGTTGTTAGATAAACCCCTTTCCATCTCCAGCAATGACGCTTTGCAAAAAGCCAAGTGGTTATTGCGCGCTGAAAAAGCGGGGCACACCGGCACCTTAGATCCTCTGGCTACGGGTGTATTACCCTTGTGTTTTGGCGCTGCCACCAAATTTAGCCAATTACATTTAGACGCAGACAAATCGTATGAAGCGATTGCTTCTTTGGGCATAGAAACCACCACGGGCGATGCTGAGGGTGAAATAGTTGCCACCAAGCCTGTAGATTTTTCGCCAGAACAATTGCAAGCGGTTCAAGAGCGATTCACCGGACCGATTGCGCAAATCCCACCGATGTACAGCGCCTTGAAGAAAGACGGTAAAGCGCTCTACGACTATGCGCGTGCTGGTATTGAGGTTGAACGTGAGGCCCGCAATATCACCATCTACTCTCTCTCTTTAGAAGAAATTGTGCCTGCAGCAGGCGTACGCCGATTGCGCATTCATGTGCGTTGCAGCAAAGGCACTTACATCAGAACCTTGGCGCAAGATATTGGCAAGGCATTAGGGTGTGGGGCGCATGTAAGTTTTTTACGTCGCACAGCGACCGGATCTTTCCAATTAGACCAATGTATTGGACTCAAGGACCTCGAAGACATGCCTGAGGCAGAACGTACTAACCGTTTATTACCAGTGGACGCGCTATTGGACGGACATACGCCTGTCACCTTGGACAAGGAAGATGCGGGTAGATTTTTAAGTGGTTTACGCCGCAGAGGCCATTGGCCTGATTGCGAGCAAACCGCTGTGTACGGCGAATCCCCTCGCGCATTGCTAGGCACTGCGCATGTGAAAGCCGGAGAACTAATTCCTGGGCGCTTATTAAGCCCCATAGAAATTCAAACCATTTTGGAGAGTGAAGTATGAGTAAACAAATTCGCAATATCGCGATCATCGCGCACGTGGACCACGGCAAAACCACCATGGTCGACCAACTTTTGCGCCAATCAGGCACCTTCGCCGAACACGAAAAAGTGGTGGACACCGTGATGGACAACAACGCGATTGAGCGTGAGCGTGGCATCACCATCTTGGCTAAAAACTGTGCGGTGAGCTGGGAAGGCACACACATCAATATCGTCGATACCCCTGGACACGCGGACTTTGGCGGTGAAGTCGAGCGCGCGTTATCGATGGTTGACGGTGTGGTGCTATTGATTGACGCACAAGAAGGCCCGATGCCTCAAACCCGTTTTGTGACTAAGAAAGCTCTGGCTTTAGGGTTACGACCCATTCTTGTGGTGAACAAAGTGGATAAGCCAGGATCGCGTCCTAATTTCGTAGTGAATGCAGCGTTTGATTTGTTTGACAAACTTGGCGCAACTGACGAGCAACTCGACTTTCCTGTGGTGTATGCCTCTGGTATCAATGGCTGGACATCGATGGAAGAAGGTGCGCACGGTGAACAGTGGGGCCCTGATATGTCGGCCTTGTTCAATACGATTTTGAAGCATGTACCTGCGCAAAAGGGTGACCCTAGCGCACCTTTGCAATTACAAATCTCTGCGCTCGATTTCTCTACATTCGTCGGTCGAATTGGCGTCGGCCGTATCAGCCAAGGCACGATCAAACCCATGATGGATGTGGTCGTGATGGAAGGTGTAGATGGCAAGCCTGTGAAAGGCCGTATCAACCAAGTATTGACATTCCAAGGTCTAGAGCGCGTGCAAGCAACTGAAGCGGGCCCTGGCGACATCGTGTTGATCAACGGTATTACGGATGTCGGAATCGGTGTCACTATCACCGACCCTTTGAATCCTGCTCCTCTTCCTATGTTGAAGGTAGATGAACCCACCTTGACCATGAACTTCTGCGTCAACACCAGCCCCTTGGCCGGACGTGAAGGCAAGTTTGTGACCAGTCGCCAAATTTGGGACCGTCTACAAAAAGAACTGCAACACAACGTGGCTTTGCGTGTCAATGAGACCGATGAAGAGGGTGTGTTTGAAGTGATGGGCCGTGGTGAATTGCACTTGACCATTTTGTTAGAAAACATGCGTCGCGAAGGCTACGAATTGGCAGTGTCAAAGCCACGCGTGGTGTACCGCGATGTGAATGGTGAACGCCATGAGCCGATCGAATTGGTCACAGCGGACATTGAAGAAACCCACCAAGGTGGTGTGATGCAAGCCTTAGGCGAGCGCAAAGGCGAACTAGTCAACATGGAACCCGATGGACGTGGCCGCGTTCGCTTGGAATACCGAATTCCTGCGCGTGGTTTGATTGGTTTTACCAACGAGTTTTTAAACCTGACCCGTGGTTCTGGCTTGATCTCCAACATCTTTGACAGCTATGAGGCACACAAAGGCGATATCGGTGGACGTAAAAACGGTGTGTTGATTTCTATGGACGACGGTGAAATCTTCACCTACGCCTTGGGCAAACTCGATGACCGTGGCCGTATGTTCGTGAAAGCGAATGACCCTGTTTATGAGGGCATGATTGTCGGTATTCACAGCCGTGACAACGACTTGGTGGTGAATGCCACCCGTACCAAACAGTTAACCAACTTCCGCGTGTCTGGCAAAGAAGACGCTATCAAAATCACGCCACCTATCGATTTGACATTGGAATATGGTGTCGAATTTATTGATGATGACGAATTGGTCGAGATCACCCCCAAGAGTGTGCGTTTGCGTAAGCGTTTCTTAAAAGAACACGAGCGCAAGAAAAACAAAATTTAAGGACTGATACCTTGCGTTGGAACCATACCCGCGCTGTTTGGACCATGGTGGCTGCTGCCGCCATGTGGTCAATTGCTGGTGTGGTCACGCGCATGTTGGAGTCCGTTCAAAGTTTTGAGTTGACTTTTTGGCGGAGTTTTTTCACCGCTATTTGCTTGGTTTTTTTCCTTCGTGTGCTGCAAGGCCCAGGCGTCTTAAAACGTTTAGTGAATGCGCCCAAACAGTTGTGGCTGAGCGGTGTGTGTTGGGCCGTCATGTTCACCGCGTTTATGGTGGCACTGACGCTAGCCTCGGTGGCAGAGGTTTTGGTGACGATGTCCGTAGGACCCTTGCTCACGGCCTTGGTAGCCAGAGTTTTTTATAAACAAACCATCCAACTCCCTACATGGCTTGCTATTGTGATTGCGGGCGCCGGCATGTTTTGGATGTATGCAGAACCTCAATCAGCAATCCCCACCGCGAGTGCATTCACCTTGGCTGGATTGCCATGGGGAACTTTGATTGGGTTCTTAGTACCCACTGCCGCTGCAGTGAACTGGTGTGTAGTGCAGCAAGCCCAAAAAACGGGTGACTCTTTGGATCTACTACCTGCCGTGTTAGTGGGTGCTGTGATCTCTGGATTGTTAACTTTTTTTCTTGCGTGGCCATTGCATTCCAGCCCGCACGATATTGCTTGGCTGGCATTGTTAGGCTTGGTGCAATTGGCTTTGCCCTGTACCTTGCTGGTGTTTTGTGCGCGTATCTTGTCTGCACCTGAAATTTCTTTACTGTCGTTGCTTGAAGTTTTATTTGGAATTTTTTTAGCGTGGGTCGGAGCTGGTGAAGAACCGAGCGCACGCGTGATCAGTGGCGGCGCCTTGGTAATCGTGGCACTGGTGGTGAATGCATACGGCATGAAATCTAAATCTTCGGAGGAAACAAAGTGATGAATGTTTATAGCGAGGAAGTCGTATCGGAAAAAGTAGGACCGATTGGCTTTATTACCTTGAATAGACCAAAGGCTTTGAATGCTTTATCACTCTCCATGGTGAGAGAACTCACCCATGTATTGCGGGGTTTTGAGGGCGATGCAGATGTGTTGGCTGTAGTGATACGTGGCAGCAACAAGGAAGGGCCATTCGGCGCCTTTTGTGCTGGCGGAGATATTCGCTACTTTCACCAAGCTGCGTTATCTGGCGACGCTAGCTTAGAAGATTTTTTTACAGAGGAATACAACCTCAACCACATCATTCACACCTATCGCAAACCTTATATCGCTTTGATGGATGGCATTGTGATGGGCGGTGGCATGGGCTTGAGCCAAGGTATTGCGTTGCGTGTCGTGACGGAGCGCACACAAATGGCGATGCCTGAAACGCAGATTGGCTTGTTCCCAGATGTTGGTGGCGGTTACTTTTTAAGCCGCTGTCCTGGAAACACAGGTGAGTACCTGGCACTCACCGGCCAGTTGTTGCGTGGCGCAGAGTCTTTAGCAGTTGGTTTGGCTGATGTCTGTATGGAATCAAAATCCTTAGTTGCTTTGTGGGATGGCTTGCAAAGCAAGCAATGGAAAGATGGCGATGATGTTGTGGCTTGGGTCAAAGAGCAGGCAACCACGCATGCTGCAAATGCATCGACAAGACCGAGTTGGTGGGATTCAAATATTGACACCATATTCCGATTGCCCACTGTCTCAGAAATGGTTGAAGCTTTAAGCCAATTAGTAAGCAAACAACCAGAAGGTTGGGCTGCAGAAACTCTCAAAGCACTCAGACAACGCTCTCCATTGTTGTTGGCCGTAAGTTTGGAGCAAATTCGTCGAGGCAGATCCGTGGGCTTATCTGACGAGTTACGCATGGAGCGCGACATGGTGCGCCATTGCTTTCATGCGGACCACTTGTCGCGTCGTGGCGCTCACACCGATACGGCGGAAGGAATTCGTGCTTTGGTGATCGACAAAGACCGTCAACCCAAATGGCTGCCAGCCACTATTGAAGAGATAACGCCTGATATGGTGACGCCATTTTTTCAAAGCCCATGGCCTACGGCATTGCATCCGTTAAGGCATTTGGTGGATACATTTTGAGCCAAGGCCTCCCTTCGCACAGTGCACATAGTGCGGTTTACCCAAGCCAGTTTTCTATTTAGTTAATGTGTGCAAAGGAATATTTTTGCTGGCAGCTAAGTGGTCTAATTGTTGACGCGTCTGACTAGCAAAAAATTTCGCAAAAGCCTTGTGTGTTTTAAGAGCATGCATGGAATGCATATCTTTCTCTTCTAAACCCACAGCCAAACACAAACGCTTTGCAAAATGCGGCTCTAAGGCTGCAACTGCTACGCGTCCATTCTTGCAAGGATAAATTTTGTAACCCGCATGGGCGCCACCCACATCACCATCTTTGGTGCTTAAGCCCCAAGTGCGGGGCAGGGCAAGGTAGTTGGCAGCATCGCTGAGTGCGATTTCTTGGAAGACGCCAAGTCCGTTTTGACGACCAGTGCGTTGGCGCAATAACAGGGCTTGTAAAACAGCTTCGGTAGTCATCAGTGACCCACCCATATCCGCATACAAAGTAGCAGGAAGATCGAGTCCGTTGACCAATCCGTTTTCAGCCAAGTAGGTGAGGTCATGTCCTGGTTGCTCAGCACGAGAACCAGAAGCACCAACAACGCTCACCATGCACACACTGGGATAGAGACGATGTAATGCTTTCCAATCCAGTCCAAGTTTGGCCAATGCTGAAGGTCGAAACGATGTGATTAACACATCTGTCTTTGCCATTAGCTTATGCATGGCAGTTTGACCACGGGATGTTTTTAAATCTGCTTGGACCACGCGAACGACTTGGTGCAAGGCTTGGTAGACGTCTGGCTTGTAAAAACCCATAGGGTCTGCTGTACTCGTGCCACTAGGCGCTATTGGCTCAAGCTTGGTGCAAGTTGCGCCCATCTGATGCAATCGCATCAATGCAGCAGGCCCAGGCAGATTGAGTGCCAGACTGAGAACGCGCACACCTTTGAGTGGTGCAATGCGCTTTTGTTTTTCAGGCTGCATGCCTAAATAGCCAAATCAATTATTTGCTGGTTGCAGGATCTAAGCCCGTTTCGCGAACCAGCTTGGCGACAGAAGCTGACGTGAGAAATTTCACAAAATGTTTGGCGATCTCTTTATCTGTTGAACCTTCGACCAAAGCAGAAGAAAAGAAAATGGTTTGTTGCACAGATTCAGGCAAGGTACCAATGAAGTCTAGTTCTTTGAAGTAAATCAATTCGCTTACCTGTTGGAAACCTAATTCAGCATCGCCTCTAGCCACTACAGCACCCACGCGCTCACTCATGATGCGTTTAGCTTTGTCTTTCAGTTGCTCTGCAACTCCAAGCTTTGGAAACAACTCGGTCGATAAATAGGTGCCGCTTGCGCTGGCTGAATAAGCAATCGATTTAGCGTCTAACAAAGTCTTCTTTAAGGCTTCTACAGTGCTGATATCTGGCTTAGGTGTTCCTTTACGTACTGCTGCGCCGATTTGTGAGAGGGCTAGGTCGACGCGGCTGCCTTTGACCAATTTGCCATCTTTCATCAAGGCTTCTAAACCGCCTTCAGACAAGATGACTAAGTCAAACTTTTCGCCACGCGCAAAACGGCTAGGAATGGAGTCAGGTGCATTGCCAATCGATGCGCCGTAGGCACTGATGATTTTGTGACCCGTCGCTTGCTCATACATTGGTGCTAGTTGTTTATAAGCCTCGGTAAAAGCCCCTGATGTGATGACACGAATCTCTGCTGCTTGTGCTGTGTGCGCAATACATAAAAATAATCCAACACTGGCAAGTGCGAGACGGCGGCTAAATTTGCAGGTGAGGGTTTGTATGTTTTGCATAGAACTTGTCAGTTATTGATTTAAAAAATAGTGTCGAGTGGCGATGTGTCTATTACTCGCCCTTGATATTGCGCTCGCGAATCACACGTCCCCAAGTGGCAGTTTCTTTCGCCATGTAGGCGGCTAATTCACTGCGCGTGCCTGGCAATGGTGTCAATCCATGGCTATTCAGTTGTTCCACGACATCAGGAGATTTCAAAACTTTCACAATTTCCAAATTCCAACGGTCCAAGATAGCCGGCGGCACCTTAGAAGATGCCACGTACGCATACCAATTGGTAGCACTAAACCCAGGATAGCCAGATTCGGCGACGGTGGGGATATTGGGCAAAGAGCGCAAGCGTTGTGTACCGGTACTCGCTAGTGGAATAAGTTTGCCGTTTTCAATATAGGCTTGCGATGTGGAGTAGGTAGAGAAATAAGCAGCAACACGTCCGCCTAGCAAGTCTTGCAATGCAGGTGCACCACCTTTGTAGGGAACGTGAAGGGTATCAATCTTGGCCATATCGTCTAGCAATTCACCTGCTAGGTGAGAGGCGGAGCCGGGGCCAGTTGATGCATAGTCAAGCTTGCCGGGATTCTTTTTGGCAAAGGCAACGTAATCTGCAAATGTTTTGATGCCCATGCCTGCATGCACTACCAATAAATTTGGAAAATTTACGCCCATAGTGATGGGCGACAAGTCTTTCACTGGGTCATAGGGGAGCTTGAATAGGTGGGGAGAAATGGTCAATGGTCCAACGGAACCAAACAAAATGGTGCTGCCATCTGTTGGGCCAGTCGCAACGAATTGATGCGCAATATTGCCACCAGCACCACCTTTGTTTTCAATGACAACGGATGCGCCAATGTTCTCTCCTAATTTTTTAGCAATGATCCGAGCCGCAGTGTCAGCTGCACCGCCAGCAGCGAATCCAACCACCATGCTGATGGTTTTCTTGGGCGGGAAATCTTGCGTAAAGCCAGTCACGCTAAAAAAACCCAATACCAAACAAACAGTGATGCGGCGGCAAGTGCTTTTAAGCATGGAGAATCCTTTGATATTTTTTTATAAACATACTGCTACCGCAGCTAATAAAAAACTCAAGCTCTCAATTTGAAGCGTTGAATTTTTCCTGTAGCAGTTTTGGGGAGATCTTGCACAAACTCTACCCAGCGAGGGTATTTGTAAGGTGCAAGTTGCGATTTCACGTGCTGCTTAAGTTCGTCTTCTGTCATATTTTCGCCAGATTTGAGCACTACAAACGCTTTGGGTTTGATCAACCCATCCGTATCTGCCATACCAACTACTGCAGCTTCTAATACATTGGCATGCGTCATGATCGACGCTTCAACTTCAAACGGAGATACATAGATACCGCCGACTTTGAGCATATCGTCGCTGCGGCCACTGTAGGTGTAAAAGCCGTCGGCATCGCGCGTGTATTTATCGCCACTGCGCGTCCATTCACCTGCAAAGGTGGCTTTGGTTTTGGCACGGTTGTTCCAATACATCAAGGCAGCGCTCGGGCCGTTGATTTGTAGTTCGCCAATCTCACCGTCTTTGCATTCTTTGCCGTCTTCATCAACGATGCGGAGTTGGTAACCTGGAACAGCTTGACCAGTGGTGCCATAGCGCACATGACCGGGGCGATTACTCAAAAAGATATGGAGCATTTCGGTAGAACCAATACCGTCTAATATTTCACAACCATAGGTACTGGTCCATTTCTTTCCAATTTCAGCTGGCAGTGCTTCACCAGCACTTGTACATATTCGTAAATTCAAAGCAGAAGCAGAAGGGCGTTGTGGATCAGCCAAAAGGGCGGCGTAGAGCGTGGGAACACCATAAAAGATAGTGGGTTTAAATTTTGTCAATATGCCAAATACATCACTGGTCGTGGGTCTAGATGGCAGCAAAACTGTGGTTGCACCCACACGCATGGGAAACGTCAGCGAATTACCTAGCCCATAGGCAAAAAAGAACTTGGCCGCTGAATACACAACATCCGATGCCTGAATACCCAGCACGCCTTTGCCATAGAGCTCTGCTGTTTGAATCAAGTGGCTATGTAAATGCACAGTGCCTTTGGGTGAGCCGGTAGAGCCGCTGGAATAAAGCCAAAAACACACGTCATCTGCGCATGTGTCTGCGCATTGCGTTTGTGAGTCAGCTTGCGCAATCAATTTCTCTAAAGAGAGATATGTATCGTTTTCATGCGATGCATCAGAAACGATGGTGGTCTTTAAGTCAGGTAATTGACCAATCAATCCCTCAAACGCAGGTAAGAGCGAAGCTGACACGATCAGCGCTTTGGCGCGAGAGTCGCGAAGCATGTAGTCGAAATCTTTTGTTGTGAGCAAGGTGTTGGTTGCTACGGGTACCACGCCTGCGAGCATGCATCCTAGAAATGCAACAGGCCATGCTGGTGTATCGAGCATGCACAACATGACACGTGTTTCAGGCTGAAAGCCTTGCGTGCGTAGCGCATTTGCAAATTGGTAGGCTTGCTTTGTTAAGGCCCCATATGTCAGTTGTTCGCCTGAAATTGCATCGATAAACGCTGTTTTTTCTGAATTTTTGACGTTGAGCGCTAGCAAGTCTTTTGCAGCGTTGTATTGTTTTGGAATATCTATAGGGGGGGACATTGGCTCTCCTGCACCAGAGAGTGACTCTACAGAATTTATGAAATATATTGCATTGTGGTTTGCCCTCGGATTCTTCGAGGTAGAATCCCGAACTTCGGGGCGTAGCGCAGTCTGGTAGCGCATCTGGTTTGGGACCAGAGGGTCGTAGGTTCGAATCCTATCGCCCCGACCACTCAATGAGAAAAGGCCCCTTTTGGGGCCTTTTTTGTTCCATTTCTGCCCGTAGCTCAGTTGGATAGAGCAACAGCCTTCTAAGCTGTGGGTCGGGGGTTCGATCCCCTCCGGGCAGACCACATTGCTAATTAAATAACCAATCCGGATGCAGCGCTACATAGCAATTTTTCTCACCCAATAACTGCCCTTCAGGTGAGACACAAAAAGAACTGCGTTTGTATTTGCGCTCGTCAGTCAATACATAGGAGCGATAAATTTCTTGCACGGTTTTAGCTTTTTTGTCTTTGGGATAAAGCATGACCAAACGGGTAGATATGCAGTTATTCAAACGAATACATGAAGCTGCAGATTTTTCGTCCACATAAAACTCAATGAATACTGCACCAGGGAATTTTGTATTGGCTTTTGTAATCTTGACCATACAGGGCAAATCTTGCGCCCGGGGTAAATTCATACGGTCCGCAAACGTATTCATTTCATTAAGAATGATTTCTTGGTATTTTTTATTAACTGTTTTGTGGCAGAGAAAGTAGTCTGCTTGCGAGTTCTTTAGAACTACGGGTGTTAATGGTCGGTTATTGATATCGAGTTTGATGACGGCTGGGTCGTACAAAGTGCTGACAGTAGGGTCCTCTTTCTTAGCAGCCCCGTGGCCCCCACCGTGGCCATCATCTTTTTTGGCATCTTTCTTTTTTTCTTCTTTAGCTGGTGCACCATGACCATCGTCTTGTTTTTCCTCTTTTTTCGGGGCATGGTCATCTGCTTTACCGTG
>CAIRQX010000150.1 GCA_903880855.1 uncultured Burkholderiales bacterium | reverse complement strand
GCAGGCCATCATGGCCCCCACTCGGCTTTACGTAAAAAGCGTTTTGGCCGCACTGGCCCAGCACCCTATCAAAGCCTTGGCGCACATCACAGGTGGCGGCTTGCTAGAAAACATCCCCCGTGTTTTGCCAGACGGACTGGCAGCCCATCTCCAACACGGCAGTTGGCCGCGTAGCGAGTTATTTGCCTGGCTTCAAACCACCGCAGGCATTGACGATATCGAGATGAACCGCACCTTTAATAACGGTATTGGCATGGTGGTGGTGATCGATGCAGCGCATGCCAAAGCCTGCGCTCAAACCCTACAAGATTTGGGCGAGTCGGTTCATACGATCGGGCTGATTGCGCCTAAGGGTGATGGCGCTTCGGTGGTCGTGGCTTAGTCAGCCTCATCCACACTGGGTAGCAAAACTTTTAGGCGTTTTTTCACCGCGTCCAAGCGCTCGTTATCGGACTGCGAGCCATAGACCTCTTCTAAATTACGCAACATACGCGTCATGATTTCTCTTGGCGAGGCGCTGCGTAAATAGTGTTTGAGTAATTCGTCTGAGATATCACCTTCGCGGGCAAGACCAGACTCAGCATACAAAGGTGATAGGCGTTCCATCAAATCTTCTTTGGTCAACGAGTGGCCGTTAAAGGGGTCGATGACCACCTTGCCTTCATGTGGATATGGCAGATGTACTTTCACCAAGAAATGTCCGGGAAATCCGACGCCATACGACTCCAGACCAATTTGGCCAGCTAACTCTAGCCACAACAAAGCCAAGCTAATAGGAATGCCACGACGTGTCCGCAACATCACATGCAAATAGCTGTTGTCAGGGTCGTAGTAGTTGTTGGCATTGCCAGCAAAACCCATTTCTTCAAAAAAGAACTTGTTTAGCACGCGCAATTTTTGGATCGCGCCAGCATCCGCTGGTAGACGCTTTTTGAGTCTGCTAATAAGTTGGTCAACTTGCCCCAAGACTTCTTGGATGTCGAGTTCAGGGTATTCGTCTTGGGCCAAGCAGATGGCAGATTCGAGTAACGGGAACTCCGTGTCGCTTTGCACAAGGGAGGCAAAGTATTCCAAAGAGGTGGGCACTTCTAACTTGAAATCCATGGTTCAACACCTTTTATCGCCGCAACAAGTTGATGACATTCAATCCGCTCAAGCGAAGGGTAACAAAATAAATCAGCGCACTGACCAATAAGACGCCAGCCATGGAGCCAATGCGCAAAAACGGCGTCACTTGCATCTCGGTCCAATCTAGCGCGTAAGCCATAGTTGCTAGCCATGCGCCCAATAAGGCGCAAGCCAGCAACACCTGAGCGCCCAAGAACCACCAACCTTTGTTTGGCACGTAGGATCCGCGCCTACGCAGGCCAATCAGCAACCATCCCGCATTGATTAGGGCCCCAAAGCCAATCGACAAAGCCAAACCGGCGTGCGCAAACACGGGAACGAACACCACATTCAGCAATTGGGTGATCACCAACACACACACCGCAATGATTACCGGCGTGCGGGTGTCTTGGCTGGCATAGAAACCAGGCGCCAGTACTTTGATGGCGACCAAGCCAATTAAACCTACGCCGTACCCCATCAGCGCGACGGTTGTCTGCTGCACGTCATGCGCATTAAAAGCACCGTAGTGGTAGAGCACTGCCACCAAGGCTGGCGAAAACACCAACAAAGCCACTGCACAGGGCAGTGCGAGTACCAGAACTAAACGCAAACCCCAGTCAATCATGTTGGAAAATTCTTGGCTGTCATTGGCCGCTTTGGCAGCAGAGAGTTGCGGCATCAACACCACGCCCAAAGCCACGCCCAACATGGCAGTAGGAAATTCCATCAAGCGATCGGCATAGCTCAGCCAACTCACGCTGCCAGGGGTCAAGTGCGAGGCGATTTGGGTGTTGATGAGCAAAGAGATTTGCGCCACGCTCACACCAAGCAATGCAGGTGCCATCAGTTTCAAGATGCGCTGCGGTCCTTCACTTTTCCACGCTTGGCGCAGTGAAGACCAACTTAGACCAACACGGGGCAAAAGATCTAATTTGCGTAATGCCCACCACTGAGCGGTCAATTGCGCCACGCCACCAAGCATAACACCACCCGCCATGGCGTAAATAGGCTCAATGCCCAAACGTCCAAACAACGGAGCACCCCACAGGGCTGCGCCGATCATGCAAACATTGAGAAGCACAGGCGTTGCGGCTGGCACCGCGAAGCGCTTCCAGGTGTTCAGCACGCCTGCACCCAAAGCAACAAGAGACATCAAGGCGATGTAAGGAAACATCCAACGCGTCATCACGACTGCCGCTTCAAATCCTTGCGG
>CAIRQX010000149.1 GCA_903880855.1 uncultured Burkholderiales bacterium | reverse complement strand
TACGTATTACCGCGGCTGCTGGCACGTAGTTAGCCGGTGCTTATTCTTACGGTACCGTCATTAGCCCACTGTATTAAAGCAGACCGTTTCGTTCCGTACAAAAGCAGTTTACAACCCGAGGGCCTTCATCCTGCACGCGGAATGGCTGGATCAGACTTGCGTCCATTGTCCAAAATTCCCCACTGCTGCCTCCCGTAGGAGTCTGGACCGTGTCTCAGTTCCAGTGTGGCTGGTCGTCCTCTCAGACCAGCTACAGATCGTTGGCTTGGTGAGCCTTTACCCCACCAACTACCTAATCTGATATCGGCCGCTCCAATCGCGCGAGGTCTTGCGATCCCCCGCTTTCATCCATAGATCGTATGCGGTATTAGCGTAATTTTCACTACGTTATCCCCCACGACTGGGCACGTTCCGATACATTACTCACCCGTTCGCCACTCTCAAGGGGTTGCCCCCTCTACCGTTCGACTTGCATGTGTAAAGCATTCCGCCAGCGTTCAATCTGAGCCAGGATCAAACTCTATAGTTCGATCTTGATTTTTTTTCGCTCTTTCGAGCAACTCCTAAAAACGGAATTGAAGTGAACTTCACTTCTATTCTCATGAGCGTTTGTATGTCAGTTAAGACATAGTTCCGAAGAACTTGGCAATCGCCATCAAACGCCCACGCTTATCGGCTGTAATTTTTTAAAGAACTACTCAGTTACCTGATTGTCTTGGCTGTGATCAGCGAAGCCTTGCAGTATACATCGAATTTTGGTTTTCTCAAAATTAATTGAAAAATTTTGATTCTTTGTAGCCTCCGCCGTGTATCGCGTCATTTAACTGACTTGTAAACAGCGAAGCCTGCCAGTATACACCACTTTTTGGGCCCCGTGCAAGTCACCCCCAAAACGTCTAGAGATAATGCCCCATGTCTTTAATTACCCTTCAGCAAGCCCAGCTCTCCTTCGGCCATGTAGCCTTGCTCGACCGTGCCGAGTTTTCATTAGAAATAGACGAGAGGGTCGGCCTCATTGGCAGGAACGGCGCTGGCAAATCCTCGCTACTTCGCATCTTAGGCGGCCTTGAGAAGCCAGACGACGGCGATTTACGCGTACAGCAAAGCCTGCGCGTGACCTTTGTGGCACAGGAGCCGCAACTCGATGGCGACGCTACGGTATTCGAGGCGGTGAGCGCCGGCTTACAGCACGTGCGCAACCTGATTGACCGCTACACCACTGGCGAGGGCGACCTGACGGCCATGCAAAACGAAATCGAACTCCTGGACGGCTGGAACTGGGAGCAGCGTGTCGAAGAAACCTTGCACCGTTTGCACCTAAATCCCCACGCACGGGTGAGCTCCCTCTCAGGAGGTACCGCCAAACGCGTCGCGCTAGCGCAGGCCTTGGTAACGGCGCCCGACGTGTTATTGCTAGACGAGCCCACCAACCATTTAGACCTCGACAGCATCGAGTGGCTTGAGCAATTGCTAGCGGGCTTCAAGGGCAGCATCGTCACCATCACCCACGACCGCACATTTCTAGACCGCGTCGCAACCCGCATCGTCGAGTTGGACCGCGGGCATTTACTTTCCTATCCAGGGAACTTTGGCCAATACCAGACCCAAAAAGAAGAGCAACTCGCGCAAGAAGCCGTCATCACCGCCAAAGCCGACAAGTTGCTGGCGGGAGAAGAAGTTTGGATTCGCAAAGGCGTGGAAGCACGCCGCACCCGCAGCCAAAGCCGGATCGCTAGGCTCGAAGCCTTGCGCGCACGCCGCGAAGCGCGCCGCGACGCCGTAGGTCGCGTCAAGCTCGACCTCTCCAGCGGCGCGGCCAGCGGCAAGATCGTGGCCGAACTCACAGACGTTTGCAAATCATTCGGCGATAAAGTCATCGCCAAAAACTTCTCCGCCACCTTCTTGCGCGGCGACAAAATTGGCCTCATCGGCCCGAACGGCGTGGGCAAATCCACCCTTCTCAAAATGATTTTGGGCGAACTCGCCCCCGACAGCGGCAAAGTGCGCCAAGGCGCCAACCTGCAAGTGGCCTATTTCGACCAAATGCGCAACGCGCTCGATATGGACGCGACACTCGAAGACTTCATCAGCCCCGGCAGCGAATGGATCGAGATTGGCGCCCAACGCAAACACGTCAAGAGTTATCTAGACGACTTCTTGTTCTCTCCCGCGCGCGCCAATTCGCCTGTGCGCTCGCTATCTGGTGGCGAACGCAACCGTTTGTTGCTGGCGAGGTTGTTTGCCCGCCCCGCTAATGTGCTGGTGTTGGACGAACCCACTAACGACCTCGACATCGACACACTAGAACTGCTAGAAGAGCTCCTGCAGAACTATGCCGGCACGGTGTTCATCGTGAGCCATGACCGCGCTTTTCTGGACAACGTTGCGACCAGCACTTTAGTGTTTGAAGGCACAGACGCGCAACCAGGTTTTTGGCGCGAATACGAGGGCGGTGTGCAGGACTGGCTGATCCAATCCAAAAGGGCAAGCGGTTTGCAGGCGATCAAACTGAGTGGGGCGCAAAGCGGAAATGAGGCACGGCGTGCAAAAGACCAGACGACTTCAACGGCAACGCCTGCGTCAGATAACCCAAACGCAACGCCACTAGGTCACGAAACAGCGGCCTCTAGCAACGCAAACAACAAAATCACGGGTAGCAACAAGCCCGCCACTAAAACCCGCAAACTCAGCTACAAAGAACAACGCGAATTAGAGAGCCTTCCCGATCGCATCGCCGCCTTAGAAGCAGAGCAAAAACAAGTGCAAGCCGACCTGGCCGACCCCAAGCTCTACGCCAGCGACGCAGCCAAAGTGGCACAACTACATGCGCGCGATGTGGCAATTGAGTCAGAACTCATGCAAGCTCTAGAGCGCTGGGAATTGTTGTCCGCCTAAATTCGTCTCTCCTGTGACTCTGCAACGGCAGATTCAACTGGAGAATTGCCCAGCAGTTAAACCAGTACAACGAATTACGCACAAACACCCATGGGACAGCTCTACCTCGTACGCCACGGCCAGGCCTCGCTTGGCGCCGCAGACTATGACCAACTCAGCGCGATGGGCGCGCAGCAAAGCCGCCGTTTAGGTGAATATTGGAAGTCGCATGGCTTGACGTTCAATACCGTTCTAGTCGGCACCTTGAAGCGCCACGCCCAAACTTTGCAAGGCATTCGCGACGGTTTAGGGCATACGCCAGATGCGCTGCAGTGGCCAGGACTCAACGAATACGACAGCGAAGCACTCATTCGCGCTGTGCATCCCAACGCGAGCTTCGACACCAAAACGCCCGAGGGCTACCGAGAACACTTTCGTATGTTGCGTGACGGGCTCAAGCAATGGATGGCGGGAACCGCATCCCCCCTCGGCATGCCCACCTACCCAGAATTTCTGCTCGGCGTGACCTCGGCACTAGACCATGTGCGCCAGCACTGCGAAGGCAATGTATTGATGGTCTCTAGCGGCGGACCTATCTCGACTGCGGTGGCGCAGGTCCTACAAGCATCCCCCGAGACCAGCATCGAGTTGAATTTGCGTATGCGCAATAGTTCGGTGAGCGAGTTCCACTTCACGCCTAAGCGGCATAACTTGGTAGCGTTTAACAGCTTGCCGCACTTAGCAGGGCCGGAGCATAGGGAGTGGATCACGCATGCCTAAAGATGTACGCGCTTTTCCAGAACTCTCCAAAAAAATTTGACTCAAGCAAAAGCCGCCTCGATATTGGCAGCAAGGCAGGCTAAGTTCTAACCGTGCTTAAAGGCAAGTCCATCAACTCTTGCAGCAGCTTGGCCAGTTGCTCGCCAGCACTTTTCACAACCGCGGCACCTTTGGCGGATGTAGCCGCCGCCGCATTACCCACCGCCCCTTGCGGGTTGTAGTCTTGCATATGCCAGCCTAACTTTGCACTGCGGCCATTACCCAGAATGGGGTAGGTGGCAGCACGTTGTTGCGAGCTAGACGCAAAGTTTTGCGCTTTAGCCATATCGACTGTTTCAGGCGCCAGCGCCAGCATCATCGAGGTTTCGATGTCGCCCGCGTGGATGCCAAAGCGGTGTTCATCAGCGCTAAATTGCGCCATCACTTTTTCGTCGAGTGGCAAGTTGTACCAACTGCTGCTGTAGACGATCAATCCATGCTGGGCGCGCAATTCACGGGCTACGACATCCATGAGCCCGACATTGCCGCCGTGGGCGTTGAACAGCAAAAGCTTTTTGACCCCAGCGCGCGCAACGCTTGCACCGAGGTCGCACCAGTGTGAAATCACGCTTTGCGGCGACAGCGTGAGCGTGCCAGCAAAGGCGATGTGTTCGGTGCTCAGTCCGACGGTTTGGGTCGGCAAGACCAACACGGGGTCTTGTTTGTCTAAATGTGTGAGCGCGGCGTCGACCACACCATCGGCCAAGACTGAGTCGACATTCAAGGGCAAATGGGGCCCGTGTTGCTCGGTCGCACCCAAAGGCAAAACCGCCACGACACGCGCAGGGTTGAGTTGCGCAAAGTCTTGGCTTTTCATAGCTGCCCAGCGGTGGGTAGCCAATGCGGCGGTGAATCGGGCGTCTGTGGACATAGGCGCATCTTACTTTCGTCGCCTCGTTAACATCAGCGCCATGCACGCGTTTCTTATCCGCCTTTTGTTTTGGCTCGTTTTCGTCAGCTCTGGGGCAGGCACGGCATGGGCCCAGCTAAATGCGCCAGCCAGAAGCGCCGTGGTTTCCACACCGCAAGTACGCGCCGAGTTGGTCGCGCATGCTCCAGAGGGCGTCCAAACCGGCAAAACCTTTTGGCTGGGCTTGCAACTGCAGCACACCCGCGAATGGCACACCTACTGGCGCAATCCGGGCGATTCCGGCCTGCCCAACCTGCTTGAATTTAAGCTACCTCCGGGTCTAGAAGTGGGGCCAGTGCTATGGCCGCTGCCTCAAAAACTCTCAGCGGGAACGCTCACAAACTATGGTTTTGAAAACGACGCGCTTCTAGCGGTGGCCGTCAAAGTCACCTCCGCCTACCGCGCGCCGATGAACGGCCAACTGCCCGTGCAGTTACATGCCAATTGGTTGGTCTGCCGTTTGGAGTGCATTCCCCAAGAAGGCGACTTTGCGTTGCAGCTGCCTACGCAAAGTAGTTTTGCACCACATGCCAAAGCATTTGCCTCGCTCATCGAACACCAGCCTTCCCAACTTGCCGCATCCCAAAAAGCCGCACGCTTTGAGGGCGACTTTTTAGTCGCGGCCGTTGAAGGTCTGCCTGCTAATTGGGTGGGACAAAAACTATCCATCTTTCCAACCGAGCCAGAGCTTTTGGAGTCTTCGACGGACCAACACGCGTTAGCTGAGCAATCGTGGCAAGGAAGCACTTGGTCAGTACGTTTGCCTGTGAGCACGGCGCGCAACGACAGCCCTACAAAAATCGGCTGGCTACTGGTCTCACAAGCTACCAGCGAGTCGCGCCAAGGCGTTGAATTGGTTTTGCCTGTTTCTGGCGCTTGGCCCAGCCCCACAGCAAAAGCCTATGCGGTGACGATAGACAACAAAGTCTCAAGCTCTGAACCACCCTCGCCTACAGGGAGCGGCGCATTTGGATTCATGCTCGCGCTCGCTGGCGCGCTCCTGGGCGGCTTGATTTTGAACGCCATGCCCTGCGTATTGCCCATTTTGGCCATCAAAGTATTGGGCTTCGCCCAACATGGCGCCAGCAAGCACATGCGCCGTTTGACGGGTGTGGCCTATACCTTCGGCGTCGTAGCGAGCTTTTTGGCGCTTGGCGGCGCCGTTTTATTACTTCGCAGCATGGGCGAACAATTAGGGTGGGGGTTTCAGTTGCAAACACCCGCCGTTGTTGCCGCGTTGGCGGTGCTCTTCACCTTGATCGCTTTGAACTTGTGGGATGTGTATGGCTTAGGCAATGTGCTGCCAACAGGCCTTGCATCTTTGCAATCACGCCACCCCGTAGTCGACGCTTTGCTCTCTGGTGTGCTTGCGGTAGCGGTGGCTTCGCCCTGTACCGCGCCGTTTATGGGCGCGTCTTTGGGCGTGGCGATGACCATGCCTGCTTGGCAGGCCTTATTGGTATTTGCATGCATGGGCCTAGGGCTGGCCTTGCCCTTTTTATTGGCAAGCTGGGTGCCTGCGGTAGCGCACGCTCTGCCCAAGCCGGGCATGTGGATGGTCACCCTGCGCCATGCACTGGCGTTTCCCATGCTTGCGACCGTCATTTGGTTGCTCTGGGTCTTTGGCCTCCAAACCAGCGTGACGCAGGCAATGCTCTTGTTAGTTGGCTTACTGGTGGTGGCGCTGACGGTTTGGGCGAGTCGCTTTAGAACAGTGCTGGCGCGTGTCGTTCAAGTATCAGGTTTGCTGGCTATTTTTTGGATTGGCCTTGAGGTTCTCGCGAATACAAATGCAGTCCCACAAGAAACACGGGCACCTAGTGCAACTGTAAGTAGCGCCCCACAGACCAGCGGCGACCTTTGGCAAAACTGGACAGCAACTTCCGTGCAAGCAGAGCTAGCCCAAGGCCACGCCGTGTTCGTCGACTTTACTGCCGCCTGGTGCGTCACCTGCCAAATCAACAAACAAACCACACTCAACCAACCCGAATTGCTGGCCGACTTTGCGGCCAAACAGGTGCGCTTGATGCGTGCTGATTGGACGCGACGCGATCCTGCCATCTCACGCACATTGGCGGAACTGGGTCGTAGCGGCGTTCCCGTTTATGTGCTCTACGCGCCCAACCGCGCGCCACAAGTACTGTCTGAACTGCTGAGCGTGGCGCAAGTGCGTGAAGCTTTGGCGCAACTACAGCCAGAAACGGCCAAAAACTAGCACAAAAATGGCATGAATCTACAAAATTTTTGTCACAGTACGTCTACTTATGCACAAAATTAAGGCCCTTATAACTACTCCTTGCGTTATATCGGATTTGTCATTCAAAAAAGTTTAAATTAACTAAGTCATTGATTTATATAGGTTTAACTAAATGCTTTTTTTTCGGGCAATCTGTTCAAAGCCTTGATTGATGCGCCTTTGGCACTACTCACGACAACATATCAACAAAGTTATCCACAGAAATCCTGAATTATCGCCCAAATCCATAAAAATCAAGCACTTAAGTCGCTCTTACCCAAATCACCTCAACTCATCACGCCAACTTGACGCTTGACATGTCGCACATAGTTTCAGTAATCGTTCACACCCCCGCACACAGTGGGTTGGTGGATGTGCTGTCGTATGCGAGCGAAGAAGTGCTTCCTCCGGGCACCTTGGTCAGAGTGCCTTTGGGCAAAAGGGAGTTGTTGGGCGTCGTGTGGGATGCAACGCATCTTGATGATGTCGCCACATCAAAAGATGCCTCCGAGAAGTCGACAGACAAAACCGAACTCGCACTCCGCCCGATTGCTAGCGTGTTGGAGGGCATAGCACCTTTGAACACCCATTGGTGCGACTTGGTTCGCTTCGCCGCGCACTATTACCAACGCAGCGTTGGAGAAGTCGCACTCGCCGCCCTGCCGAACCAACTGCGCGAACTCAGCGCAGAACAATGGACGCGGCGCTTGACGCGGAAAAGCAAGGCTGCAGATTCGCACTCAACTGTAGAGGCGTTACCTGTTCCAGTTTCTACCCCCGAACAAGCCCAAGTCCTAGAAAACATCTCCTCCCACAAAGGCCCCTTCCTACTTTTTGGCAACACCGGCAGCGGTAAAACCGAGGTCTATTTGCGCGCGGCGCAGTCCCAGTTAGCCAAAGACGCCTCCGCACAAATTTTGGTGATGGTGCCGGAGATCAACCTCACGCCACAGCTGGAGTCGCGCTTTCGCGAGCGCTTTGCGCCACAGTGGGGCGACGATTGCGTGGTCGCGATGCACAGCAACCTCACGCCCGCGCAGCGTTTGAAGAATTGGTTGGCGGCGCACAAGGGCCAAGCGCGCATCGTGTTGGGCACACGCATGGCGGTGTTTGCGTCGATGCCGCATTTGCAACTCATCGTGGTCGACGAAGAGCATGACCCGAGTTACAAACAGCAAGAGGGTGCGCGCTACTCAGCACGCGACTTGGCCATCTACCGAGGCCAATTAGAAAAGGCCAAAGTCATCTTAGGTTCGGCGACGCCTTCACTAGAGAGCTGGCACCACAGCCGCCCTGCCACCGACACCACGCAATCCGGACGCTACATGCGTTTGCATATGCCATCGCGCGTGGGCGATGGTGCTCTACCTTTTGTGCGGCGGGTGGACATGAACCACCAACCCAAAAAAACCGTGTTCTCTAGCCAGTTATTAGATGCCATGCGCGAACGTGTGACACGCGGCGAGCAGATTTTGGTATTGCTCAATCGCCGAGGTTACGCACCTGTGTTGCATTGCCCAGATTGCGACTGGAAAAGCCAGTGTCCGCATTGCAGCGCGTTTCGGGTGTTTCACAAACTTGACCGCACCTTGCGTTGCCACCATTGCAGCTTTACCCAATCGGTGCCGCGCGCCTGCCCCGCCTGCGGCAATGCAGACATTCAACCCTTAGGTCGCGGCACCGAACAACTCGAAGAGCATTTGGGCAAACTGCTGTCCGATGTGCGCCGCACTGACGGAGAACCTTTGCGCATTAGCCGTATCGATGCAGACAGCACGCGCCTAAAAGGCGAGTTAGAGCGGCAGCTCGCGGAAGTCCATGCGGGCGCAGTCGACGTGCTGGTGGGCACCCAAATGATCGCCAAGGGCCACGACTTTCGCAAAGTGAGTTTGGTCGCCGCGTTGAACCCCGACGGTGCTTTGTTTTCTAGCGACTTCCGCGCGCCCGAGCGGCTGTTTAGTTTGCTGATGCAAGCCGCAGGTCGCGCCGGACGCGACGCGCAGATGCAACGTATCAGCCCTTGCGAGATGTGGGTGCAAACCTTTCACCCGCAACACCCTTTGTTTGAAGCGCTCAAGCAGCATGACTACCCCGCGTTTGCTGCGCAACAACTTGGTGAGCGGCAACAGGCACAACTACCGCCTTTTAGTTTCCAAGCTTTGGTGCGTGCAGAGGCACGTAACCAAGCTGCTGCACAAGCTTATTTAAATGCGATGCGCGAGGAAGGGGCGGGCTTGGCAGAAACGCTGCAGATCGACATCTACCCCGCAGTACCCATGGCCATGCAACGGTTGGCCAATGTGGAGCGCGCACAAATGCTGATCGAATGCCAATCGCGTAAAGCCTTGCAGCAGTTTTTAAGCATTTGGCATCCGCAGGTGCATGCCTTAAGAGCAGAACACCGACAGATCATTCGGTGGGCGATTGACGTGGATCCTTTGGCGATTTGAGAAGCCTAAACCAAAGACCCATCTTCATTCAAAGCCTATTCCTAAATGCAAGCTCAGCCCCAAAGCTACTGCCATGCAGACCAGCATAGCTAGTTGCCAGTCAATAGCGCCACAGCAACAGAAAAAGTAAAAAACGCAGCAGCGGTGGAGAGCAAAATAATTTTGGCAATGCGCCCCGTATCGGCCCCAAAACGCTCTGTCAACAAGGCCACATTACTCGCACTCGGCAAAGCAGCCACCAAAACCACTACCACCAGGGTGAACCGCTCCACATGAAAGCCTTGTTGTATGGCGGTCGACAAAACGAGCAAAACTAAAACTGGGTGCAAGACCAACTTAAAAAACACCGTTGGCAATACATCGCGCCACAAAATTGGCGCATGGTGGGTCGCATTCGCGCGGATCTGTGAGCGCGCCAACACGGCGCCGATGGTAAAAAGCGCAACCGGTGATGCGGAATCAGCCAACAAAGCCACCGTTTTTTCGATGGGCTCAATCAGGGTGAAGCCCAACCCCGAAGACGCCGCCCCCAACAAAATCGCCCACGGCATCGGGTTGGTCACAACGCCCTTCAGCGCATTACGCGCTGCTTTGCTCGCGCCATGTTCATCCGCCCCGTCTAAGCGCGACAGGGCAATGCACAAAGACGAGGTGACGATCAAGTCCACCAAAATGGTCACGATCGCGGGACCCGCAGCCGCGGCACCTAAGAGCGCCACCAAAAGAGGCACCCCCATAAAACCCGTATTGGGAAACGTACCGACCAATGCGCCAAACGCTGCATCGTTCCAGCCAATACGCCGGCTCAAACTCACCGCCACCACGAAACCTACCATCAGCAAAGAACACAACAAGTAGGCGCAAAACAGCGTGACATCTAGCAATTGCACGATGGGCGTACCCGCGCCAAAGCGATAGAGCATGCAAGGCAAGGCGAAAAACAAGACGAAGCCGTTGAGGCCAGGAATCGCGTCTAGAGGCAACCAACCCCGATGGGCTGCGACAAAGCCCGCCAAGACCAACGCAAAAAACGGAAACGTTACTAACAAAATATTAAGCACCGCCGTATTTTGCCCTCTGGGTGCACCAGTATCATTGCCAGCTTTGCTTGAACTGTCCCCTGAATGTCTGCTGGTTTGAATTTCGCGCAACAAGAAGCCGTTAATTTCTTGCAGGGGCCTTGTTTGGTGCTCGCCGGTGCGGGGTCTGGCAAAACCCGCGTCATCACACACAAAATTGGTCGCCTCATCCAAGTCGGATGTGATCCCAAACGCATTGCCGCCATCACCTTTACCAATAAAGCCGCGGCTGAAATGCGCGAGCGTGCCAAGCAGTTGATCGGCAAAGCTGCCAGCGAGGTGTTGATATGCACCTTCCACGCCTTGGGCGTGCGCATGCTGCGCCAAAACGGCGCGGCTGTGGGCCTCAAACCACAATTCACCATCATGGATAGCGCCGATGTCACCAGCATCTTGAAAGACGCAGGTGGCACCACCGATTCAGCCACAGCGCGCCAATGGCAATGGACGATCAGCCTCTGGAAAAACATGGGTCTCAATTCCGAGCAAGCACTGGCCATCGCCAAAGACGACAACGAACGCACCATCGCCAAAATCATGGCGCGTTTCGAAGAGCGTTTGAGCGCCTACCAAAGCGTGGACTTTGATGACCTGATCGGTCTGCCTCTCAAACTTTTGCAAAACCACGATGATGTGCGTGAGAAATGGCAAGCCCAACTGGCACATGTGCTGGTCGACGAATACCAAGACACCAACGCCACGCAATACGAAGTGCTCAAGTGTTTGGTGGGCGATAACGCCCGCTTCACTGCGGTGGGCGACGACGACCAATCGATCTATGGCTGGCGTGGCGCCACTTTGGATAACTTACGTCGTTTGCCGCAAGACTTTCCTGCGCTCAAAGTCATCAAGCTCGAGCAAAACTACCGCTCCACTGCCGCGATTTTGCGAGCCGCCAACCAAGTGATTGCAGCCAACCCCAAGTTGTTTCCCAAAACTTTGTTTTCAGAACTGGGGGAAGGCGAACCTGTGCGCGTGGTCGATGCCGACAACGAAGAGCACGAGGCCGAACGCGTGGTGGCGCGCATTCAATCATTGCGCAATGGTGTTGACGCTGCCGCAGGTCCACAACACAAAGAACTGCAAGACTTCGCCGTGCTCTATCGCGCCAACCACCAAGCGCGCGTGTTGGAGAAGGCTTTTCGTAAAGCGCAAATTCCTTACAAGGTGTCGGGCGGACAAAGTTTTTTTGACCGCGCAGAAATTCGCGATCTTTGCGCATGGTTGCGCTTGTGGGTCAACAACGACGACGATCCAGCTTTTTTGCGCGCCGTCACCACGCCTAAGCGCGGCATCGGCCACCAAACTTTGCAAAGCTTAGGGCTCTTTGCCACGCAGTACAAGGTGAGTTTGTTTGAGGCCTTGTTTAGCAGCAGTTTGCCTTCTGTGCTAAGTGCGCGTGCAGTCGGCAGCCTGCACGAGTTCGGCCGTTTTGTGAACGATCTGGCCTACCGCGCCAAACAAACCAAAGGCGCCGAAGATGCGCGCGCGTTTTTAAACACGTGGCTCAAAGACATTGATTACGAAAAACATCTCTACGACGTCGAAGACAGTCCGCAAATGGCCGCTGCAAGATGGACGCATGTGATGGAGTTTTGCGATTGGATGGCCCAGCGTTGTGGCGGCGAAATAGAAGACACAGCTGGTGCAACGATGGCATCTGAGCAAAAAAATTTGCTCGAAGTCGCACAAACCATCGCCTTGCTGTCGACTTTGAACGAGCGCGAAAAAGACCAAAACGTCGTCACCCTTTCGACGCTCCACGCGGCCAAAGGTTTGGAGTGGCCACATGTCATGCTCATCGGCGTGACCGAGGGCATGCTGCCATTTCGTATGGACAACGAGGCCGGCAGCGAGCACACCAATGAAAGCTTGGTGACCCGCCTAGAAGAAGAGCGTCGCTTGATGTATGTAGGCATCACCCGGGCTAAAAATACTTTGACTGTGAGTTGGACCAAGCGCCGTAAAAAAGGTCGCGAGATGATTGCATCGCTTCCGAGTCGCTTCATTGCCGAGATGGCTTTGAACAAAACTACCGTGCAAGAAGATCCGCGCGAGAAGTTGCGCGCATTAAGGGCCGAGTTTGCTTTGCGTGCGAGTGCAGCGGCTGAAGCGGCGGCGCTGGCGAATAAATAGCGCGGAGATTAAGCGACGCGCAAACTGTCTAGCGTGACACGCAGTTTTTGTGGTTGCCCCAGTAGCTCTACCAAAACAAAAGCGCGGGTCTCGCCATCGTGTGCCAAATATTGGCCTTCTAAACCTTTCAACGGTCCGTTGGCAACGCGCACATTGCTACCCACATCAAACAATCGCTCGACCGTCTCAGGTGGCGCTTGGCGCAAAAAATCAATCAACTCGGGCGGAACCTTAGCGGGGATATGGCCGAAGCTCACCAATTTGCTTACGCCCAAAGTAGAACGAATCGGCCCCCAGTTTTGGGTGGTGTCGTCCAATTGGATAAACATGTAGCGGCTAAACATGGGCTCGACCACGCGCATGACACGTTGGTTGCGCAACTTTTCGATCTCCATCGTCGGCAAAAAGCATTCGAAACCCTGGTTTTGCAGGTTTTCTAAAGCCCTAGTTTCTTGGCGTGGTTTGGTATGAACGACATACCAAGCTGCATTGCTTATTTCTGACATGTTGTTAATTATGAATTTGAGATTTAACCCTATATTACAGAATTTTTGAGTTTTACTTACTGGTGCTGCATAGATACTTAGATTGCCCCAGACCAATTGAAGAGTTAAAGTGGAGTTTGTCTTGCTTAACAGTACCACTTTGAAAGTATCGCCATGTCTACCAAAAACCCTTTTGACCCTGCCCACATGACCGACAACGTCAAAGAACAGGCGCAACAAATTTGGCTCGCTGGGTTGGGGGCCTTCTCCAAAGCCCAACAAGAGGGCACCAAAGCATTTGAAAAACTCGTGACCGATGGCATGACCATGCAGCGCAAAGTGCAACAAACCGCCGCCGAAAAACTCGCCGAAGCCACTGAGAAAGCCACCATGGCCGCGCTCAACCTGAACGAGCGCGCCACCGGCCAATGGGACAAGTTAGAAAACATCTTCGAAGACCGCGTAGCCAAAGCCCTGCATCGCATGGGCATGCCATCAGCGCAAGACATCCAAGACCTAGAAGCGCGCATTGCATCCTTAGAAGCGCAACTAGGTGGCAAAACCACCACAACTAAAAAAACCACCGCAAAAACCAAACCAACCACGGCTAAGAAGTGATTGGTTTTAATTGGGGTCAGAACCTAATTAATTTCCCATATGAAAAAAGCGCCCCGTCGAACTGCTGAACGAATTTTGGGGGTGACGCTGGAGCTTTTTAATCGCTTTGGCGAACCCAATGTCTCGACAACGTTGATCTCTTCGGAACTCAATATAAGCCCTGGGAATTTGTATTACCACTTCCCGGCGAAAGACGAATTAGTCAACGCGCTATTTACGCGTTATGAAGATGCGTTGAACGAATTGCTCAGCGCCGCACCCGGTGTACATGATGTAGAAGATGCGTGGTTTTTCATGCACACCTTGTTTGAATTGGTCTGGCAATACCGATTTTTATACCGCGACCTGAACGACTTGCTCAGCAAGAACCGTCGTCTAGAGGCTCAAATTAAAGACGGCCTTTTGCACAAAACCACCGCATTTAGAACTGTGCTCGACAGCCTGGAGCACGAGGGTGTGTTGGCAATCACAGTATCTGAACGTGAAGCCACCGCCACCCACATGGTGGTTATGCTGACTTGGTGGTTGAGTTATGAATATGTGCGCGACCCACGCCACGCGCTAGAACCAGAGAGTGCGCAAGCGTCTTTGTTGCGGGGTGCGAAACATGTGCTCAGTTTGCTTTCGCCCTTTGCTGCAGGGGAGAACAAGGCGCATTTACAAGCGTTGTTGGCGGCTTATTAAGCTTTAATTAGGTTCTGACCCCAATTAATGAAGCCTCCACCAACTTCACCCAAAACGTTCCACCTAGCGGTATGAGTTCGTCGTTGAAGTCGTAGTTGGGGTTGTGTAGCGTGCAAGGGCCTTCGCCGTGGCCTATTTCTCGGTGGGCGCCTTCGCCGTTACCGATGAATGCGTAGGCGCCTGGCACGGCTTGCAGCATGTAGGAGAAGTCCTCCGCGCCCATGGTGGGTTCTTGGGGAACGATATTGGTTTCACCCACGATCGTTGACAGCACTTTTTTAGCGAAATCAGTTGCTGCCACGTGGTTGATCGTCGGTGGGTAGTTGCGATGGAAATCGAACTCGCATGTCGCGCCAAATGCGGTGCAAATATGCTTGGCCACTTCATGCATACGCTGCTCGATCATGTCGAGCACCTCGATGCTGAAGGTGCGCACCGTGCCGCGCATCTGGCATTGGTCGGGTACCACATTGGTCGCTTCACCCGCATGGATCATGGTGACTGAAATCACGCCAGCATCCACCGGTTTTTTATTGCGACTGATGATGGTCTGAAACGCTTGCACCATCTGGCATGCGATGGGCACAGGATCGATACCGTTATGCGGCAGGGCAGCATGGCTTCCTTTGCCGTGGATGGTGATGGTGAACTCGTTACTCGACGCCATCACAGGCCCCGCGCTCAAAGCGAATTTGCCGACACCCAAACCTGGCCAGTTGTGCATGCCGTACACCGCTTGCATGGGGAACTTCTCAAACAAGCCGTCTTTGATCATTTCTCGCGCGCCACCACCGCCCTCTTCAGCGGGTTGGAAGATCACATAGACCGTGCCGTCAAAGTTGCGGTTTTTCGCCAAATGCTGCGCCGCCGCCAACAACATGGCCACGTGGCCGTCGTGGCCGCAAGCGTGCATCTTTCCTGGGTTTTGGCTGGCGTGCGGAAACTTGTTGAACTCTTGCATGGGCAAAGCGTCCATATCGGCGCGCAAGCCAATGGCGCGGTCGCTCGTGCCGTTTTTGATAATTCCCACCACCCCTGTGGTGCCCATGCCGCGGTGAATGGGTATCCCCCATTCAGTCAGCTTGGCCGCGACCACGTCAGCGGTGCGTTGCTCTTGGAAGCAAAGTTCGGGATGCGCGTGGATATCGCGGCGCACAGCGCTGATGCTGGCGGCTTGGGTGACGAGTGAATCTAGTATTTGCATCGTGCCAGTCTAGCCTTAGTTATGCCCGTTTGTCACGCAGGGAAATCCCCGCAATTGGCCAAAAATCAAGCGTGAATTCGGTGTGAAAAAGTTCTATTTGTGAATTTTCAGACGCTGGTCTGCAATTTCCAGCAAGCCATCAAATATCAACGACTCCACCAACTCGCAGTGCACCGACATACTAGGCGCCATTTTCCAACCCGCGCCACCGGTCATATAGCAAA
The DNA here is from genome assembly GCA_903880855.1 of uncultured Burkholderiales bacterium. GTDB lineage: Bacteria > Pseudomonadota > Gammaproteobacteria > Burkholderiales > Burkholderiaceae_C > Limnohabitans. The sequence continues at coordinate 3,452 of CAIRQX010000149.1, read as the reverse complement.
TGGGCTCTGCATTGCAATGGGTACGTACATGCTGCACCATCCGCTCGACCGCGCCAGCAATCGCAAACGTGCCGCCGCTGGTCAAAGCATCGCTGGTATTGGTGGGAAATTCACGCACATCGCCGGTGGGGACGCGTAGCCCAGCCGTGCCGGACTCTAAGGCACGCAGCATGATGCCGTGTCCAGGCAGGATCAGCCCGCCCAAAAATTTGCCAGATGCGTCAATGGCTTCTACCGTCACCGCCGTGCCGACCATCACCACGACCAACGGTCGGGTTGGTTGGCCTTGGGTCTGCTGGCGCATCCGCGCATAAGCCCCAATCATGGCGACCCATCGGTCAGCGCCCAAGCGGGTGGGATGGTCATAGCCATTGGTCAAACCTGCCTCGGCTGCGGAAGACACGGCCCAGTGCGGCGTGAAATCCCACAACTCCAACTGTTCTTCAACGCGGCGACGGATTGCTTCGCCCGCCACGATGCAACCGAGCATCTGAGTTGGCGTCACAAGGTCGCGCCACTCGTTATCGGCTAGCCGGTCAATGTTCTCTAAAAAAACCGCGCCGTGGTCTATCAAAGTAGCTTGGGGCTTTGGGCTATCGAATAACGCCCACTTCAGCCGGGTGTTGCCAACGTCTAGGGCTAAAAAACTCATCGTGTGGGGTTGGTTGGATAGAAAAGCTTGGATCGCAGGGCAGTATATGAGTGCCCAGCGGTCACGCATGAGACAAACCAACAAATGTTTCTAGTTTGAGATTGGGGGAAACCCCACCATTCCCCAACGCACCTAGGCATAAGAATAGTCCCTCTCGTAATGTTTAAGTGTCTTTGATAAATCCCTAGGAGATCCCCGAATGACAGATATCCAAAAAGGCTCCGGCCGCCGCAATATGCTCAAAGGTGCCGCAGTCGCTGCAGGCGCCATGACAGCACCGATGATTTCTCGTGCACAAACTGTGTCTATGCGCTTTCAAAGCACTTGGCCCGCCAAGGACATCTTCCATGAATACGCCAACGACTTTGCGTCCAAAGTTAACAACATGGCCAGCGGCCGCCTCAAGATTGAAGTGCTGCCCTCTGGCTCTGTCGTACCAGCCTTCCAACTGTTAGATGCTGTCAACAAAGGCACGCTAGACGGTGGCCACGGCGTGTTGGCCTACCATTACGGCAAAAGCTCTGCTTTGGCTCTGTGGGGTTCTGGCCCTGCTTTCGGCATGGACCCCAACATGGTTCTTTCATGGCACCAATACGGTGGCGGCAAGCAGTTGCTGGAAGAGATCTACAAGTCGCTCAATATTGATGTGGCTTCTTATGTTTATGGGCCAATGCCTACACAGCCTTTGGGTTGGTTCAAAAAACCGATCGCTAAAGTCGCTGATTTAAAAGGTTTGAAATACCGTACCGTTGGCTTAGCAGTGGACATCTTCACTGAACTGGGCGTTGCGGTGAACCCACTGCCAGGAGGCGAGATTGTTCCTGCCTTGGACCGTGGTTTGATCGATGCTGCGGAATTCAACAACGCTTCTTCTGACCGCATCTTGGGTTTCCCCGACGTGGTGAAAAACTGCATGTTGCAAAGCTTCCACCAAAGCGGCGAGCAGTTCGAGATCTTGTTCAACAAGGGCAAGCTTGACGCATTGCCTGCGGAACTCAAGTCGATCATCGAATACTCGGTGCAAGCGTCTTCTGCCGAGATGAGCTGGAAAGCCATCGACCGCAACTCCAAAGACTACGCCGACATGAAAAAGCAAGGCATCAAGTTCTACAAGACGCCTGACTCCATCCTCAAAGCACAGCTCGACGCTTGGGACAAAGTCGTTGAGAAGAAGTCTGCCGAGAATCCCTACTTCAAGAAAGTCATGGAATCGCAACGCGCATTCGCTGCACGCGCAGGCCAATGGCAAAACGACTACATGGTTGACTTCAAGATGGCCTATAACCGCTACTTTGCAAAGCCAGCTGCACCCGCCAAAAAGGCTTAATTTAGGCTGATAATTAACAACCCATTCGGCTAGTCCGAATGGGTTTCTTCTTTTCTGATTGCCTCTTATGAATACACAAAAACTGCTGAGCACAGCAGATGAGATCAGCACCTGGGTCGGCAAAGCCTTTGCTTGGCTCATCATTGCCTTGATGCTCATGGTGGTGGTGGAAGTCTTCAAACGCTATGTCCTGAACGCTCCCACTGCTTGGATTTTTGACGCTAGCAACATGATGTACGGCACCCTCTTCATGATGTGCGGCGCCTACACTTTGAGCCAAAACGGCCATGTGCGTGGTGACTTCTTTTATGGCAGCGCAGCGCCCCGCACCCAAGCATCGCTTGACTTGGTGCTCTACATTTTGTTTTTTCTCCCCGGCGTAATCGCCCTGACTTGGGCTGGCTGGGGTTATGCCAACGACTCTTGGCTGATCCGCGAACATACTTTCAACGCCGACCCACTGCCCCTCTATCCCTTTAAGGCCATTATTCCCATCGCGGGCTTGATAGTGCTTTTGCAAGGCGTCGCGGAAATCGTGCGTTGCGTGGTCTGCCTCAAGACCGGCGAATGGCCAGAGCGACTCAAAGACGCCAACGAAATTGACGTGGTTGAACAACAGCTAGCCAACAGCATATACGTGGACGAAGATGCCAAACGCGACGCCATCGCCCGCGCCAAAACCATTGACGAAGAAGCCCACCAGCGTGGAAACCTCGCCTCCAAAGGAGATCACGCATGAGCGATCCAGCACTCGGCCTGACCATGTTGGCCCTCATCGTGGTGGTCATCATGATGGGCTTTCCTACCGCCTTTACCCTCATGGGCTTGGGTATGGTGTTTGGCTTCACGGCCTTTTACGACCCCAGCCAGCCTTGGCTCGACAACAAAGTTTTTAACCTGATGGTGCAGCGCACTTTTGGTGCGATGACGAACGATGTGTTGCTCTCTATCCCGCTCTTTGTGCTGATGGGATATGTGATGGAACGCGGGGCGCTGGTCGACAAAATGTTCCACAGCGTGCAACTGGCTTTCCGCCGTTTACCCGGCTCTTTGGCCGTGGCCACCTTGGTGATTTGTACCTTCTGGGGCATTGCCAGTGGCTTGGTAGGCGCCGTGGTGGTGTTGATGGGCGTGATTGCGATGCGCCCTATGCTCAACGCAGGTTACGACACCCGCTTGGCGGCTGGGGTGATTACCGCTGGCGGCACCTTGGGTATTTTGATTCCGCCTTCCGTGATGATCATTGTGTACGCAGCGGTTGCTGGCCAATCGGTGGTCAAGCTCTATGCGGCCGCCATGTTTCCCGGCTTCTTTTTGGCCTTCTTGTATTTGGTCTATGTGATTGGCTGGGTTTTGATCGACCCCAAGATTGCGCCCAAATTGCCTGAAGAAAAACTCAGAACCCCTGTGTCTCCATGGCTACAGGCCTTGGGCCAACAGTATTCGCCACGCATCTTGAGCGCATTGGTTTCT
>CAIRQX010000148.1 GCA_903880855.1 uncultured Burkholderiales bacterium | reverse complement strand
GTTTGAGCAAGATGAGCACTCCTTCTGAAATTGCAGCTAAGCGCGGCAAATCAGTTGAAGAGATTCTAGGCTAAGACCAAAAGATTAGGAATCTATAAATGACAACAACTAACTCAAAAGTCAAACTGCAATTAGTACGCAGCTTGATCGGTACACGCGAAAGCCATCGTGCAACAGTTCGTGGCTTAGGCCTCCGTCGCATCAATTCAGTTTCTGAGTTGGAAGACACACCAGCTGTGCGTGGAATGATTAATAAAGTTTCTTATCTAGTTAAGGTCGTTGGCTGATAACTAGCAAGTAAATAGGCGAAGAATATGGAACTCAATACACTCAAGCCCGCAGAGGGCTCCAAGAAAAACCGTCGTCGCGTAGGTCGCGGCATTGGTTCTGGTCTTGGTAAAACTGCTGGCCGTGGTCACAAAGGTCAAAAGTCACGTTCCGGCGGATTCCACAAGGTTGGATTCGAGGGCGGTCAAATGCCAATGTATCGTCGTTTGCCAAAACGCGGTTTCGTGTCTTTGACACGTCGTCACGTAGGTCAAATTACTTTGAACGACTTGGCAAAAATCAATTTGCCAGAAGTGGACTTATTGGTTTTGAAGGCCCACGGTTTTGCTGGTGAACAAATCAACGCAGTTAAGGTTATCAAGACTGGCGAACTCAAGATTGCAGTAACCCTTAAGGGTATTACAGCAACTGCCGGCGCAAAAGCAGCTATTGAAGCAGCTGGCGGCAAGTTAGTTGAGTTGGTTTAATAGGCCTTTTCAGTAAATATGGCATTAGCACCTACCAATAACGCAGGCACTGCATCAGCAGGGGGCAAGTTTGGCGAATTACGCCAACGCTTGATTTTCCTGGTGTTGGCTTTGCTCGTGTTCCGTTTGGGTGCTCATATTCCAGTTCCTGGTATTGATCCAGACCAATTGGCTCAGTTATTTGCAGGTCAAAAAGACGGCATCTTGGGAATGTTTAACTTATTCTCAGGCGGCGCTTTATCCCGCTTTACGGTCTTTGCTTTGGGAATCATGCCGTATATCTCTGCATCGATCATCATGCAGTTGATGACGATTGTTGTCCCCTCTTTAGAGTCATTGAAAAAAGAAGGTCAAGCTGGACAGCGCAAGATTACTCAATACACCCGTTATGGCACTGTGTTGCTGGCAACTTTCCAGGCTTTGGGAATCTCTGTTGCATTGCAGGCTCAACCAGGTTTAGTAGTAAATCCAGGTTTGATGTTTGAACTCAACACGGTAGTTACTTTAGTAACAGGAACTATGTTCTTGATGTGGTTGGGTGAGCAAATTACGGAACGTGGTCTGGGCAACGGTATTTCGATCATCATTTTTGGCGGTATTGTTTCTGGCTTGCCTAATGCTTTAGCTAGCTTATTAGAGTTGGTTCGCACTGGCTCAATGAATATTATTTCTGCACTACTCATCGTAGTGATCTGTATTGCGGTGACTTATTTTGTGGTGTTTGTAGAGCGCGGTCAGCGTCGTATCTTGGTTAACTACGCTAAGCGTCAAGTCGGCAACAAGATTTATGGCGGCCAGTCCTCTTATTTCCCATTGAAGTTGAATATGGCAGGCGTTATTCCTCCTATTTTTGCTTCATCCATTATTTTGTTCCCTGCAACGATTGCTGGCTGGTTTACATCAGGCGAGCCAACCAATATGTTTAGCAGAATCATTAAAGATTTAGCTGCTACCTTGGCTCCAGGACAACCTGTTTACACGATTTTGTATGCAGCTGCGATCATTTTCTTCTGTTTCTTCTATACCGCTTTGGTATTTAACAGCCGTGATACAGCTGAGAATTTAAAGAAGAGTGGCGCATTTGTTCCGGGTATTCGCCCAGGTGAGCAAACAGCGCGCTACATCGATAAGATTTTGGTGCGTTTAACTTTGGC
>CAIRQX010000147.1 GCA_903880855.1 uncultured Burkholderiales bacterium | reverse complement strand
GCAAAATCGGCAACGATGGCGTCGCGGGTTTTGGTCAAGCGATTAAAGAGGGTGGATTTACCAACATTAGGACGGCCCACCAAGGCCAAAACGGGTTTCACTTCTATTTCCTCAGAATCTGCATCAAGGCAGATTCAAACCGGTAACGCGGCCTTCGCGGCTAACCAGCACGAAGACATTCGATGCTGCTACAGGTGCAGCAGCCAGCTCTTCGCCGTCCATCTTCAAACGGTTCAACAAGGCGCCATCGGCTAAAGACAGCACGTATACAAAACCACCGCTGTCAGCAATTACAACGCCCTTTGGAGTCACCAAAGGTGCACTCAGCAAACGGTATTTGAGTCGCTCGGTTTCCCAAACGCGCTCCCCGTCTTCACGGCGCCATGCTTGCACGACACCGTTGGCCAAGGGTGCAACGACTAAATTGGCATTGCCACTTAAACCTCGGTCTCCCGCGGAAGGACGGGTCCACAGGTTTTGGCCTTTTTGTGCATCGATACAACCCACTTGTGCTTGGAATGCGCGCACGCACACCACATCGCCCACACGGTCGGACGGGCCGACCAGATCCACCAAGCGTTCCATGTCGTTGGTGCCGCGGGGTGTAGCAATGGCGGACTCCCAAACAATTACGCCATTTGTAGGGTCTAAACCAGCCAAGCGACCAGAGAGCCCCACCAACAAGGTGTTTTTGAAAGCTGCTAGCACACCCGCCTGCTTGAGCACGAGAGGCTCACCAGGACGCTGTTGGGTCCAAAGCTTTTGCCCGGTGGCGCCGTCATACGCTAAAACTGATCGATCAGCCGTCAAAACAAAAACGCGTTGGCCAGCCATTAAAGGTGGGGTGAAAGATTGTGCGGGTAATGTTTGGCGCCATTGCACCTTGGCGTCTTGAATCACCACCAACTGGTTGTCGCGGGTGACCAATGCAACTTGTTGGCCGTCGCTACCTACGCCAGCACTGACGGTGGTTTTAGGGAGGGTGAAGCGCCAAATATCTTTGCCTGTTTTGGCATTGAGCATGGCCACAGTGCCATCGCTGTTAGCTAGCGCAATGCGGTCATCGCGCGCGGCAACCGACAAGGGGAAATTGACCTTTCCTATTTGTGCAGTCCAAGCCGTGCGAGCTTCTTGCAAAACGGCGACAGGTGGAATGTCAACGGGTTTAGGACGCGAGGCAGAGCATGCGGCTAGCACCAACAAAGTGCCTAGGAATAGTGGTCGTCCAAAACGCAGAGTCAAAGCAGGCTTCACTTGGTAGCTTCCTTGATTGACTTCGCATCGGAAGCATTGGTAATTGCCTCAGGATCCGCGCCAAGCGCGGCAAGCTTAAAGGCAATCAAGCGACGGTATTGGGCGTTAGGCTCCATGGCTTTCCAAGCCGCTTGGTAATGCTTAATAGCCTCAGCGGTTTGATTGGTCAGCATATCGAGGTCACCCAAACGGTCTGCCACCAAAGGCTCAAACGATTCAGGGGATTTGGCGCTGAGCAATTTACGGGCAGCATCAAACTCTTTGTCTTGGATCAACAAGCTCGATAAACGCAAACGAGCAAGCGCCTGATAACCCTCGTCGGAGGCTTGGTCGATCACCCATTGCAGTTGTTCTCTGGCTTCTTTAGGACGCGATTTTTCTTGAAAAATACGTGAGGCTAAAAATGCCGCTTGGTGGGCATAAGTAGTCGAGCCAAATTTACTCTTGATGTCACCCACCGATCGCTCGAAAAGTACCAAGTCGCCCGCAACAGCTGCACGCTCTACAGTGTCAAACAAGGCGGCAGACTGGGCAGATTGTTTAGATTGCCAGGCTTGCCAACCCATCCAGCCCGCGTAACTACTCAGGATGCCGATCAGCAACCAAGTGATCAGATTGCCCCAACGCTTCCAAAAGTGTTTGAGGTCGTCAAGTTGTTCTTGTTCTTCGAGGTCGAGATGCGTAGCCATGGATTTCTATCGTTATAAATTCAGTCAGATTGTAGGCGTGCGTCTCAAGAGAGACGCTTGGTGACAAAAGTCGCCAAGCCTTCAAGAGGCGTCGTCTCTTGCTGGCCTTGGCCATCGCGCAAAGACTTCCAAGTCACCTCTTGTCTGGCGAGTTCGTCAGCGCCAAAAATCAAGGCAAAACGTGCGCCACTGGCATCGGCTTTTTTAAACTGCGACTTCATGCTGCCCAAGCCCAAGCCCTCGCCCGCGCCTGCGTGCATTTGCACCGATACACCTTGACTACGCAAAGCATGCAAGGCTTCGAACACCACGGGCATTGCTGAAGCATCGGGCACGATGGCATAGACATCGGCATGCGTTGCAGTGGGTAATAAATCTTGTTCTTTCAGCAATTCCAAAACCCGCTCGACACCCAAAGCCCAACCCACTGCAGGTGCTGGCTTGCCACCGATTTGTTCTATCAAATAGTCGTAGCGGCCGCCACCACAAATCGTGCCTTGGGAGCCCAAGCTTTGTGTCACAAACTCAAACACGGTGAGGTTGTAATAGTCCATGCCACGCACCAAGCGTGGGTTGATGGTGTAGGACACGCCGCTTGCATCTAACAAAGCGCGCAACGTGTTGAAGTGGGCAAGCGACGCTTCGCCCAAAAAGTCCATCAGTTTGGGCGCGCCTTCAGCTACTGCTTGCATGGCTGGGTTTTTGGTGTCCAGAATGCGCAAGGGGTTGGTGTGTAAACGGCGCTTGGCTTCTTCGTCGAGCACATCGATGTGCTGCTCTAAATAAGCAATCAAGGCTTGGCGATGCGCCAAACGCTCAGGTGGTTGGCCCAAGCTATTGAGCTCCAAACGCACATCGCGAAGGCCCAGTTCTTGCCAAAGCGATTGGGCTAGCACGATCAATTCGGCATCTATCTCTGGTCCAGCAAAGCCTAAAGCCTCAGCCCCAACTTGGTGAAACTGGCGATAACGACCCCGCTGGGGACGCTCATGGCGAAACATCGGACCCAGGTAATAGAGGCGCTTAGGGCCTTCGTACAACATATTGTGTTCAACCACGGCGCGCACCACGCCAGCAGTAGCTTCTGGTCGCAGGGTAAGGTGCTCGCCGTTCAAACGGTCTTCAAAGGAGTACATCTCCTTTTCGACGATGTCGGTCACTTCTCCTAAACCGCGCACAAACAAAGCCGTGGGTTCGACGATGGGCGTGCGCAAATTGCGGTAAGCGAACCGCTGCATAAGGACGCGTACTTTGTCCTCTAGCCACTCCCATTGGGCTGACGCGGGCGGCAGCAAGTCATTCATGCCTTTGACAGCATGCAAAGCCGCAGGCTTAGCGGTTTTAGCAGGCGCCTGAGGGGCTTGCGATTGCGAAGTTTTGTCTGCGTCCATCCCTAATGCCTATCAGCCGAAGCGCTTTTCAATATAGTTTTCAACAATTTGGTGGAACTCTTGGGCGATGTGTTCGCCCCGCAAAGTCATGGCTTTTTCGCCATCGATAAACACCGGTGCCGCTGGCGCTTCGCCGCTTCCAGGCAGGCTGATGCCGATATCAGCATGCTTGCTCTCGCCAGGCCCGTTGACGATACAACCCATCACCGCCACCTTGAGGCCTTCCACGCCAGGGTATTTCGATTTCCAAACAGGCATTTGTCCGCGCAAATAGTCGTCAATCGACTTGGCCATTTCTTGGAAAGTGGTGCTGGTCGTACGACCACACCCTGGACAGGCGGTAACGCTAGGCACAAAACTGCGCATGCCCAAGGCTTGCAAAATTTCAGCGGCAATGACCACCTCTTGGGTGCGCGACTCACCGGGTTCGGGGGTGAGCGAGACACGAATGGTGTCGCCAATGCCCTCTTGCAAAAGAATGGACAAAGCGGTAGCCGAGGCCACGGTGCCACGCACACCCATACCCGCCTCGGTCAAACCTAAATGCAATGCGTAGTTGCAACGCTTGGCCAACTCGCGGTAGACGGCGATCAAATCTTGAACGCTGCTCACCTTGCAACTGAGCAAGATTTGTTGGGGTGCTAAACCCATATGCTCGGCCAACTTAGCGGAATCGATGGCAGAAGTAATCAAGGCTTCGTACATCACTTGCTTGGCTTCAAAGGGCCGTGGCCTTTTGGCGTTGGCGTCCATCAAGCTCGCGAGCAACTCTTGGTCCATGCTGCCCCAATTCACGCCAATGCGCACGGCTTTGTCGTAGCGGATAGCAGCCTCGATCATCTGTCCAAACTGTTTGTCGTGTTTGTCGCCCTTGCCCACATTGCCGGGATTGATACGGTATTTCGACAAAGCCTTGGCGCATTCGGGATAGTCGGTCAACAAACGGTGGCCGTTGTAATGGAAGTCACCGATCAAAGGGACATGGACGTCCATGCGGTCCAATTGTTCGCGGATGTGTGGCACCGCTTGCGCAGCCTCTGGCGTGTTGACCGTGATGCGAACCAACTCTGACCCAGCCATGGCCAGTTCTTTGACCTGAATGGCTGTACCAATGACGTCTTCAGTATCGGTATTGGTCATGGATTGGATGCGCACAGGTGCATCACCACCGACGGTGACTACATGCTCGCCCCAGGACACACGGGCTTGCAAGGTGTTGCGAACACTGGGCACGGCAAAAGCAATAGGTTTAACGTCCATCATTTATCTCCGTGGTGTTGGTCAATTGGTTTTTAGCGTCTGTTGTTGGAATAGCCGCCGATTGGACCGGAGTGATGATCATATTGACCTCTCGGCCTTCGTTAGGGTCTGCAGGAAGCACCGTGGGATTCAGCGTCACGCCCGTAGCAGTTGGGTTATTTTTGTAAACAATCCAATGCTGCACTTCAGGCCAAACTGCCAACACCAATGCCAACATAAACAAAACCAAGGCAGCCCAGCGCATGGGGGTAAAAAATACCGTCAAACTAACAAACGTGGATTGCGGCAAAAGGGAAGGGCGGCTAAGGGGCGAATTCAAGCCTTTTTCGTTTTTCTCGCCCAACTTGGAATGGTCGTGGGTGGGCAACAAAGCCAAAACAGGTGCGGCATCTGTTTGCAGTTGTCTGCAAACTGCCAGTGAAAGTGAACGGACAAACATGGCGTCGTGCAATTGGTCCCAAGCGTCGTTTTCAAGCGCCTCTAATTTAGCAACTGAGACGCGCAAAACAGCGGCCAAATCGATCAAAGAGACCTTTTGTTCGAGCCGGTAGTTGCGCAGCAATTCGCCAGCGGTAGTTGTGGGGGTTGGAATTTCTGAATCCATCATTTGTCGTCGAATTTTCGCGCAAGCCACAAGGCTGCCTGAGGCGAGTTGGCAAAGCGTTGCGCCAATCGATTGCCAAGGGTATTCATTTCGGTATCTAGCTTCAATGTACGGGCCAACAACACGCCTAGCCACAAACTGGCTGGAGTTGCTTGCGGGCTAGAGTTGATACTGCCCAGCATGCGCCGCGCTTGGAGGGCATTGCCATCTTGCCAATCCAACATGGCCAACTCAAAACGTGCGGTAGGGTCATTGGGCGCAAATCCCAGCGCCTTCTCAAAACTATTGCGTGCTTGCACAGGTTGTTTGGCGCGCACTTGGCAGACACCATTGACCAACCATGTTTGACCTAATTGGCGGTAACCCGGTTGCGATATCGCCATGGCAAATTGGTACTGGGCGGATGAATACTTGCCTTGCTGACATAAAAACCAACCGTAGTTATGCAAGACGGCTCCTATCTCGTCGCCAGATGCTGATACGCGTGCAGTTAAGCGAATAGCCGTCTCAAAACTTTGTTGCGCCAAATCCATGGCGTTGTTGCGTTGGTGGATCAAGCCCAACAAGCTATAGACTTGTGCGAAATCGGGATCAATTTGAAGTGCCGCGCGGGTTTCTTGCATCGCCGCATCCATCTGTTCTTGCGCGAAATAGGCGCTGGCCAAAGTGACGCGTCGAATGGCACGTTGGCGCACTGAGTCAGGCTCTGGTTGGGTCAACCGATCTATCTCAGCTTGCGAAGTGGCTCGACTGCCGCAACCTTGCATTTGCAATACCAACATACAGCCAAGCAACACCAACAAAATCAGACGCAGCCAAACTAAAAGCAAAGGCGCCATAGGTTGAGACACAGGCTTCATATGCTTACCTGCGTCAAGGGAATCACTTTTTGCTTGGCCATACGGCTTTGCACTTGGGTGCGGTCTTTTACGTCGCCAGCTAGTTGGCCGCAGGCTGCATCGATATCGTCGCCTCGCGTTTTACGCACCGTGGTCACTATGCCCACCTTGCTCAAAACATCCGCAAAGGCATTGACCGTTGCTGCGTTCGAACGGGTCAAACCAGACTCGGGAAACGGGTTGAACGGAATCAAATTGAACTTGGCGTGGATGCGTTTGCTAGGGTCGCGGGGCGAATGCACCAAATCGACCAACGCTTGGGCGTGCTCGGGTTGGTCGTTGACACCATCCAACATGCAATATTCAAAGGTGATGAAGTCACGTGGCGCATATGCCAAATAGCGGCGGCAAGCATCCATCAATTCGGCGATGGGGTATTTTTTGTTGAGCGGAACCAGTTGCTCACGCAAAGCGTCGGTTGGGGCATGAAGCGAGACAGCCAAAGCAACAGGACAGTCTTCACCCAAACGGTCAATCATGGGAACCACGCCCGAGGTGGAGACGGTGACACGACGGCGCGATAGCCCGTAACCGTGGTCATCCAACATAGCGCGTAAGGCAGGGACCAAGGCGCTGTAGTTTTGAAGGGGCTCGCCCATACCCATCATCACTACGTTGGAAATCACACGCTCTTCGGTTTTGAATTCGCGCCGCAAGGTGTGCTCAGCAAACCAAAGTTGCGACAAGATTTCGCCGCTGCTCAAATTGCGGCTAAAGCCTTGATGGCCGGTCGAGCAAAACCGGCAGCCAACAGCGCAGCCGGCTTGTGAAGAAATGCACAGCGTGCCACGTTCTTCACTGGGAATAAAAACGGTTTCTACCGCGTCACCAGCGCCCACATCGAACAGCCATTTGACAGTGCCGTCGGCAGAGTCATGACGCGAAAGAGGCTTGAGCGGCGCAATATGCGCAGAGGTTTTTAGTTTTTCGCGCAGGCTTTTGGCCAAGTCCGACATTTGGTCAAAGTCTTGGGCGCCCTTTTGATGGATCCAGCGAAATAGCTGGGTGGCACGAAAGCGTTTCTCTCCGAGTTGCTCACAAAAAACGGCCAAACCGTCGAGATCAAAGTCAAGCAGGTTGGCCGTCATGGGGTTGCAAGCGCAAGCGGGGCTTAGGCGCCGCCTATGGGCTTTTAGTAAACGTTCATTCCTGCGAAGAAGAACGCGATTTCGACTGCCGCTGTTTCAGGCGCGTCAGAACCGTGCACGGCGTTGGCGTCAATGCTGTCAGCAAAGTCAGCGCGGATGGTGCCGGCAGCGGCTTTCTTAGGGTCGGTAGCGCCCATCAAATCGCGGTTTTTTAGGATGGCGTTGTCGCCTTCGAGCACGGTGATCATGACAGGGCCAGAAATCATGAAATCGACGAGATCTTTGAAGAAAGGACGCTCTATGTGGACACCGTAGAAAGCTTCGGCTACACCGCGTGACAAATGGGCCATGCGGGCAGCAACGATTTTGAGGCCAGCGGCTTCGAAACGGGCATAAATCTGGCCGATCACGTTTTTTTCAACTGCGTCTGGCTTGATGATGGAGAGGGTACGTTGGGTGCTCATGCTGG
>CAIRQX010000146.1 GCA_903880855.1 uncultured Burkholderiales bacterium | reverse complement strand
GAAGACGGCATACGAGATCTGTAGCCGTGACTGGAGTTCAGACGTGTGCTCTTCCGATCTGGGATTTTTCACATAAGCGGGTGCGTTCATCAAAGACTCCAAAGTTAAAAATTGAGGTCAAGGTCCTGCGAGAGCTTTGCCAAGACCTTGGCCTCAATCGATGGGCCGCATTTGAAGCGGGTGGAGCATTTTAAGAAATCTGGCGCCCTTATGCATCCAAATGAATAATAAAAACCATGGATACGTAGAAAAAGGAAGTAAAAAAAGCGCCAAAAAGGCGCTTTAAGAAGTAATGTCAGACAATTAAAAAGACTAACTTTTTTGAAAACCCTGAGGCTTAGGCCATGAAAACAGCAATAAAGGCCAGCAAGAAAATCAAAATGCCACCAGCTACGGGGAGCACGATCGGCATCAAGGGGACGATGGACTCGACCACATCTTGTTCGCCGTCATGCGAATGGTCTTTAGCTTGGGACATGGAGAACTCCTAATAGATCAATCCACATATTTTAGTCCACCCGACTAATATTTATTCAACAGTGGCCACAACCCGCAACACCTCTTGCCCGTAGGCCTCCAGCTTTTTCACGCCAATCCCCGCAATTCCTTGCAAGCTATCTAAATTGGTTGGCCCGGCTTTGGCGATTGCAGCCAAGGTCGCGTCATGAAAAATCACATAAGCCGGCAAATTGTGTGACTTAGCCACTTCGCCGCGCCAGGCCTTGAGAGCATCAAAGCGCGCTTGGCCGGTGGCGTCCAAAGGGGTGGGCGTGGGTTTGTGCACGCTGCCAGAGGCGCGGCTTTTCGATTTGCTGGCTGCAGGCGTTGAAACGGAAGCGCGAAGGCGAATTGACGTCTCCCCTTTGAGCACCGCCCGCGACCCTTCGGTCAAATAGAGCGTGCTGAAAGTTTGTGCATCCACGCCCAAAGCCCCCAAGGCGATGAGCTGGCGCAGCACACCGCGCAACTGCTGTTCTGTAAATTGGGCGCCAATCCCAAAAGTACTCAAACTTGCATGGCCATATTGCTGGACTTTTTCCGTGTCTTTGCCGCGCAAGATGTCCATGACATGGCCGGCGCCAAATGTTTTGCCGTCTTGCTGGTGAATGCGGTAGATGGTGGAGAGCAACATGCGTGCTGCTTCAGTTCCGTCCCAAATTTGCGGAGCTTGTAGGCAGTTGTCGCAATTGCCGCATTTCATCTTGGGGTAGGTTTCACCGAAATAACCCAGCAATCGCGCCCGACGGCAGTCGGTGGCTTCGGCTAAGGCGAGCAGTGCATCGAGTTTGCCGCGCATCACTTGTTTGAAGTCTTCTGCCGCAGGACTTTCATCGATCATGCGGCGTTGGTTGACCACATCGTTCAAGCCATAAGCCATCCATGCGTCTGCGCTTTGGCCGTCGCGCCCTGCGCGGCCCGTTTCTTGGTAATAGCCTTCGATGTTTTTAGGCATATCTAAGTGCGCCACAAAACGCACGTCGGGTTTGTCGATGCCCATACCAAAGGCAATGGTGGCGACCATCACCAAACCTTCCTCACGTAAAAAGCGGTTTTGGTTGTTTTGACGCGTTGTCTGCACCAATCCTGCGTGGTAAGGCAAAGCAGCAATGCCTGCATCGCACAGCAATTGCGCAACCTCTTCTACCCGTTTGCGCGATTGGCAATAGACGATGCCGCTGTCTTGGCCGTAAGGGCCTGTGTGTTCACGCTGAATAAAGCGTAGCAACTGCGTTGACGCATCTTTTTTCTCGATGATGGTGTAGCGGATGTTGGGCCTGTCGAAACTGCTGACGAACTGCTGTGCGTCTTCTAACTGCAAGCGCTCGACGATGTCCGCGCGCGTTGTGGCATCTGCTGTGGCGGTGAGCGCAATGCGTGGCACGCCTGCATAGCGTTCATGCAGAACTGTCAGCGCACGGTATTCAGGTCGGAAGTCATGACCCCATTGGCTGACGCAATGCGCTTCGTCAATCGCAAACAAACTCAAATGTCCTTGCGCATACAAGTCATCGAGTTGTGCCAAAAAGCGTGGCGTGGTGACACGCTCAGGTGCGGCATAGAGCAAAGTCATATCGCTTCTGCGCATGCGTTGCTCGACTGCGTTGGCATCTTCGCCGCTCAAACTGGAATTTAAAAACGCGGCCTCTACGCCCGCCTCGTGCAAAGCCCCGACTTGGTCGTGCATCAGCGCAATCAAAGGCGAGATCACTACGGCAATGCCATGCCCCGCGCGCTGACGCGCTATTGCAGGAATTTGGTAGCACAAAGACTTGCCACCGCCCGTAGGCATGAGCACCAAAGCGTCGCCACCCGCACAGACGTGGTTCACGATGGCTTCTTGCGGGCCACGAAAGGCGTCGTAGCCAAATACTTCACGCAATATGGGTAGATAAGACAAACAAAAAATCCGAGAACTGCTGAAAAACAGCAAAGGCGAAACTATGCCACGGCAAAAGGCTTATTTATGTAAGTGCCGCAAGTGTTTTTACAATGTAAGACTTATGCAATCACACACTTACACGCGCGCGCAGCAATTACCCGCCATTTTGGCCAAGCGCATCGCAGTGCTTGACGGCGCTATGGGCACCATGATCCAGCGCTATAAATTGAGCGAAGCCCAATACCGCGGCGAGCGTTTCAAAGATTTCTACAAAGACGTCAAAGGCAACAATGAGTTGTTGAGCCTGACCCGCCCGGACGTGATTCGCGACATCCACGAAGGCTATTTGGCCGCGGGCGCTGACTTGATAGAAACCAACACCTTTGGCGCCACCACCATCGCGCAAGCCGATTACGACATGGCTGATTTGGCCATCGAGATGAACCGCGCCTCCGCACAGATCGCCCGCGCGGCGTGCGACAAATACAGCACGCCAGACAAACCGCGTTTTGTGGCGGGCGCCTTAGGCCCCACGCCCAAGACCGCGAGCATCAGCCCCGATGTGAATGACGCCGGCGCGCGCAACGTCACATTTGAAGAATTGCGTCTCTCTCTTATTACGAGCAAACGCAAGCCCTGATCGAAGGTGGTTGCGACGTGCTGTTGGTCGAAACTATTTTTGACACGCTCAACGCCAAAGCCGCATTGTTTGCGATTGAAGAATATTTCGAAGCCAGCGGCGAGCGTTTGCCTTTGATCATCAGCGGCACCGTGACCGATGCATCTGGTCGTATTTTGAGTGGACAAACCGTGACCGCGTTTTGGCATAGCGTGCGCCATGCCAAGCCGTTGGCGATTGGTTTGAATTGCGCATTGGGCGCTGCGTTGATGCGCCCCTATTTGCAAGAACTTGCGCGTGTAGCAGGCGACACGTTTATCAGTTGCTACCCCAACGCAGGGTTGCCCAATCCCATGAGCGATACCGGCTTTGATGAAACACCAGCAGACACATCGCGCCTGTTACACGAATTTGCGGCGGATGGTTTGGTGAATATCGTCGGAGGCTGTTGCGGAACGACGCCTGAACATATTGCTGCTATTGCCAATGCGGTGATGGACCAAAAAGCACGCGATATCAGCGCGGGGCCTTTTTACCGCGAAGCAGCATAGCTGCCCCTATTTTTAAAAACCAAAGGTACCGCCATGACTGCGCTCCACCAACTCAGCGCATGTGACGCTGCTGCCCAACTCGCACAACGCACTTTGCGTGCGGAAGACTTGGTGCGTTCGTGCATCGAGCACATCGATGCGCGAGAACCCGAGGTGCAAGCGTGGGCGTATTTGCAACGCGATGTTGCCATTGCGCATGCCAAGCAACTTGATGCTGGCGCACATCGTGGCTTGCTGCATGGATTACCGATTGGCGTCAAAGATTTGTTGGCCACGTCCGATATGCCTGCTACCTATGGCTCGCGCATCTACGCCAATTACCGCCCTGGATTTGACGCGGCTTGCGTCGCTGTTGCACGCCAACAAGGCGCCGTAGTGTTGGGTAAAACCGTGAGCACCGAGTTCGCCACGTTCCATCCTAATCAAACGCGTAACCCACTGCGCCTCACGCACACGCCTGGCGGTTCATCGTCTGGCTCGGCTGCTGCTGTGGCTGACAGCATGGTGCCTTTGGCGATTGGTACACAAACAGCAGGATCGTTGATTCGGCCAGCTTCCTATTGCGGCATCGTTGCTTTCAAGCCGAGCTTTGGTTGTGTTTCGCGCGCGGGAGCAAAGTCACTCTCAGATACCCTAGACACGGTAGGCGCTATGGCGCGTACTGTTCCCGATGCGGCATTGTTTGCTGCTGCTATGAGCGGGCGCCACACGTGGTTGGTCAAGCCTTTGGCTGATGTGCTGTCGAGGCCATTGCGCGTGGGTATTTGCAGAACCTATGAGTGGAGTCAAGCCGGCGCCGATACGCAGAATGTATTTGCAAACGCAGAGCAAGCCCTCAAAAACGCACCAGCCTTTGAAGTAAAAGACTTGCAATTACCCGCAGACTTTCAAACCTTGGCGCATGCGCAAACGCAAGTGCAGTTGTTTGAGCAAGCGCATAACTTAGCGCATGAACATATTGCGCATTACGCAGAGTTAAGTCCGCGTCTGCAAGGCATTTTGAAAAGTGGCAAAGACATCACGCATGCGCAATACGATGCAGCGCAGCAACACATTGCCAAATGCCGTTTGCAACTGCAAGCCGTATTTCAAGACGTCGATGTGTTGCTAGCGCCCAGCGCACAAGGCGAAGCGCCAGATAGTTTGGACAATACGGGTGACCCCGTGTTTTGTCGCATTTGGACGGTGTTGCATACACCCGCCATCAATGTGCCGGCTGGATTAGGTGCACAGGGCATGCCCGTGGGTTTGCAAGTGATAGGCCCTGTCAGCAGTGACGCATTGACACTATCGGCAGCACATGCCGTGCACCAGCACATTGCATAAGCCTTGCGTTAAGCCTTATGGGCAAAGCCCCCGCAGAGCGCGCGCTTGCAAAATGCGCGTGCAACCTACGATAAAAGCAGCAGTACGCAAACTCACCCGTTTGTCTTGGGCCACCTGCCAAATGGATGCAAATGCCGCTTGCATGGTTTGCGTCAAACGCGCATTGATTTCGTCTTCGTTCCAAAAGAAGCTGGAGAAATCTTGTACCCATTCAAAGTAACTAACCGTTACGCCGCCAGCGTTGGCGATCACGTCTGGCACTACCAAGATATTGCGCTGAGCCAAGATGTCATCTGCTTGCGGTGTTGTGGGGCCGTTGGCGCCTTCCACAACTAAGCGCGCTTGGATACGTTGTGCATTGAGCGAGGTGATTTGTGTCTCGAGCGCAGCAGGTACCAAGATATCGCAAGGCACATCCCAAAACGCGTCCTTGTCCATGCTTTGTGCTTCCTTGAAACCAAACACCCCTCCATTGACTGCGACGTAAGCAATTAAGGTTTTGACGTTCAGTCCATCTGGGTTGTACACCGTGCCCGTATGGTCTTGCACTGCAACGATGTGTGCATGGGCTTGCTCAAACAAATCTGCCGCAACGCTACCCACATTGCCAAAGCCTTGAATGGCAACACATGCATTGGCAATCTCAAGGCCTAGTTTTTTTGCGGCTTCCACGGCGACAACAAATACACCACGGCCTGTCGCTTCGCGCCTGCCCAAAGAGCCGCCCAGCGCAATAGGTTTGCCGGTGACAACACCTGTCGATGTGGTGCCTTGGTTGACCGAATAGGTGTCCATCATCCAAGCCATGACGCGATCATTGGTGTTGACATCTGGCGCAGGGATATCTTTGTGTGGTCCGATGATGACGCCGATCTCGCTCGTGTAGCGACGTGTGACGCGCTCTAGTTCACCTTCTGATAAAAGGCGCGGGTCAACACGCACACCACCTTTGCCTGGGCCGCGCGAAGTGTTGTGTTGGACGCGAAAACCTTCGAAGTGCGCTATACGACCGTTGTCCAGATGAATGGGCACATCGACGACTAACACGCGCTTGGGGCGACGCAAGGTGTCAACCCAACGCGATAAGTCGCCAAGAAAAGGGCTTACGCGGTCGATTTGTTGCAAGTACATGTCCCATGCGCTGCTTTCGTTCGAGGGCAGATACGACAACCCTAAAGGGTTGGCAATGGATGCAGGCGGATGCGCATGAGACGTGCAATGCAGAGAGACAGAAGGGATGCGCACAAAATTCCTAAAAGAAGCCAAGCAAGACTGAAATTTTTGCGTCTTTTACCCGCCAGCAACTACATTGCTGCTCACAAACTTTGTAAGTGGCACTCGAAAAAAAGAGACAAAAGAAAGTTCAAAAAAATCACACCAATGCGCGCCCAAGAGAGCGCCTACGTGGTCTAAAATACTTATCTTCTCAAGGAGCGTTGCAGCTTTGCCATCGTGCGCAAAGTCAGGCTTGGGAAGATTTTTTTGCAACGACGCTCACCTGAATGATCTGCCCAGGTGAGAGAACCCTCCATGTATCCAACGTCCGTGCCGCCCATGAAACTTTCAGGCCTAGAGCCTGTTTTGATTGGCGCAACCCAACCCGATGCCGAGGGCAATACCCCCCGCGCATCGTTTGTCAACGTGGGCGAGCGCACCAATGTCACCGGTTCCAAAGCATTTGCCCGCATGATTTTGAATGGCGATTACGAGCAAGCACTTGCAGTGGCACGTCAACAAGTTGAAAACGGCGCGCAAATCATTGACGTCAATATGGATGAAGCCATGCTCGACAGCCAAGCAGCGATGGTCCGGTTTTTAAACCTGATGGCGGGCGAACCAGACATTGCCCGCGTGCCTGTGATGGTCGACTCGAGCAAATGGTCGGTGATTGAAGCAGGCTTGCGTTGTATCCAAGGCAAAGGCATCGTCAACTCGATCAGCATGAAAGAAGGCGTGGAAGAGTTCAAACGCCAAGCCACTTTGGTCAAGCGCTACGGTGCGGCAGCCGTAGTGATGGCGTTTGATGAAAAAGGCCAAGCCGATACCTTTGCGCGCAAAAAAGAAATTTGTGAACGCGCCTACCGCATCTTGGTAGATGAGGTGGACTTCCCACCAGAAGACATCGTCTTTGACCCGAATATTTTTGCGATTGCTACAGGCATTGAAGAACACAACAACTACGCGGTGGACTTTATTGACGCCACGCGCTGGATCAAACAAAACCTGCCTGGCGCAAAAGTCAGCGGCGGCGTCTCGAATGTGAGCTTTTCATTTCGCGGCAACGACCCAGTGCGCGAAGCCATACACACGGTATTTTTGTACCACGCGATTGCGGCTGGTATGGACATGGGTATCGTCAACGCAGGCATGGTGGGTGTGTATGACGATTTAGAGCCCGTATTGCGTGAGCGCGTGGAAGATGTGGTGCTCAATCGAACACCGAAATACAAAGAAGGCGAAGAACATCTCACACCAGGGGAGCGGTTGATCGAAGTGGCTGAAAGCGCCAAAGGTGCGGCGAAAGACGATAGTCAAAAACTGGCGTGGCGTGGCACAACGGAAGTGCCCGTTACTGTGGCGCAACGCTTAAGCCACGCCTTGGTTCACGGCATTACCGAATTCATTACCGACGACACCGAAGAGGCCTACCAAGAGATATTGAAAAAAGGCGGGCGCCCTCTGCATGTGATCGAAGGCCCATTGATGGACGGCATGAATGTGGTGGGCGATTTGTTTGGCCAAGGCAAAATGTTTTTGCCGCAAGTGGTGAAGTCTGCGCGCGTGATGAAGCAAGCCGTGGCGCATTTGGTGCCGTACATCGAAGAAGAAAAACGCTTGCAAGCGCAAGCGGGTGAAGATGTGAAAGCCAAAGGCAAGATCGTGATTGCCACAGTGAAAGGCGATGTGCACGATATTGGCAAAAACATCGTCACTGTCGTATTGCAATGCAACAACTTTGATGTGGTGAATATGGGCGTGATGGTGCCCTGCCACGAAATTTTGGCCAAAGCCAAAGAAGAAGGCGCAGACATGATTGGCCTCTCGGGCCTCATCACGCCGTCGTTGGAAGAAATGCAATACGTCGCGGGCGAAATGCAAAAAGACGAATTTTTCCGCAGCAAAAAAATGCCGCTGATGATTGGTGGTGCGACTACCAGTCGCGTACACACTGCCGTCAAAATTGCTCCGCACTATGAGGGCCCTGTGGTCTATGTGCCCGATGCATCACGCAGCGTGAGTGTGGCGCAAGGCTTGTTGTCAGAGCAAGCAGCGAAATATATTGCCGAGTTGAACGCCGATTACGTCAAGGTGCGCGAACAACACGCCAATAAAAAACAAACGCCTTTGGTTAAGTTGCACGAAGCGCGTGCAAATGCCGCCGTGGTTGAGTGGAATAAATACAAACCTACCAAGCCTAAATTCATCGGTAAGCGTGTATTTAAAAACTTTGATTTAGCAGAACTAGAGCCCTTCATCGATTGGGCGCCTTTCTTTCAAACTTGGGATTTGGCCGGACCTTTCCCTGCCATCTTGGAAGACGACGTAGTGGGCGACGAAGCAAAAAAAGTATTCGCCGATGGCCAGGCGATGTTAAAAAAAATCATTGAAGGCCGATGGTTAACGGCCAATGCAGTGGTGGGGTTGTATCCTGCGCAACGCGTCGGAGACGATATCGTTTTGTACGCAGATGAATCACGCCAACAGCAAGTGATGACTTGGTATGGCTTGCGCCAGCAAACCGTGAAACCTAACAATAACCCCAACCGTTGTTTGTCCGATTTTGTGGCCGATCAAACCCAAGTTGCTGACTACGTGGGCTTATTTTCCGTAACCACTGGAATAGGCAACGAGAAGCAAGAAAAGCGCTTCACCGATGCGCATGACGACTACTCAGCCATTTTGTTCAAAGCATTAGCGGACCGTTTAGCCGAAGCCTTTGCCGAATGCATGCACCGGCGTGTGCGCAAAGACCTATGGGGCTATGCGGCAGATGAATCGTTCACCAACACAGAATTGATTGCAGAAAAATACCAAGGCATTCGCCCTGCCCCTGGTTACCCTGCGTGCCCAGACCACAGCGCCAAGCGCGCCATATTCGATGTCTTGCAATGTGGCGATGTTGGCATGGGTTTGACCGAAAGCTTGGCGATGACTCCGGCTGCCAGCGTGAGCGGGTTTTATTTGGCGCATCCGCAAGCGAGTTACTTCAACGTGGGGCGTATTGGGGAAGACCAAGTGCAAGATTTGGCACTAAGACAAGGTGTTGAAGTAAAAGACTTGCAGAGACTGTTGGCTCCCAACCTATAAATTAATTTAGAACATACCGTTTTGCTTTCGGTCTTGTCGGACTATTTCGGCAGCGCTAATACCCATGAAAAAAAGAAGCGCAAATTACGAGCAAGTTGCGCTTCTATAAAAAAATCCAAGTGTGAAATGGCAACGTACACACTTTTAAATGAACCAAGCCTAAGCCGGCTTTTTAGTGCTTAAACACTCCTTCATAAAGTCCTTACGCTCTTGGCCTTTTTTGCCTTCTGCGTTTTTGTTGCAAGTTGCCATGCGATTGGGTTTCTTAGGTTTTTCATCTTCTGCGTGGACGGCGCTTAGGGCGAATGCCAAGCCAAACCCCAGCAGGTAGGTAAACGCCTTCATTCAAATTCCTTTCTCAAGTATTACGGTTGATACGAACACATAGAAGTTATGCCGCGAGCGATCTGCTTGCTGCAAAACGACCAAGGGTATTTTTGAGAAAGGTAGTTATTTGATGGTTGGGTGTGGCTTACAAAGTTTGATAGTTTTGAAGCCTGTAACTCGGTGAGCCCTAAAACCAAAGTCCTCTTAGTCGAGTGGCATTACCAATTTGTGTCTGGCGTTACTGCCCCACAAGCACTTTGCGGTATTGGATGGCTTCAGCAATGTGCGCTATTTCGACTGAATCGGAGTTAGCCAAATCAGCAACCGTGCGCGCCACGCGCAAAGCACGATGCGTGCTGCGCCCAGACCAACCAAGTTGTGCCGCGGCCTTATTCAAAAATTGCAGGGCTTGTGCGGATGCGTTGACCAACTTCTCTAACTTCGCGCTAGCTATATGCTGGTTATCAAGGCCTTGCCTGTTCGTAGCGCGCGTATGCGCTGCCACGCATCGTGCGCGTACCGAGGCAGTTGACTCGCCAACAGCCGCATGCAACAACTCCTCTGGCCTAAGCGTGGCGACCTCTACTTGCAAATCAATACGATCGAACAAAGGCCCGCTCAATTTGCCTTGGTAGCGCGCAACTTGGTCGGGCGTGCATCGACAGGCTTTCAAAGGCGACCCTAGATATCCGCAAGGGCATGGGTTCATAGCCGCAATCAATTGAAACTGCGCAGGAAACTCTGCCTGCGTGGCCGCGCGTGACAAAGTGATGCGCCCGTTTTCCAAGGGCTCACGCAAAGCCTCAAGGGCTCGGCGCGAAAATTCTGGCAACTCATCTAAAAACAGCACGCCGTGGTGCGCGAGAGAAATTTCGCCTGGTCTCGGCGGCGATCCGCCACCCACTAAAGCGACCGAGGTGGCCGTATGGTGTGGACTGCGGGTAGGACGTTGCTGCCATTGCCCAATATCAAACCGCCCGCCCAAACTGGCAATTGCCGCAGACTCGAGCGCTTCTTGTAAAGACATATCTGGTCGTAAAGTTGCAAAACGATGCGCCAACATGGACTTACCCGTTCCAGGCGGCCCTATTAATAAGACAGAGTGTCCGCCAGCCGCAGCAATCTCAAGTGCGCGTTTGGGGCTTGCTTGGCCTTTGATGTCGGAAAGGTCTAAATGACTAGATTGGGTCGCAATTGCTTTTTTGAAATTGGGAGGCTGCACGCGTTGCCACCCTTCGTTGGTGGCAGACGCCGGGCCCCGCTGAGCAAAAAGCGCTTCACCAGGTTTTGCAAATCGTGCGGCTGCATCTTGTAAATGCCGCGCGCAGTAAACCTCGGTGGTCGGCACCAAAGCCGCCTCCTGAGCACTCACAGGCGGCAGTACCAAACGCTTAGGAGCTTTGGCCGCGTGCATGGCCAACCCCATCGCCAAAGCGCCTCTTACAGGACGCAACTCGCCTGATAAAGAGAGCTCCCCAGCGAATTCATGTTGCGCCAATGCAACATCGTCTAAAAGTCCTTGGGCCGACAGGATTCCCAAAGCGATAGGTAAATCGAAGCGGCCCGAGTCTTTTGGTAAGTCGGCCGGCCCCAAGTTCACGGTGATGCGCTTGTTGTTGGGAAATGGAAGGCCGGCGTTCTGAATGGCACACCGAACACGCTCCCTCGCCTCTTTTACCTCTGTATCCGCAAGCCCAACCAAGGTGAAAGTAGGCAACCCATTTGCCAAATGCACCTCCACTGTGACCGATGGTGAGTGCATGCCAAGCAGTGCGCGACTGTAAATTAATGCTATTGACAACTATGAAGCCCCAAAACAGTGCCCCAATTTGGGGCGCTTTGAAATTGCGCGCACCCTATTTATGCGCGAAAATGGTTGAGTCGAAAGACTACCGCGTTAATTAGGGCAAATGTTGAAGTAGATGTACACCTTTGGGTGACTTTTTGTTTTGGCACGCTCTCTGCTATGTAGGTATCAACTAACTTTCTTAACGGAGTATTAAAAATGAAATTGAAGTCCAAGTTATTGCTAGCTTTGCTAGCTACTTCTTCAGCAGCCTTTGCGCAAACAGCGCCCGCAGCCCCTGAAGTTACTTACAACGTTGGCGTTGTGAGCCAGTATCGTTATCGCGGTTTGGCGCAAACCAAAGGCCAACCAGCATTGCAGGGTGGTGTGGACTACGCAAATGCAAATGGCTACTACGCTGGCGCATGGGCATCACAAATTCAGTGGATCAAAGACTCTTCCCAGATAACCCCTGCTGTTAACAACTACAGCGGAAACACTGAACTTGATCTCTACGGTGGATACAAGTTCGAAAGCTCTGGCGTTGCTTATGACGTGGGTTTCTTGCGCTACCAGTACATCGGAAATAGCTTGGGTAATACGGCTGCTACTGGCAATATCCAATACAAAAATGCAAACACCAATGAGGTTTATGCGGCTGCCACTGTCGGAGCTTACACATTTAAGTGGTCATATGCTTTATCTGAGTTGTTTGGAACCCCAAATTCAAAGAACAGTGACTACTATGACCTGACAGCAAACTTTGACATGGGTAACGGAATTACTTTGACGCCCCATATCGGTCGTCAAGTCGTGCAAGGTCCAGGAACTGGTTCAGGTCAACTGTCATACACAGATGGCTCATTAACTGTTGCTAAAGATCTCGGTAATGGCTTGTCAGCAACTGCTGCCGCAATCGTTACAAACGCGAAATCTGGCGCATTCAACAGCAACTCTACAGCCTACGCCACCGGCAAATCTGCCGTTGTCCTAGGCTTGAAATACGGCTTCTAAAAAAGCCTCTCGTCTTCTATAGGAGCAACCATGAAACTTATCACCGCAGTTATTAAACCCTTCAAGCTGGACGAAGTCCGTGAAGCCTTATCCCAGATTGGGGTACAGGGCATCACTGTGACCGAAGTCAAGGGCTTTGGACGACAGAAGGGCCATACAGAACTGTATCGCGGTGCCGAGTACGTGGTTGACTTCTTGCCTAAAGTTAAGGTCGAAGCCGCTGTCGATGAACAACACGTTGACCGCGCCATTGAAGCAATTGAAGCCGCCGCTCGCACCGGAAAAATCGGTGACGGCAAGATTTTTGTTTACGACCTCGAACAAGTTGTTCGTATCCGCACCGGCGAAACCGGGGTGGAAGCACTTTAAGAAAGAAGACCATCATGAAAAAATTACTTGCCTCCCTAGTCCTAGGGTTGGGACTGATGCTTGGCGGTACCACCGTCATGGCCCAGACCGCCGCGCCTGCGGCACCCGCTGCCGAAGCCAAAGCCGAAGCTGCTGCGCCTGCAGAAGCAGCCCCAATTCTGTGCTCTGAAAAGTGCAACAAAGGCGATACCGCCTGGATGACAGTTGCCACTGTCTTGGTGATTTTGATGACGATTCCTGGCTTAGCCCTGTTCTACGGTGGTTTGGTCAGAAGCAAAAACATGTTGTCTGTATTGATGCAAGTTTTTGTGGTGTCGTCGCTGATTTATGTGTTGTGGGTGCTTTACGGCTACTCGCTAACTTTCACGGCGGGCAATCCTTTTATTGGGGGCATGGACAAACTGTTCTTCAAAGGTATTACTCCTGACTCCGTCGCTGCGACGTTTAGCAAGGCTGTGTACATCCCTGAACTCACGTTCGCCGCATTCCAGGCAACTTTCGCTGCTATCACTTGCACCTTGATCGTCGGTGCATTTGCTGAGCGCATCAAGTTCTCTGCTGTGTTGTTGTTCTGTGCCATTTGGTTCACGTTTAGCTACATGCCTATCGCCCACATGGTTTGGTATTGGGACGGTCCTGATGCGATCACTGATGCTGCAACTCTCGAAACTGTGACAGCTGCTGCTGGATGGTTATGGGCTAAGGGTGCACTCGACTTCGCAGGCGGTACTGTGGTGCACATCAACGCAGCAATGGCTGGTTTAGTAGGCGCATTCGTGATCGGCAAGCGTATCGGTTACGGCAAAGAAGCCATGACACCTCACAGCTTGACATTGACCATGGTGGGCGCATCCTTGTTGTGGGTGGGTTGGTTCGGTTTCAACGCCGGTTCTAACCTCGAAGCTAATGGTGTGACTGCTCTGGCATTCGTCAACACTCTCGTCGCAACGGCTGCTGCCACATTGAGCTGGATCACTGGTGAAGCGCTGGCCAAAGGCAAG
>CAIRQX010000145.1 GCA_903880855.1 uncultured Burkholderiales bacterium | reverse complement strand
CAATGTTTTGGAAACAAAGAATGCTTTGGGATCCATCGCCTCGTCGTATTGTTTTTTGAATTCTTTAAATAATTGGGCGTTACCAACAATACGCCTTGCTTCTAAGAGTGAAGTTTGTACCGTAATGTCTGCACGCGACTCTTGGATACATTCTTCTAAGTTGCGCACACTAGAACCGATTTCTAACCCGTTGTCCCAGCAAGCGCTGATGAATCGTTCAATTTGTCCTTTAAGAATAGGATCTTCTTCGGCAGATTTACCGCTTGGCAATAAGAGCAACACATCGATGTCTGAATATGGATAGAGTGCACCTCGTCCATACCCACCTACGCCCACTAGACAGACTTGGTTATCAAAACCAGTGTCCTGCCAAATTTGTTTGATACTGTTGTCTGTCATGACACATAGTCGATGCAATAACAGATGCACACTGCGCGCAGTATCGGGTTTGCTAATGGCCTGGGCCAGTAATGCCGCCTTGTCCTTGCGATAGGTGTGCGTCAAGGCGTTGTCCATGGAATTTAGCAGTGCGTAGTCGTCACGAAATCAGGTAAAGCTGGACTACCTTCAGACAGGGTCAGCACCTCATAGCCAGTTTCAGTCACCAGCACCGTGTGTTCCCACTGCGCAGACAGCGAATGGTCACGGGTCACAATGGTCCAGCCATCGCCCAATTCTTTGATGTCTTTTTTGCCAGCATTGATCATGGGTTCAATGGTGAAAGTCATCCCAGCTTTGAGCTCCTCGCCAGTTGCAGGTTTACCGTAATGCAAGACTTGGGGTTCTTCGTGGAAAACTTGGCCAATTCCATGTCCACAAAATTCACGCACCACAGAAAATCCATGCCCCTCAGCAAAACGTTGAATGGCAAAACCAATATCGCCTAATCGTGCGCCAGGTTTGACCTTGACAATCCCATGCCACATAGCTTCGTATGTAAGTTTGCATAAGCGCTTCGCAGCAATCGAAGACTCACCGACTAAAAACATACGGCTGGTGTCGCCGTGCCAACCGTCTTTGATCACGGTGATGTCTATATTGACAATGTCAGCTTTTTTAAGCGCTTTGTCATTCGGTATGCCGTGGCAGACTTGATGGTTGATAGACGTACAAATAGATTTCGGATACGGATTGTCGCCACTGGGGTTGTAGTTCAGCGGGGCAGGGATGGCATGTTGCACTTGGGTGATGTAGTCGTAAGCCAGTTTGTCGAGTTGGTTGGTCGTGACACCCGCCACGACATGGGGGGTGAGGAAATCCAGCACTTCTGAGGCAAGTTTTCCGGCTACGCGCATGCCGTGAATGCCTGTAGCGTCTTTATAGGTAATCGTCATGCCACAATTATCCCATTTCGACATCTCCCCAAGGGTTTTTGTGTCATTGCACATTAGTATTTTCGAGGGCGGTAACGCCCTCAGTCCATTCCGTATTCAGCAAATATTGCCTCTCATGCAGGCGATATCCCCCCAAATCCAAGGCTTGCAAGCGCGTTATGTCCATTTGGCGGCTTCGCATGGTCCTCTAGATGTAGTTTCACAAAAGACACTGGATTCATTACTCACCTATGGAGAACCTGCGCTTTCACAAAACTCTGGCAAATTGATCGTGGTGACGCCGCGTTTGGGTACGGTGTCTCCATGGGCATCTAAAGCAACAGACATTGCCCACAACTGCGGACTAGATATCAAACGTATTGAACGTATCACCGAGTTTTATGTGCAGTTGAAAGATGGTTTTCTGAGCAAAGCAGAACTGAACCCCGACCAACTTGTAGCTGTGGCAGATATTCTTCACGACAGAATGACCGAATCCGTCATGGCTTCTCGACAAAACGCGCTAGCTTTGTTTACAGAACTTCAAGCTGCGCCCATGGAGCAAGTCGATATTCTGAATGGCGGTGAACAAGCTCTACAAGATGCGAACAAGCGTTGGGGTTTGGCATTGGCAGAAGATGAAATCAGTTATTTGGTCAAATCTTTCACACAACTCAAGCGCAACCCTACCGATGTTGAGCTCATGATGTTTGCGCAGGCTAACAGCGAACATTGCCGCCACAAAATTTTTAACGCTGAATTCACGATCGACGGCCAAGCCCAACCGCACAGCCTGTTTGGCATGATCCGCCACACTGAAAAGACAAGCCCCCAATTCACAGTCGTAGCCTATTCAGACAATGCCTCCATCATGCAAGGACATGCATTGGAGCGATTTGTTGCATCCAATAACGGCAAAGACCTTCCCCGTTATGGATCTGTCGATGCGACCCACCATGTTTTGATGAAAGTGGAAACGCATAACCATCCGACGGCTATCTCGCCTTTCCCGGGCGCATCGACGGGCAATGGTGGTGAAATTCGAGATGAAGGCGCTACGGGCCGCGGTTCAAAACCTAAAGCTGGGTTGACAGGCTTCACAGTTTCGAAGCTGTGGGAATCCGAAGGCGAACAAAGCATAGGCAAGCCCGCGCACATGGCCAGTGCTTTACATATCATGACCGAAGGCCCCCTGGGGGGGGCGGCTTTCAATAACGAATTTGGACGCCCCAATTTATTGGGCTACTTCCGTGAATTTCAGCAAGAGGTCGCTGGTGTGGTGCGCGGATATCACAAACCCATCATGATTGCGGGTGGTTTGGGTGTCATCGATAGTGAGCAGACCAAAAAAATTGAATTCCCTGCCGGCACGTTGTTAATCCAACTCGGCGGTCCTGGAATGCTGATTGGCATGGGTGGTGGTGCAGCAAGTTCGATGGCAAGTGGCACCAATGCCGCGGATTTAGATTTTGACTCGGTGCAACGTGGTAACCCAGAAATTGAGCGGCGTGCGCAAGAGGTGATCAACCACTGCTGGACTTTGGATGCCTCCAATCCCATATTGGCTATTCACGACGTTGGGGCTGGTGGTTTGTCTAACGCATTCCCTGAACTTACCAACGATGCTGGTCGAGGTGCGCGTTTTGATCTAAGCGCCGTGCCACTTGAGGCGTCGGGTTTGTCGCCAAAAGAAATTTGGTCGAACGAAAGCCAAGAGCGTTACGTGATGGCGATTGCGCCTGAATCGTTGCCACTGTTTCAAGCGTTTTGTGAGCGAGAGCGCTGTCCTTTTTCTGTGGTCGGTGTGGCAACCGAAGAACGTCAGCTGGTATTGGCAGATGTTGATGCTGCTTTGCAACCTGTAGACATGCCCATGGATGTCTTGCTAGGCAAACCTCCAAAAATGCATCGTGATGTCAAACGCGCGAACCGTTCTGACAATGCCATTGACCTCACAGGTGTTGACCTGCAAAGCATGGTGTTGAAAGTTTTGAGCCACCCCACAGTGGCTAGCAAACGGTTTTTAATAACGATTGGCGATCGTACCGTTGGTGGACTGACGCACCGTGACCAGATGGTCGGCCCTTGGCAAGTCCCTGTCGCAGATTGCGCGGTGACCTTGGCAGATTTCAAAGGGTTCGCTGGCGAGGCCATGAGTATGGGAGAACGTACGCCATTGGCAGCGCTCAATGCGCCCGCGTCAGGCCGTATGGCAATTGCCGAAGCCATTACGAATTTATTAGCTGCACCTATCGAATTGAATCGCGTCAAGCTCAGCGCAAACTGGATGGCAGCATGTGGTGAAGAAGGCGAAGACGCGGCTTTGTACGACACCGTTCACGCAGTAGGTATGGAGTTGTGCCCAGCCCTTGGTATTTCGATTCCTGTTGGCAAAGACAGTTTGTCTATGCGCACCCAATGGCGTCAGGACGACAAGGACTATAAGGTGACATCGCCTGTGAGTTTGATCGTCAGCGCATTCGCGTCTCTCGCAGATGTTCGCCAAACACTCACGCCTCAACTCAATGCCCAAGAGGAAACCACTTTGGTCTTGGTGCAATTGGGTCTTGGTGCACGCCGTATGGGCGGTAGCATTTTGGGGCAGGTGCTAAACCAATTTGGAGATATGGTTCCAGATCTAGACAATCCACAAGACCTAGTGCAACTGGTCAAAGCTATCAACGAACTACGGTCAGAGAAAAAAATCTTGGCTTACCACGACCGCAGCGATGGAGGTCTGTTAGCCACGGTCTGTGAAATGGCATTTGCGGGCCAAGTGGGTGTTGCACTCAATGTGGATATGTTGATCACTGAGAGCGATGGCATCCAAGACAGTCGCGCTGACTATGGCGACAGCAAAAACTGGGCAACGCAAGTCAGCGCGCGTCGCGAAGCATTGACGCTGGAAGCTTTATTCAATGAAGAACTAGGCGTCGTTCTACAAGTTAAAACTGACGAGCGTAATGCCGTGATGCAAACACTGCGTGAACATGGATTGTCAAAACACAGCCACTTTGTTGGTAAAACCCGTCCACACACATCGAGCATTGCCAAAGGTAAAGCTGAAATCAGTATTTGGCGAGATGCCAAAGAAGTCTTCTCGGCCAAACTGGCAGATCTTCATTCAGTATGGGACAGCGTGAGTTGGAAAATTTGCCAACAACGTGACAACCCTGTTTGCGCTGATTCTGAGCATGCGAACTTGGGAGAAACCCAGCTACCTAGAATGCATGTGCATATTCCAGAGACACTTCAAAAAATACTGGCATTAGATGCAAAGAAAAGCCAAGTTGTATCGCCTTCTATTTCTACAGTAAGACCCAAGATGGCCATATTGCGAGAGCAGGGCGTTAATTCACATGTAGAAATGGCCTACGCTTTCAACCTCGCAGGTTTTGATGCTTACGACGTGCACATGACCGATTTACAAACGGGTCGGGCCAACTTAAAAGATTTCAAAGGTGTGGTGGCATGTGGAGGCTTTAGTTATGGAGATACCTTGGGCGCTGGCATTGGTTGGGCGCGTTCTATCACCTTTAACCCTTTGTTGTCTGAACAATTCAAAGCATTCTTTGAACGCACCGATACCTTTGCACTAGGTGTTTGCAATGGTTGTCAAATGTTTGCTGAATTGGCGGACATTATCCCAGGCGCTCAGGATTGGCCGCGTTTCACGACCAACCAAAGTGAACGCTTTGAAGCACGTTTGTCTATGGTCGAAGTCTTAGATTCCCCCAGTTTGTTTTTTGCCGGTATGGCGGGCCTACGCATGCCTATTGCCGTGGCACATGGCGAAGGGTTCGCTAATTTCAGCGGTCGCGGCAATTCCAAAAATGTTGTGCCAGCAATGAGATTTGTAGACACCCATGGACAAGCAACAGAGCGTTATCCGTTCAACCCCAATGGAAGTGCAGGCGGTTTAACTGCCGTCACGACCGCTGACGGCCGCTTCACCGCCATGATGCCGCATCCAGAACGCGTCTTTAGAAATGTGCAAATGAGTTGGACAGACTTAGAAGCCACTGGGGGCTTGAATGCGTTGAGTCCTTGGATGCAAGTGTGGCGCAACGCGCGTAAATGGATAGGCTGAACGCAAGCCTATCCAATAATGAAAATTATTCGACTTTCGCCTTAGCGCGCATTTCTTGTTGGAATGTAGCCATACGTTGCTGTTGCAACTGTTGCATGATTTGTGGCTTCACTTCTTCCAATTTCGGCAATTGAGCTTCGCGAATATCGTCAAGGCGGATGATGTGAAAACCAAATTGGCTTTTAACAGCAGAGGCGCTAGTCTCGCCCTTTTTCAAAGCCACCATAGCATCTGAAAATTCTTTGACGAAGTTGCCTGGTGCAGCCCAATCTAAATCACCGCCTTTGGCACCTGAGCCTGGATCTTTAGATTGCTTTTTGGCTAAGTCATCAAATTTAGCGCCTTTTTTCAAGCTTGCGTAGATGGCTTTGGATTGGTCTTCTGTTTCGACCAGGATGTGGCGTGCACGATATTCTTTACCACCGTTGGCAGCGACAAATTTGTCGTATTCCGCTTTGGCATCTGCATCTGTTACAGCATTGGTTTCTTGGAATTTGCTGAATAACTCACGAATCAAAATAGTTTGACGCGCTAGTTCAAGCTGCGCTTTGAAATCGTCAGTGGCATCCAAGCCACGTTTTTGCGCTTCTTGCATGAAAATTTCACGGGCGATCACTTCTTCTTTGATCTGCGCTTCCACATCGGGCGTCATAGGGCGTCCAGAGCGCACAACTTGTTGGGCTAGGGCGTCCATGCGGGTTTTAGGTACGGCTTTACCGTTAACGATGGCCAAGTTTTGGGCTTGTGCGGCTAAGCTCAATGTCAATACGACAGTCGCAGTCGCTACTGCGTGAAGAAAGTGTTTTTTCATGGGATGTCTCAAGAGGGGTTGTCTACGACTTCTATGGCCAAAGCATGCAAGCTTTGATCAATGAATTCTTGCAACGCATCATACACAAGGCGATGTTTAGCTACCCTTGCAATCCCAGTGAATTGGACGCTGGCAATACGAACACGGAAATGGGTTCCTGCTCCTGTGCCATTGCTTCCGGAATGGCCAGCATGTTGAGCGCTTTCATCTAGAACTTCTAGAAATGTGGGTTGAAGTTTTTTGGATAAGCTGTCATGTACGCTTTGCGCAGTGATATTCATGGTGTCTCCTCCGGCTCTTTCATATAGCGACTGAGGAACAAGCCTTGCAGCACCACAAACACCAACATAAGCCCCAAGCCACCGAACAACTTGTAACTCACCCAAGTGTCAGTATCAAAGTTATAGGCCACCCACAAATTGATAAATCCCATCAACATAAAAAATGCTGCCCATGCATGAAGCAAACGCCCCCAGATGTCTTTTGGAAGTTCAATTTGCGCGGCCATCAAGGATTGAATGAAGTTACGTTTAAAAATGAAATACCCAACCCAAAGCGTGGTGCACATCAACCAATACAAAACCGATGGTTTCCATTTGATAAAGGTCTCGTCTTGCGTGAGTAAAGTCGCGCTTCCAAAAACCACAATCACACCCAAACTAATCCATTGCATGGTGTCAACCCGACCATTTTTGTAGCGCATCCATGCGATTTGCATCACAGTAGCCACAATGGCTATAGCCGTTGCGGCAAAGATTCCATAGGCTTTAAAAACAATAAAAAACAAGGCAATTGGAAAAAAATCTAAAAGTAACTTCATGGCTTGATCATTAATCCGGTTTGAAATCGAGAGACGCAGAATTCATGCAGTATCGAAGGCCCGTAGGGGTTGGACCATCGTCAAACACGTGTCCAAGATGCGCTCCACATTGGCTACAGACTGTCTCCACACGCACCATGCCGTGAGAGGTATCTCGGTTTTCAGTAATTGCCGAGGGTTTAGCTGCTTGGCTAAAACTTGGCCACCCACATCCCACATCAAATTTGGTATTGGCTTCAAACAAAAGGGCGTCGCAGCAAATGCAGTGGTAGGTTCCGATATTCCAATGGTCTTCGAACTTACCGCTGAAAGGCCGCTCTGTTGCTGCTTTGCGTGTGACGTCAAAAGCCACAGGTTCAGCATTTTTAGCCGCAAGAATAGCTTTCCACTCAATATCCGTTTTTTGAATTTTCATGATGAACAACTAATTTCAATGTCAGACGCCCATTCTGGCGCAAGTCCAGCCCATGCTTCATGCTCAGGATGTTCGTCGAAGGGCGTTTGAAGGACTTTTAACAAGGACTGCACCATACTGTAGTCGCCGTTTTTGGCTTGACGGATGGACAATTCCCCTAAGTGGTTACGCAAAACAAATTTTGGATTCACTCTTAGCATTTCTTTGCTGGTGTTGTTTTTGTCTAAGCTTGCTAAGCGGTCTTGATATCTTTGTATCCATGCGTCAATGGCATCACGATGGATGAACAAGTCTCGAACGGGCTCAAAAGCGTGGCTTGATTGGGAAGACTCGCCTACCGAATGGCTTAATCGTCGCCAAAACAAGGGGTAATCCACCCGTTCTTTGTCCATCAGTGACAAAAGATCTTGAATCAATGTGCGGTCGTTGACTTGTGTATCGGATAACCCAAGTTTCTCGCGCATGCGCATGTCGTAGAAATCTGGATATAGAGACTTGTAAGTTTCTAGTGCATGCAAAGCTAGTTCTTGCTCTTCAATGATGGGCATCAATGCTTGTGCCAAACAAAACAAATTCCAATATCCGATTTGCGGTTGCTTAACGAAGGCATAACGGCCCTGATTATCTGAATGGTTGCAAATATGGTTAGCGTTAAACCCGTCTAAAAATTGGAAGGGACCGTAATCCAGTGTCAAACCCAAAATACTCATGTTGTCCGTATTCATGACCCCATGACAAAAACCCACCGCCTGCCAATGCGCCATGAGAGACGCTGTTCTTTGGGTGGTTTCCTGGAGAAGGGCTAATGCACGTTGTTTATCGTCTAACGCGTGTTCTGCCAAGCTTGGCATGTGTTCTTCCACTACATGTTTCACCAGCGATCGAACGGCCTCGATATTCCCAATTGAAGCAAAGTGCTCAAAGTGGCCAAATCGCACAAAACTCGGACTTACGCGCGCAACCACTGCGGCAGTCTCAACCTCCTCGCGATATACCTTGGCAGGGGATCCTGTGACGCACAGAGCACGGGTAGTGGGGACTCCTAAGCCAAACATGGCTTCGCTACATAAAAATTCGCGAATGCTGGAACGCAACACCGCCCGCCCATCGCCTCTGCGCGAATAAGGCGTGGGGCCCGCGCCTTTGAGCTGAATGTCTTGGACACCCAAGGGGGTTTGAATTTCTCCGAGACTGATAGCGCGGCCGTCACCCAATTGACCCGCCCACACTCCAAACTGATGACCGCTATAAACACTCGCCTTAGGACTACTTCCATCCAGCAAGGAACTGCCTGCCATGGCAGACAAGAAAGATTCATCTTTAAATAGGTGCTCGGTGAGTCCTAGTGCATCACGAAGGACTTCGTTATGTGCGACCCAAATAGGTGCGGGCAATGGGGCTGGAGGACAAATCGAGGCAAAAGTCTCGCCTAAGTTGCCAAATTTAGGCTGCCAATCAAGCGTGAAATTTGTCATGGCTGGCATTGTCTCTCTTGTGTCGGGAAATCCATGAGGTCTTTTTTGTTCAAACTGGTTAAAAACTTGATAAGTCTTGGCACAATGGCGCATCAAAAAAGCACGGTCGTGCCAAAAAGTTTCCCATAGGAGTATCGCGTGTTCGGTTTAATGCAAAAGCAATCTTTACTCATTTCTCATTTGATTGAGTTTGCTGAGCGCCATCACGGTGATGGTGAAGTGGTCTCTCGCAGAGTGGAAGGCGACATCCACCGTTACGCTTGGTCCGATGTGGCGCGTCGTTCTAGACAGGTCGCCAACACCTTGGATGCTGCCAAATTAGCCTTCAGTGACCGGGTAGCCACCTTGGCTTGGAATGGGTATCGCCATTTGGAGTTGTATTTTGGTGTGAGCGGAAGCGGGCGTGTCTTGCACACCATCAATCCGCGTTTACATCCAGACCAAATTGCATGGATTGCCAACCACGCCGAAGACCAAGTGCTCTGTTTTGACATGACTTTTCTTCCCATCATTCAGGCTATGCACAGCAAGTGCAACACCATCCGCCAATGGGTGGCCATGTGCGATATCGATAAATTGCCGTCCGATACTGGTATTGCAAACTTGGTGAGCTATGAGGCGTGGATAGGAAATCAATCTTCCGATTACCAATGGCCTAGCTTTGACGAAAACTCAGCTTCTAGCATGTGCTACACCAGTGGCACCACCGGAAACCCCAAAGCAGCGCTATACAGCCATCGGTCAACCATCTTGCATGCCTATGCGGCTGCGCTTCCAGATGTCATGGGCATTTCGGCGCGGGATGCTATTTTGCCCGTGGTACCCATGTTTCACGTCAACGCATGGGGCATTCCATACAGCGCGGCCCTGACAGGAGCCAAATTGGTGTTCCCTGGTTCTGGAATGGATGGCAAGTCTATTTATGAACTGATTGAAGGTGAAGGCGTTACCTATGCTGCAGGTGTCCCCACGGTATGGCAAATGCTTCTGACACATATGAAAGCCAATGGATTGAAGTTCTCTTCCTTGAATCGCACAGTCATCGGTGGCTCAGCATGTCCACCCGCCATGATTCAGACCTTCATGGAAGACTATGGCGTTGAAGTCCTGCATGCGTGGGGGATGACGGAGATGAGCCCATTGGGCACACTCTGCACACTCAAGAACAAACACCTGAAATTGTCTGAACCTGAGCAAATGAAAATTCGCCTCAAGCAAGGACGCGCTATTTTTGGTGTCGACATGAAGATAGTGGACGACGCTGGAAAAGACTTACCCCATGATGGCAAGGCCTATGGCGACCTATTGGTCAAAGGACCATGGGTAGTAGCCGAGTACTTCAAAGGCGAGGGCGGTTCGCCCTTGGTCAAAGACTCGCATGGTGTTGAATGGTTCCCTACGGGTGACGTCGCTACCATCGATACCGATGGCTACATGCAGATTACTGACCGCAGCAAAGACGTCATCAAATCTGGCGGCGAATGGATCAGTTCGATCGACATAGAAAACATTGCTGTCGCGCACCCGAGCGTTTTAATGGCAGCATGCATTGGTGTAAAGCACCCCAAATGGGACGAACGTCCTATCGTTGCAGTGGTCAAGAAACCCGATACACACATAACGCGAGAAGAACTACTTGCTTTTTACGAAGGTAAAACCGCCAAGTGGCAAATTCCAGATGATGTAGTTTTTGTGGACAGCATTCCTATCGGTGCCACTGGCAAGATGCTGAAAACCAAATTACGCGAGCAATTGAAAGACTACATACTCCCAAATCTTTGATCAAACTAGTGCATTCCCTAGATGCTTTTAAAACTTAACCCTGTAACCATTGAACGTCTTAAAAATTGAAGGAGACAACTATGAAATTCACCCACAAACTTATTGCTACGGCTGCTTTGTCAATGCTTGGCTCAGCTGCGTTCGCCCAAGCTGGCGAAACCGTCAAGATTGCTTGGATTGACCCGCTCTCTGGTCTGATGGCACCTGTTGGTTCTAACCAGTTGAAAACATTTCAGTTTTTTGCTGAAAAATTCAACGCCAACAATCCGGCGAAAGTTAAATTTGAAATCGTCGGCTTTGATAACAAGCTCAGTCCAGCTGAGAGCTTGAACGCCATGCAAGCGGCTATGGACCAAGGCATTCGTTACATTTCGCAAGGAAATGGTTCATCTGTAGCTGGTGCCATCATCGAAGCTGTCAACAAACACAACGAGAGAAACCCAGGCAAAGAAGTTATTTTCTTAAACCACTCTGCGGTTGATCCTGATTTCACAAACAGCAAATGTAGTTTTTGGCATTTCCGCTATGACGCAGATACCTCCATGAAAATTGAGGCCATGACTACTTTCATGAAGGATAAAACTGACATCAAGAAGGTTTACCTTTTTAACCAGAATTATTCTCACGGCCACCAAGTGGCTAAATATGCCAAAGAAAACTTAACACGCAAACGCCCTGATATTCAAATCGTTGGCGAAGATCTCCATCCTTTGGCACAAGTTCGTGATTTCTCACCTTACATTGCCAAAATCAAAGCATCGGGTGCGGATACTGTGATTACAGGAAACTGGGGGTCAGATTTAGCTTTGTTGGTCAAAGCAGCCAATGAGGGTGGTTACAGTGGAAAGTTTTATACCTACTACACAGGTGTATCTGGAACGCCTACAGCTCTTGGCAAAAACGGTGAAGGACGCGTCTTTCAAATCGGGTATGGACACTACAACATGGGTGGCCAATACCAAAAATGGATGGAAGAATTCAATACCAAATACAAGGATGACATCTATACATTCTCGATGGCTAACATCCTGAATTCATTAAGCTTGGCGATGGCCAAGGCCAAATCGACTGATCCAGTGAAAGTAGCATTCGCTCTTGAAGGTCTGAAGTTCCAGAGTTTTGCGGGTGAAAACGAAATGCGTAAAGCTGATCATCAAATGCAACAAACCATGTTCCTTACCGTGTGGCAAAAAACAGATAAGAAGTATCCATACTCAGCTGAAAACACGGGAATGACACTCGCGCCAGTCCAAAAATATGAACCTTATGTTGCCAGTACACCCACAAGCTGCCAAATGAAGCGCCCTGGTTAATTCTCCTAGTCTCATCAAAAAGAGTGCGTCTTATGACGCACTCTTTTTTTAGACCACTAAGACAAAAACCTAAAGCCTGATTGATCATGGAATTTTTTGTAATCTCCACACTCAACGGATTGAGTTACGGACTGTTGCTATTTATGTTGAGTTCAGGTTTAACTCTGATCTTTAGCATGATGGGCGTACTCAATTTCGCCCATGCAAGTTTCTACATGATCGGTGCCTATATTGGTTTTACACTCAACAGTGTTTTAGGGTTTTGGACAGCTTTATTCCTAGCTCCTGTCTTGGCTGGTTTATTAGGTGCATTTTTTGAAAAGTTCTGTCTGCGTCGCGTCCATAAATTCGGACACGTCCCAGAGTTATTGATCACCTTTGGATTGTCATACGTCGTTCTAGAAATAGTCCAATTAGTTTGGGGAAGAACAGCAGTTGAATTTCAACCCCCCATGGAGTTGCAAGGTCCTGCATTTACGC
This sequence comes from uncultured Burkholderiales bacterium, assembly GCA_903880855.1. GTDB lineage: Bacteria > Pseudomonadota > Gammaproteobacteria > Burkholderiales > Burkholderiaceae_C > Limnohabitans. The sequence goes on along the minus strand of CAIRQX010000145.1, from coordinate 4,203 downwards.
TGATTCAAAATTCCCTGAGTGGCTTATCTCTTGTCTGGGGCGCCGCGTCTCCCGAGCTTTGCCAAGCGGCGGATGCAGCAGTCCGCGTGGTTTGTTCGCCTTTTCCTGCAACACGCGGATTCATGATGCTGGTTGCCATGAGCATGATGTTGGGGCTTTGGCTCCTTCTCACCAAAACCCGTGTTGGCTTGGTGATTCAAGCTGCACTGACACATCCTGAAATGGTTGAGTCTTTAGGTCACAACGTACCACGTGTTTTTATGTCTGTGTTTGGAGTAGGTACCGCGCTTGCTGGATTGGCTGGCGTGATCGGTGGCAGCACCTTTGTCACAGAACCTGCCATGGCCGCAACGGTTGGCTCTGTTATTTTCGTGGTGGTTGTCGTGGGCGGTATGGGCTCTTTGGCGGGTGCGTTTCTAGCCTCATTACTTATTGGCATCGTCCAGACATTTGCAGTGGCACTCGACTATTCTGTTTTATCGCTGCTTCAAAATATCGGCATATCTGTAGGAGCGGCATCGCAAGATAACGCCCTGCTAAAACTTACTATTTCACAAGTCGCACCCATATTGCCGTACTTATTTCTGGTATTGATTTTGATCTTCAGACCACGGGGTTTGCTGGGTAAGCGCGAGACTTGATATTTATGCAAAGTTCTGCAACCCACTTCGAATTCAAACCCTTCAACGTTGCGCGATGGGTCATTTGGGGGCTTTTTGCCATTATTTTGCTATTGGCACCTAAAGCATTTTCAAGCAATTTCTCTGTTTCCATGTTGACCCAAATGGGCGCTGTCATGATTGTGTGCTTGTCTTACAACATGCTCTTAGGACAAGGCGGTATGTTGAGCTTTGGACATGCTGTCTATACCGGGCTAGGTGCATACATTGCCATGCACACGCTCAATGCCGCTTCAAACGGTGTACTTCCTGTGCCCGTGTCATTGATCCCCTTGGTTGGTGGCATTGGCGGCATGTTCTTCGCTGTTTTGTTTGGGTATGTCACCACCCGTAAATCTGGCACCACATTTGCCATGATCACTTTAGGCATTTCTGAATTGGTATTTGCCATGTCGTTGATGTTTTCTGGTTTTTTTGGTGGAGAGGCTGGTATCTCTGGCAACCGCGTGTTCGGAACACCTTTTTTAGGCATCACTTTCGGCCCACCCATTCAGGTGTATTACTTAACAGCCGCGTACACATTTGTCTGTGTGGCATTGATGTATGCCTTCACGCGCACCCCACTTGGACGCATATTGAACGCTGTGCGTGATAACCCAGAGCGTGTTGAATTTATCGGGTACAACACCCAACATGTTCGCTACATTGCTTTTATCATCGCTGGATTTTTTGCTGGTATCGCTGGTGGAATTGGTGCGCTCAACTTTGAAATTGTGACTGCTGAGGTCGTTGGCGCTGCGCGTTCAGGTGCTTATTTATTATTTACGTTTTTAGGTGGCGCCACTTTCTTTTTTGGACCCATCATTGGTGCCATTTTGTTGGTGCTGGCGTTTGTATTGCTGTCAGAATTTACCAAAGCATGGTTGCTTTATTTGGGCCTTGTATTTTTATTCATGGTGATGTTTGCACCTGGCGGCATATCTAGTTTGATCATGATGAATTTACGATTGGCTGCTTTTGGCCGGTTGCGTCATATATGGGTGGCCTACATAGGACTTGGGTTGACTGCACTCTTGGGATTAGCGGGCGTTGCCGCCATCGTCGAGATGGTCTATCACTTGCAACTCAATGCCGCTATGGGCCCTGAAGTGCGCTTTGCAGGCTTTACCCTCAATACAGAGCTTAGCCACACATGGTTTGGATGTCTGATGCTGGTTGTGACTGGCTTTGGCCTCTTCGAATTAGCAAGGCGTCAATATCTTCATGATTGGGGTGAGTCGCAAGAGTTTATTGAAAAAGAAGTTAAACGCAGGGAGGAAGCCCTGTGAACGCACTTGAACTTAAAAACCTGCATAAAAGCTTTGGTAAAACCCAAATTATTCGCGGCATCGATTTGGCTGTCACTAAGGGAGAACGAGTCGCCATCATCGGCCCCAATGGGGCGGGGAAATCCACTTTATTCAACTTAATCAGTGGCCGTTTCGCGCCAACCAGTGGTGAGATTTGGCTGGGTACGCATCGCATTGATGGCAAACAGCCTTTTGAAATAAACCGCTTAGGACTATCAAGAAGTTTTCAAATTACCAACATATTTCCTAAGCTCAGCGTTTTTGAAAACTTGCGTTGTGCAGTTTTGTGGAGTCTTGGATACAAGTACACCTTCTTTAAGTTTCTAGCTGACTTAGATGACGCTAACGATTTGGCCGAACAATACATGGAAAGAATTCGCTTAGATAAAAAGCGTGATGTCCTGGCTATGAATTTAACGTATGCCGAACAGCGTGCGCTTGAGATTGGTATCACTATTGCGGGTGGAGCTGAAGTTATTTTGTTGGACGAACCTACTGCTGGTATGAGTAAAAGCGAAACATTGCGCTTTATTCAATTGATCCGCCAGGTCACAGAAGGTAAAACGCTTCTCACCGTTGAACACGATATGGGCGTTGTATTTGGCTTAGCAGACAAAATTGCGGTGGTGGTGTACGGAGAAGTCATTGCGTTTGATACACCCGAAGCAGTGCGTTCTAACCCTAAAGTGCAAGAAGCCTACCTTGGTAGCGCGCAAGCGCATTAACTCGTAACCCACAGTCTTCAACGTAATTCGCATGCTAAAAATAGAAAACCTACACGCGTTTTATGGCAAAAGCCATGTGTTGCATGGCGTGTCGTTTGACATCAACTCCGGTGAAATCGTGTCCTTGCTTGGCCGTAATGGCTCAGGCCGTTCTACTACAGCAAAAACCATCATGGGCTTGGTGGAATGCCAAGGTTCCATTGAATGGAATGGACAAGCTATTGCGGACAAGAAGGCTTACCAAATTGCCCATCTTGGCATTGGCTACGTCCCTGAAAACCGCGACATATTCCCTAAACTCACCGTGCACCAAAACCTGATGCTCGGACAAAAAGGCAAGGGCGAGGGCAGTCGCTGGAATTTTGACGATATGTATGGCATGTTTCCGCGTCTGAAAGAGCGGCAACATACCGAAGCAGGTGTTTTGTCTGGCGGTGAGCAACAAATGTTGACCCTGTGTCGCACCTTGATGGGCGATCCAGATCTCATCATCATTGACGAACCTACTGAAGGTCTTGCGCCCAAAATTGTTGCCCAAGTTGGCCAGTACTTAGAAACGTTGAAGCAAAAAGGTATTTCTGTTTTACTAATAGAACAAAAGCTCACCATTGCCATGGAAATCTCAGACCGCGTATTGGTCATGGGGCACGGAAGCATCGTTTTTTCCGGTACACCCAATCAACTGCGCGAAGACGCTTATATCCGTCGTGAATGGCTCGAAGTTTGATCTAGAATGAAAAAAGAACGATCGTTCTTTTTCTTGTCCCAATTCAGTTTCAACAAGGAACCCGCATGAGTGCAGACTACAAAGTTCACGGCGACGTGGCTGTTATTTCTTTAAACAACCCACCCGTCAATGGTCTAGGGCTGTCAACGCGACAAGCTATTACTGAAGGTGTAGAGAAAGCAGTTCAAGATGCTTCTATCAAAGCCATTGTTATTACAGGACATGGAAAAGCTTTTTCAGGTGGCGCTGACATTCGTGAGTTTGGTTCTCCTAAAGCTACGCAAGAACCCAATTTATTAAGCGTGATTGCGCAAATTGAAAATTGTGCAAAACCTGTTGTTGCCGCGGTGCATACCGTTGCGATGGGTGGCGGTTTGGAATTGGCGCTGGGATGCCACTACCGCATTGCTGCGCCGGGTGCCAGCATTGCATTGCCAGAAGTCAAAATCGGTTTGCTACCTGGCGCTGGTGGTACTCTGCGTTTGCCGCGCGTTTTGGGTGTCGAGCCTGCTCTCAACATGATTGTCAGTGGAGAGGCAATTAAAAGCGAAATGCTAGCCATGTTGCCTGGACAAAAACTGTTCGACAAGATGGCCGCGTCTCCAGAGAGCTTGATGGACGAGGCCCTGAAGTTCGCTCGCGAAGTGTCCGCTACACGGCCCCTACCCCGTGTACGTGATTTGCCATGCAAACACCCACAAGGCGATGCGTACTTCCAATTCACGCGCAATATGGTCAAAGGTATGGCCAAAAACTATCCTGCGCCACCCAAGTGTGTAGAT
>CAIRQX010000144.1 GCA_903880855.1 uncultured Burkholderiales bacterium | reverse complement strand
GGCAAATGTTGTGACAACCAGCCTTGGCATTGCGCCAAAGCTTGCGGGTGCGCCAAGATCACTTCAACGCCTTGGTCGCTGTTGATTTGGCGCAGCAAGTTATGGCGAACCAACAAGCTGACTTCGCCCACCACATGGACGGGCGAGCGCAAGAACAAATCGAGCGAGCGGGCCACTACGCCTTCGGTTGAGTTTTCCATGCCGACCACGCCGTATTGCGCAGTTCCTGCGGCGGTGGCGTGAAAGACTTCGTCAAAGTTGGCGCAATAAATCAGGTTAGCGGCGCTACCAAAAAATTCGATCGCCGCTTGTTCACAAAACGTGCCTTGGGGCCCAAGCACTGCCACGCGTTGTGGCGCTTCGAGTGCCAAACAGGCTGACATGATTTCGCGCCAGATCGAAGCGACATGCTCGTTTTTGAGCGGGCCCGCATTGGCTTGGGTGATTTTGTCGATGACTTGCGATACCCGGTCTGGCCTGAAAAACGGAGAGCCTTCCGCGCGCTTGATATCGCCCACTTCTTGCGCCACTTTGGCGCGGGCGTTCAATATGCGTAACAACTCAGCATCGAGTTGGTCGATCTGCACGCGCAAGGCGGCCAAGGTGTCTGACTGGATAGGTGGGGTGGTCATGGTCAGATTGTGGGTCAGGCTCGGGTTTTCTCAAATTGGCGTAAAAAATCGACCAAAGCTTGTACGCCAGCTAGCGGCATGGCGTTGTAAATGCTGGCGCGCATGCCGCCAATCGACTTGTGGCCTTTGAGTTGCAGCAATCCGGCCGCTTTCGATGCTGCCAAAAATGCGTCGTTGCGCGAGGCATCCGCCAAAAAGAAAGGCACGTTCATGCGCGAGCGGTAGTTTTTGTCGACGGGGTTGTTATAGAAACTGGAGCTGTCTAAAAAGTCATAAAGCAACTTGGCCTTGGCGATATTGCGTTGCTCCATCGCCGCCACGCCTTGCAAGCCGCCTTCTTTTTGTCGCTTGAGCCATTGGAAAGTCAAGCCCGCTATATAGATACCGTAAGTCGGAGGTGTGTTGTACATCGACCCAAATTCAGCCACGGTGGTGTAGTTGAACGCGCTCGGGCAAACCGACATCGCATGGCCGAGTAAGTCTTCGCGCACGATGACCAAGGTCAAGCCGGCAGGGCCGATGTTTTTTTGCGCGCCGCCAAAGGCGAGGCCTACTTTCGACCAATCGACGCTGCGCGACAAAACATGCGAAGAGTAGTCGATCACCAATGGGGCATCGCAACCCAATGCTTTCAAGTCAGGAAGCGCGTGGAACTCTACTCCGTGGATGGTCTCGTTGGTGCAAACATGCACGTAGCGCGCGTCTTTGCTGATTTGCCAATTTGCGGGGGCAGGCACCGTTGTGAATTGCGATTCAACGCCCGAGGCCGCTAAATGAATTTGGCAATACCTGGCAGCCTCTTTGTAAGACTTCTCGCTCCAACTACCCGTCACCACGATGTCGGCCGTTTCGCCGCGCGAGAGGTTGAGCGGCACGATGGCGTTTTCGCCAATACCACCACCTTGCATAAACAAAATTTTGAAGTGGCTTGGCACCGCCAAGAGTTCACGCACATCGGCTTCGGCTTGCTCGTAAATCGAGATGAATTCTTTGCCGCGGTGGCTCATCTCCATCACGCCCATGCCACTGCCGTGCCAGTCGGTCATCTCTGCTGCGGCCTGCTCCAGCACTTCTAGCGGAATGGCCGCAGGTCCAGCAGAGAAGTTGTAGGGGCGTGGCTTGGTCAAACTGCGTCCGTCGTCGAAATGGCTTTAAGCGACGCCGTCAGTGGGGGTGCCGTTGTTCGCGTCGTTTCCTTCACCAGCTTCATCTGCCTCGCCGTCGCTGTCCACGCCGTTTTCAGCGTCGTTTTCAACAATGCGTTGCAAGCCGCTGAGTTTGGCGCCTTCGTCCAAACCGATCAAAGTCACGCCTTGTGTAGCGCGACCCATTTCGCGAATTTCTGCGACGCGGGTACGCACCAACACGCCGGTATCGGTGATAAGCATGATCTCGTCTTCGGCTTGCACCAAGGTGGCGGCTACTACTTTGCCGTTGCGCTCAGTTTGTTGGATGGCGATCATGCCTTTGGTGCCGCGACCATGGCGGGTGTATTCAGAAATGCTGGTGCGTTTGCCGAAGCCGTTTTCGGTAGCAGTCAACACGCTGGCACGCGGTGCGTCTGAGGCGTCTGCGCCTTCGACTTCTTGCTCGGCGACCAACATGGCAATGACGCTTTGCGTGTCGTCGATCATCATGCCGCGCACACCGCGGGCGCTGCGACCCAAGGGGCGTACATCGTTTTCGTCAAAACGCACGGCCTTGCCACCGTCGCTGAACAACATCACATCGTGCTTGCCGTCTGTCAAGGCAGCGCCGATCAGGAAGTCACCCTCGTCCAAATTGACAGCGATGATGCCGCCTTTGCGTGGGTTGTCGAATTCGTCTAACGAAGTTTTCTTGACCGTGCCCATCGAGGTCGCCATGAACACATAGTGATCCGCGGGGAAGGTGCGCATATCGCCGGTCAAAGGCAAGACCACGTTGATTTTTTCGCCTTCGATCAGCGGGAACATATTGACGATGGGGCGACCGCGTGAACCGCGTGAACCCTCTGGCACTTCCCACACTTTGAGCCAGTACAAACGGCCGCGGTTGGAGAAGCACAAGATGTAGTCGTGCGTGTTGGCGATGAAGAGCTGGTCGATCCAGTCGTCTTCTTTGGTGGCAGCCGCTTGCTTGCCGCGGCCCCCTCGCTTTTGCGCGCGGTATTCGCTCAAAGGCTGGCTCTTGATATAGCCACTGTGGCTGAGCGTGACGACCATGTCGGTCGGGGTGATCAGGTCTTCGGTGCCTAAATCTTGGGCGTTGTGTTCGATCACGCTGCGGCGTGCGCCGAGCTTGGTTTGACCAAACTCTTGTTTCACAACCGTCAATTCGTCGCTGATGATGGTCGAGACGCGTTCGGGCTTGGACAAGATGTCGAGCAAATCGTCGATCTCAGCCATCACCTCTTTGTATTCGTTGACGATCTTGTCTTGCTCGAGTCCCGTCAAACGCTGCAAGCGCATTTGCAAGATTTCGTGGGCTTGGGTGTCGCTCAAACGGTAGAGGCCGTCGGCGCCCATGCCGAATTCTTTTTCTAAACCGTCGGGGCGGTAGTCGTCTGAATTGATCGTGCCACCGTCTAAACGGCTGCGGGTCAACATTTCGCGCACCAGTTGGCTGTCCCATGATCGGGTCATCAACTCGGTTTTGGCGACAGGCGGTGTGGGCGCATTGCGGATGATGGCAATGAAATCGTCGATATTGGCCAAAGCGACAGCCAAACCTTCGAGTACATGGCCGCGTTCACGGGCTTTGCGCAGGGTGAAGATGGTGCGGCGCGTCACCACTTCGCGGCGATGCTGCAAGAAGACGCTGATCAGGTCTTTCAAGTTGCACAACTTCGGTTGGCCGTTGATCAGCGCCACCATGTTGATGCCGAAGGTGTCTTGCAACTGGGTCTGCTTGTAGAGGTTGTTGAGCACCACCTCTGGCACCGCGCCACGCTTGAGTTCGATCACCAAGCGCATGCCCGATTTGTCGGACTCGTCTTGGATGTGGCTGATGTCTTCGATCTTTTTCTCGTGCACCAACTCGGCCATGCGTTCTTGCAAGGTCTTCTTATTTACTTGGTAAGGCAGTTCGTCGACGATGATCGATTGGCGTTGGCCTTTGTCGATGTCTTCAAAGTGGCACTTGGCGCGCATCACCACGCGGCCGCGGCCAGTGCGGTAACCGTCTTTGACGCCGCTCATGCCGTAAATAATGCCGGCGGTCGGGAAGTCAGGCGCGGGAATGATTTGCATCAAATCGTCGATCGACGCGTCGGGGTGGCTGAGCATATGCAAACAGGCGTCGACCACTTCGTTCAAGTTGTGCGGTGGAATATTGGTCGCCATACCCACGGCAATGCCGGACGAACCGTTGATCAACAAATTAGGGATGCGGCTAGGGAGGACCAGTGGTTCTTTTTCAGAGCCGTCATAGTTGGGGCCGAAATCGACAGTTTCTTTGTCGATATCGCTCAACATCTCATGGGCGATCTTGGAGAGGCGGATTTCGGTGTAACGCATCGCCGCGGCGTTGTCGCCGTCTACCGAGCCGAAGTTGCCTTGGCCGTCGACCAACATGTGGCGCAAGGAGAAATCTTGGGCCATCCGCACGATGGTGTCGTAGACCGCGCTGTCGCCGTGGGGGTGGTACTTACCGATCACGTCACCGACGATACGGGCAGACTTTTTATAAGGGCGGTTCCAGTCGTTGTTGAGTTCGTGCATGGCGAACAAAACGCGGCGGTGCACAGGCTTTAAACCGTCTCTGGCATCGGGGAGGGCGCGGCCCACGATCACGCTCATGGCGTAATCTAGATAGCTGCGGCGCATCTCCTCTTCTAGGCTGATAGGCAGGGTTTCTTTAGCAAACTGAGTCATAGAAGAGGGCATCAAACAGGGAAACCGCTGATTTTAGGCTGTTTAGATAGTGAAATCCCTTGTGGCGACTCAGCAACAACCCGTGTCTATAAATTTATTAGTTTTTAAGGTATTTCGGGGCTGGGGTGTGGGTGTGGCACAATATTTACCAAGCGTTTGGGTGTTCCACCTTGAATGCCCTGATTCGCAGAGTGGTCTGCGTTGTACACATCCCTCAGAGGTAAATCATGAAAAACTTGAACAAATTGGCAGCTTTGGTTGCTTTCTCTGCTTTGGCAAGCTTGGCTTCTGCCCAAACCATTGACAACTGGCGTAACGCTAACGGAGACGTTTGGAAAAACGCTTCTGGCGATTGCTGGCGTAACGCTAGCTGGACACCAGCTACTGCAGCACCAGGTTGCGGCCCAGCACCTGCTCCCGCACCAGTTGTTGCACCTCCTCCAGCACCTCCAGCACCTGCAGTTGCCCCGAGAGCCGCTCCTGCGCCACAAGCACCTGCGGCATCTAAAGTAACTTATGCAGCTGACGCTTTCTTTGATTTCGACAAAGCTACCTTAAAGCCAGCTGGCAAAGCCAAGTTGGACGACTTGGTCGGTAAAGTCAAAGGTATCAACCTAGAAGTCATCATTGCTGTTGGTCACACCGACAATGTTGGCTCTGACGTTTACAACCAAAAACTGTCTGTCAAGCGCGCTGAGTCAGTGAAGGCTTACTTGGTGTCTAAAGGCATCGAGAAAAACCGCATCTACACAGAAGGCAAAGGCGAGAAGCAGCCAGTTGCTGACAACAAGACCAACGAAGGCCGTGGTAAGAACCGCCGCGTTGAGATCGAAGTTGTGGGTACTCGCGCTAACTAATCTCTCGTAGATTGATTCACCAAACCCCGCCTCGGCGGGGTTTTTTGTTATTCAAGCGACAATCAATTGCATGCAAACCACACAAGACAACGTAGACCCCGCCGAGTTGGCAAAATTTTCAGAACTCGCCCACAGATGGTGGGACCCAGAGAGCGAGTTTCGCCCCCTTCACCAAATCAACCCGCTGCGTTTGGACTGGATCCAAAGCTTGGTGCCATTGCAAGGCAAAGAAGTCGTTGACATTGGTTGCGGCGGCGGCATATTGACCGATGCAATGGCTAGAAATGGTGCCAACGCTTTGGGGGCCGATTTGGCAACTAGGTCTCTTAAAGTCGCCCAACTCCACGCCCTAGAAGCCCAAACACCCAATGTGCGCTACCAAGAAATCAGTGCCGAAGCCTTAGCCGCTGAGCGACCCGCAAGTTTTGATGTTGTTACCTGCATGGAAATGCTAGAACATGTGCCAGACCCATCTTCCATCGTGCGTGCTTGCGCAACATTGGTCAAGCCCGGTGGCTGGGTGTTTCTCTCAACCTTGAACCGCAACGCCAAATCATTTTTATTTGCCATCGTTGGTGCTGAATATGTGCTGAATTTATTGCCGCGTGGAACGCACGAGTACGCCAAATTTATCCGTCCCAGTGAACTCGCGCGTGACTGCCGCGAATCTGGGTTGGAATGGAAGCAAACCCGCGGCATGCAATACAACCCGCTGACACGCCGCTATTGGATGAGCCAAGACACCAGCGTCAATTATTTGGTGGCAACGCAGCGTCCAGTTTGATGGCTGCTTCATTCGTTTAGCACCCTATATTCATTAAATAACTTCTCCCAGTAGATCGCATGCTTCAACATATCCGCGCCGTTTTGTTTGACCTAGATGGCACCTTGGTCGATAGCGCCCCAGACCTCGGCGCAGCCGTTGACAAAATGCGCGTCTTGCGTGGCTTACCTTCATGGCCGTTAGAGGTCTATCGCCCATTGGCTGGCGCAGGTGCACGCGGCATGTTGCAAATTGCATTTGATATGACGCCAGAGCATCCTGAGTTCATCGCCATGCGCGACGAGTTTTTTAACAACTACCAAAACGCGCTTGCCGTCAAAAGTAAATTGTTTGAAGGCGTTGAAGATGTAATCCGCGGCATCGAATCGCGCGCTTGGAGTTGGGGCGTAGTCACTAATAAAAGTTCGCGTTTTACAGACCCGATGACCCAAGCCATGTCCTTATTCAAAAGTGCTGGCGCTATCGTCAGTGGCGACACTACGCCGCATGCCAAGCCGCATCCAGCGCCCATGTTTGAAGCGGCCCGCAGATTGGGTTTACCGCCTGAAGTCTGTTTGTATGTGGGTGACGATGAGCGCGACATCGTCGCAGGTCGTGCTGCAGGCATGAAAACCGTCGCTGCGACTTACGGTTATTTGGGTGAAAAGAACGATTTCACCCTATGGGGTGCAGATTTCCACATCCATTCACCGAAAGAGCTATTGCAATTGCTTGCAAAGGCCTAAAATAGGAATCTTGGGGCTGCACTGGTTTCGACATCGGTTCGGACGCGTGGCAGGGCATGTCGAGGTTCTGTTACCTCGTAAAACAGCAGAAAAAAAACTAACTGCAAACGACGAACGTTTCGCACTCGCCGCTTAATCCGGTGAGCCTTGTAACAGTTGGCCGATAGGCTGGGTTAGGGTGAAGGGGGTGTTAAAGCCCCACAAGTCCTAGCTACAAGGTAACTCATATTGGCTGGCATGACATCGGGCACCTTGATGTTGTGTGAGAAATAAGGATGCTGGTTGCATACATAGCGTGTCGCTGCGCGATGTATTCGACGAGACTCAAATCAGACGACTACACATGTAGAACTGTACGAAAAAGGCTGATGGACGCGGGTTCAAATCCCGCCAGCTCCACCATCACACTGTTTAAAGGCCGCTAGGTTTAACCATCTAGCGGCTTTTTCTATTGGTAAATCTCGCTTTATCTGTCTAAGGAGTAACAACAAAATATATTGACAGCCAAACCAAAACGGGGGAACATTCGGGGTATGTGTTCCCCCAAAATAAAAACGGGGTGGTTTTGTTCCCCCAAGAATTTCCCCATATGTTGATCAAAAAGAACTGTAAGACAGATGCCGCCTGTAAAGCTGCCACCTGCCCACCTGACAAAGCCCGAGCGAGGTTCCCCGATGCGGGTGGCCTGTACCTTGAGGTAAGCCCTGCTGGTTCAAAGCGCTGGTTCCTGAAGTACCGCAAGGACGGAAAAGAGATGCGGCTGGCGCTGGGAAGCTATCCCGATGTGAGGCTGGCAGATGCCAGAGCAAAGCAAGCAGAGGCTAAGGCACTCAAGCGCAAGGGTGTCGACCCCATTCATGCCAGACAAGTGGCCAAACTTCAATCAACCTTCCTGGCAGACGACACGTTCGAGGCCGTTGCGCGTGATTGGCACTCCAAGCAAATAACCAACTGGTCAGAGGTTCACGCCAAGACCGTTATTCGTCGCTTGGAGCGTGATTTATTTCCTTGGATAGGCAAGCGCCCTATGTCCCAAATACACGCCATGGAGTTACTGTCAGCTTTGCAAAAGATTGAGGAGCGCGGAGCTATCGAGACAGCCCATCGAGTGCTAGACATTGCTCGGCAAGTTTGGGACTACTGGCTGCCTACTGCCCAAGCCGAACAACGCAACGTCACCGAGGGCCTCAAGGCACGGCTAAAGCCTTATCACTCAAAGAGCTTTGCGGCCATCCTAGACCCCAAACGAGTGGGCGAGATGATGCTAGCCATCAAGCACTACAAAGGCGGGGTGGTGGTGAGGGTTGCCCTGCAATTGACGCCCATGCTGTATCAGCGTCCGGGCAACCTGCGAATGATGGAGTGGACAGAGCTAGACCTAGAGGCCGCAATATGGACTATTCCAAGCTCAAAAATGAAACGCACCGTTCAAGAGAAGGCCGACGGCGAGTCCCATGTTGTTCCTCTGCCCACTCAGGCTATAGCGCTACTTAGAGGCCTTCAGCTCGTTACAGGGCATGGCCGCTATGTGTTTCCTAGCGAGCGCAGCCATGATCGTCCTATTAGCGACAACACGGTTAGAAGCGCCCTTTATGCGATTGGCTTTGGTGAAGAGCAAAAACCCCATGCTTTTCGTGCAGTGGCGAGAACGATGCTTGTTGATGAGTTGGGTCTAGACCCTTTGATGATTGAAGCCAACCTAGCCCATGGCGCGAGAGACAGGCTGGGTCGTAGTTACAACCGTACCCAGTACCTCAAGCAACGTTTTGAAATGGTGCAGCAGTGGGCCGATTACTTGGACAAGCTGGCCGCTGGTGGTGATGTTGTCGAGTTTAAGAGGGCTTGAACCATGTCTAAATCAAAAGAGTTTTTTGATTTCGGCTTTCCTGAGCAAACAACGTTTCTCAAAGATGGGCTTAGAAAAAAGACAACGCTCGAACATTGGGCTTTGCTTGAGTGCTCCAAAGTGAATGGGTTGTTTACCCAGCAAGACCCTGAGCGCAACAGATTAGCCGCTAACTATGAGGCCGAAAACCTTCACATGGCTTTTGAACAATCCAGCAATATGAGCGATTGGAAAAAGTATTTACAAGCCCATCCACCCAGCCCCGAGGCCTTGGCGGTTTTGGTTATCTTGGGGTTGGAGCAACATAGAAAAGAAATAGGCGCTAAAGGCGGCAAAAGTAAGGGCGCAAATAACAGAAAAATAATCGATGATGCAATTGCAAACCGCGGTGATAAAACGCCAAAAGTCGTAAAGATGGAATTGAAGGAAAGTGGTATTTCCATGAGCACCATCGAGAAAAAAACCGCTGGCAGGTTGCCGAAAAAAACAAAAACATAATGCATTTACCGCCGATAGCAGGTATCGGCTACAAAGTTAACTTGCAGGATTGGTACGGATATTTTGTAATTCCTCATCACAACAAAAGCTACTGGCTGATAGGGAATTCCATGAACATATGGCGCTTAGAAACCTGCAAGGCAGCAACGGGTTACCGTTCGACGGCCAGCATTTACCAACTTATTAAAAAAGGGCTTTGGCCCAAGCCTGTGAACATCAATGGTCGTTCGGTTGGATGGCCTGATGCCGAAATCTTGGCCATCAATGCCGCCCGGATTGCAGGTCAGACAGACGACCAGATTCGCGAGTTGGTTCAGAGCCTACACGCCAAGCGAAACAATCTATTTAACTCGTTAACTCAAAAATAAAACCGAGGTAGCAGGCAACGCTAAACCTCGGTCTAAATTTTGTCTCAAAGCGATGATATTTTAAGCCTATTGGGCATTGCCTTCGTACTTCGGTTTTTCTCAAAAGGAAAAACAATGCATCTACTTTCAAACGCACGTCGTCGGATTAAAAACTCAATTATCAATTTAGCCCTTTGGGGCTTGATACCCATCAAGTTAGCAGGCTGAGAGGATGGAGGCTCAGAACTTCAATAGGCGCATCTCGGCCAAAGAGGCGTTGATTCTGGCAACGGCTGGAGATGGCTCTAAAACTGAAGGCTTTCGTAACTTACTCTGCCTGTATCGAGAACTTCACAATATCGGCTACAGATGCTCCATGGACTTGACCGCTTTTATAATGAAAGCCGATAGCGTGAAGACTAAGTTGGAAAATAAATTAAGATAAGTCGCAGTAAAACTTCATAATTTATCAATCTTGATAAGTTTTGAATTAACCCCCCCTTAATAAGTAGGTATCCTCATGTGTACTTCGATATTTCGCGATTCTTTTTTATCCATATTCTTAATTGTTTCATTAACACCTGCTCATGCCGAATGGGAAAAAATAACCGAAAATAATAATCTGATTAATTACATTGATAAGAGTACTATAAAAAAAGACGGTAACACTAGAAAAGTTTGGAGACTGACCGATCTAAAAAATAGAGAGATTACAGGTGAAATGTCTATCCGAATGATGGTGGAACATGACTGTAAGGAAGATCTTTTTAGGTATCTTTCTGTCAGCAACCACTCAGAGCCTATGGCGGGAGGCAGAATTATCAACCAAGGACGAAAAGACGAAAAAGAGTGGAATGCAGTTCCGCCCGAAACTTTATCTTCCACGATTCACAAAATTTTATGTGCCAAATAATAAAGTTATCGTCGGTTTGATATTTTCTCGGTTGAATAATTACCTGGAAGGTTATTTCCCTGCGACTTGTCTAGACCACCGATATCAGTTTCATAATTTTTTTGAGAGGAACTTTTCCCCCCAACAATTGCTTCAACTTTTCGATTTAGGCTAGGGGAGTTAGCACTTCCAAGCCATCCTGGAAAATTACCTCTTATATAAATGAGTTGATCAGTAGAGCAGATTTTCCCAAATTTCGTTAACCATTCGCTTACAGATTTCTCTCTTTCTTGCTCGCTATTTATTGATAAGGCTAGTAGTTTAAGGTCTGCCACATTACAAATTATTGGATCATCACTTTTGGGAGATGATTCATCTTTTTTTTGTGCCGACACCGAACCAAGCCCAAACATTAAGGCAAGGAACAGTACAGCGAACAATAGCGCCCTACCAATAAGAGGTTGTTGGGATTTTTGTAGCATTTTTAATATATTACGCCTCAGCGAAAACCTTTACAGAATTCTTATTTCGACACAATTCGAAATAACTTTAGCAGTTTTATAAAATAAACTATCACAATAATCGCATCTCTGCCAATGAGGCACTAATTCTGGCTACGGCTGGCAATGGGTCAAAAACAGATGGCTTTCGCAATCTCTTGTGCTTGTACCGCGAACTTCAATTTGCCCTTTTTGTTTTAAGCACTTACTTCCCACTTCACAATCGGTATCAAAAGAGCATGCAAAGGTTAACAACATTAATAGGGCGCTTCTTTGCATTTCTTATTCCTTAGATAACTATGTTTATTGTTGTTTTGAACCGTGGCCTGTCAAGCCGTGGCTCTTTGAGCGGTTCTTCGTGAGACTCATGGCTTTAGACGAAGGCCATGAACAAAAAAACACTTGAAGAGGTCAGGCTAGACCTAGCAATGAACTTGAAAGCAATAAGAGCCGAAAAAGGGCTGGCTCAAGAGCGTCTGGCTTTAGACGCTGGTGTTGACAGGACAGTCGTTAGTAAAATAGAAAGGGCTAAAACCAACCCAAGTCTAGACGTACTTCTCAGGCTAGCGAATCACCTTGACACTACTCTTGCTCGCCTTCTAAAGGCAAACAAGCCCCTTTAAATCCCAAAATCCTTTAGGTGTGGGAGTGAGGTAGCCTCAATTTTCGTCAAAGCCATGATACCCCTCCCCCCCCCCCATTTAAACCGGTTTAGATGATTAAAATAGTATTGGTTTATGAGGGTAGCTAAAGAAAAATAGGGGAACAAATGGGGGAACGATTCAACATTTTTGTTTAAGAAATCCCCTATTTATATGGGTTAAAAGGTGTCTTTCAATGGACGCCAGCCCACCATCACATTGAATTCGATGAATAAACCCGTATGCCTCATCCTTGGTGCCGGTGCTGGCATTGGCGGCAATGTTGCCAAGCGCTTTGCCCGCGAGGGCTACCACGCCTGCCTTGCGCGTCGCAGCGACAAAGCCGGGCTAGACAAGCTGGTGGCCGAGATACAAGCTGAGGGCGGATCTGCCAGCGGCTTCATGCTCAATGCCGTGGAGGAAGGCAGCATCGAACAACTGGTCACCCACATTGAAACCCATGTGGGGCCCATTGCGGTAGCGGTATTCAACCTTGGCGCACAAATTGGTGACAGAGGTCTTGCCGGTACTACGCTTAAACAGTTTGAGATGGGCTGGCGGATAGCCACCTTCGGACTGTTCCGATTAGCGCAGGTACTGTTTCCGTACATGGAGCAAAGAGGCAAGGGCACGCTATTGGTCACGTCCGCTACAGCTGCGGTGCGTGGCAACGCAGGGCAACACTCACACGCGTCCGCGATGGGCGGGCGGCGCATGCTAAGCCAGTCATTGAATGCACAGTTTGCAAGCAAAGGCATTCATGTGGCGCACATCGTCATAGACGGATCGGTGGACGCGCCCGATACCCTGGGCAGGATGCTCGGCCCCGAGCGCTTTCAGGCGCTGCGCGAAAAGAAGGGCCTGGAAAACGATGGACTGCTGTTACCAGCCGAGGTGGCCAACACCTACTACTACATTGCACACCAACATCGTTCAGCTTGGACCTTCGAGTTGGACCTGCGCGCCCATTCCGACCTAGCTTGGTGGAACCATGCCAGTAATTCCGACTTGAAGTGAGCAAGCGTAATTAGGTAAGCCATTGAACGGAAATTGATATGCGTATAACTGGAGTGTCGTTATGACCAAAACAATTGAACTGATCTTTGATTTTGTAAGCCCCAACGCCTATCTGGTTTGGCAGCCGCTGCGCGAGCTTGCTGGGCGGCAAGGCGCTCAGATCCAAATTACCCCCGCATTTCTCGGCGGGATGCATAAGTTGACAGGCAATGCGCCACCCTTCATCCGCGATGCCGACGTGAAAGGTAAGAATGCTTACGCCAACTTGGAGATGCGACGCTTCATTGCGAAACACGGCTTAAACCGATTCAAGATGCACCCAAAATTCCCGTTCAATTCGATCAACCTGTTGAGGATGCTGATATCGCTGGAAGGCGATGATCAGATCAAATTCATCGAAGCGTTGATGCCCGCGATCTGGGAAGAGGAGTTGGACGTCAGTGATGTTGATTCGGTTGCAAGGGTGCTAACCAAGGCCGGTTTTGATGCTCAATCTCTAGCTGCAAAAGCGCAGGACCCAGCTATCAAACAGGCTGTGATCGACAGCACCGAAAAGGCCGTCGAACGCGGCGTTTTCGGTATTCCGACGTTCTTCATCGGCGAGGAGATGTTCTTTGGCAAAGAGCGCCTTGGGCAGATAGAAGAGATGCTCGAAAAAAACTGATTCAGAAAGCACTTGCAAATTGGGAGCCACAATTTGCAAAAGATAGTTTGAATCCCCGGTGACAGAATGGCGCTCTAGAACTTCAAAGAGGCAAGGTGCTTTTATGACCGATTTATTTGAAAACCCGATGGGGTTGTGTGGCTTTGAGTTTGTAGAGTTCGCTTCGCCTGAAGGTGGTGTGATCGAACCGTTGTTTGAAAAAATGGGCTTCACTTTAGTCGCCCGTCATCGATCTAAAGATGTGGTGCTTTACCGCCAAGGTGACATCAATTTCATTGTTAACCGCGAGCCTAAAAGTTTGGCGGGGTACTTTGCTGCGGAACATGGTCCATGTGCTTGCGCTCTGGCATTTCGGGTCAAAGACTCTCACAAGGCGTATGCCCGTGCAATTGAGATGGGTGCGCAACCTATCGAAGTGCCAACAGGGCCTATGGAATTACGCCTACCTGCTATCAAAGGTATTGGTGGTGCTCCACTGTATTTAATTGACCGTTTTGAAGATGGCAAAAGCATCTACGACATTGATTTTGAATTCATTGACGGACTAGAGCGGCACCCTAAGGGTCATGGATTCAAAATGATTGATCACTTAACCCATAACGTTTACAAAGGACGCATGGCTTTTTGGGGTGGCTTTTACGAGAAGATTTTTAATTTTCGGGAAATACGTTACTTTGATATCAAGGGCGAATACACCGGCTTAACTAGTCGTGCGATGACTGCACCCGATGGTTTGATTCGTATTCCGCTAAATGAGGAGTCTGGCAAAACGGGCGGGCAAATTGAAGAGTACCTAATGCAATTCAATGGAGAGGGTATTCAGCACATCGCCTTAAGTTGCGACGACATCCTGGCTAGTGTGGATGCGCTTCAACTGGCTGGAATTCCATTAATGACAGCGCCCAATGACATTTATTACGAGATGCTGAATGACCGTATGCCAGGACATGGCGAACCTGTGAATGAACTTCAGGCGCGAGGTATTTTGTTAGATGGTTCAACGGCCAATGGTGAAAAACGTTTGTTATTACAAATATTTTCACAAACATTGCTAGGACCTGTTTTCTTTGAGTTCATTCAAAGAAAAAATGATGAAGGTTTTGGCGAAGGAAATTTCAAAGCGCTGTTTGAATCATTAGAACGTGACCAGGTTCGCCGTGGAGCGATTAAAGTGGATTCGTAATCTGCCTGGGAATTGAACACCGTGGCATATGTTGTGCGATTGGTTTGTAGTTTGTATACTGCTTTGAAACCATGATCAAAACTTTAATTACTTCTATTTTCATCAGCCTTAACTTAGGGCTATGCGCATACGCTGATGATGCGCTAAGGACAGTCATTGCCAGTTCAAATAGAACGCCTGATTACGTTGTAAGGGATAAATGGCGTCACCCATATGAAACTTTAACTTTTTTTGGAATACAGCCTAACAGTACGGTTGTTGAACTCAGTCCTGGGGCTGGTTGGTATACGGAAATACTAGCCCCTTATTTGCGGGACAAAGGTAAATTAATTTTGGGCGCAGATGATCCGCAATCTACTAAACCCGAGGCAGTTAAATACTTTGAGCGAATTAATACAAAACTCAAATCTAGCCCACACCTTTTTGATAAGGTCTCTGTAGGCGTATTTGCTCCAGTTTCTAAGTTGAACTACGCCGCACCCGACAGCGTAGATTTAGTTCTGACTTTTAGAAATATACATAATTGGATGTCTGATGGAGATGTGGGTGTTAGAGCAGTTTTTGATAGTGTTTTTCGAAGCTTGAAAAAAGGCGGTGTCTTTGGTGTTGTAGAACATAGATTGCCAATAGATCGCATACAAGATGCCACGGGTAGTTCTGGGTATGTTCATCAGTCATATGTTGTAAAAATTGCTACAGAAGCTGGTTTTAAGCTGCTTGCAACTTCTGAAATAAATGCTAATCCATTAGACACGGCGAATCATGTCGGTGGCGTATGGGCTTTGCCCCCGGGCTTTGCAAATAAAAGTGTGGATAAGCCTAAGTACGAGGCAATTGGCGAAAGCGATCGAATGACCTTGAAATTCGTTAAGCTATAGGAACGTGTCTTTCGATTTCACGCAGACCAGCTACCGTGAAATAAGACGTGTAATAACTGGCGAAAATTTACCTAAACATTGGCCTAAGTTTTGACCATGGAGCCTCTGGTTAACAGAAAGCCATGTGCGGGGCTCGAACTAGTTATGGCGAAAGCTCGGATCTACACGCGGGGCTCGAACTTTAAGAATTGACGCGGGTTCTAGAGATCGCGGATACACCCTGCTCATTAAGCATCCACTGAATTGGTTGTGAAGCTATTTGCAAGGCTAGTCTACGAGCGTTCATGCGTATTTGTAAGTCTGGTTTCTTTTGTAACTTTAGCAATAGCCATTTTGGAACGATATCGAAGGATGAATCTAAAACCAAGGAGAAGAACGGTTTCTGAGAAAAATCAACAGAATATGACTCAATGGAATGGAGAGTTTCGCGTGTTCGTTGGTCAAAGATTAACGTAGAGTCGTATTCCATGATTGCTTGCTGTACATCTCTAAAAGTACTTGGTAAGTCTTTCGCACCTAGCAAATATCCAACCTTATTCATCTCTACTACATAACGGTCGCAGTCAAAACTAGATAGTGATCGGAGTGCCAAGTATTGATAGGCATTTAGAAAAGAACTTGTTTCTATTAGATGAACCCAGCGAATGAGATCAGGATCATTTGCGCGATATGCTTGGCCATTCAAGTCAAACCCTTGAATTTTTTCATGAATAGAGTTAACGCGATCAATACTCTGCATGGCAAGATCTAAGCCGCCATAAGTTGTAGTCGCTACGAACAATGCTGTTCGACCCAGCCTAGCCTTTAACTGGTGTCGAAAATTTGAGTGATCCCAAACAGCAGCCAAAGCTCGAGGGTGCAAGGCCTGAATCATTAGTGAAGACAAGCCTCCGACCATCATGGCTGAAAAATCTGCGTGAACTTTCCAAACAACCGAGCTTGGTCCAAATAAGCCAGGATCGCCTTGCGGCTGAGTGAAGGCGTCTAGCGAAGAAGTCGCTCCAGTAATATTTTGAAGCCCTTTACCTATGGCTTCAAATACTAGCGGCTTGATACAGTTTTTTATTTCATTAAACAAATTTGACTTTTAAGAGCTAAGAGTAACGCTACTGGAGCTTTCTTCTTCATTAAGAGTTTTTAAGCTTTGTAAGCAATGTCTCATTCTTTTTTTGTAAGTTCTGGGTCTAAGGTATCTTCTAATTTCATGCTCTCATTCTTGAGCATTGGCATACACATTTTTTCACCATCCCATACTTGGCCGCACCAACAAACGCCTTCGGCATTGATAATGCAAGTGCCAGTACCGCAACATCTTGGATCACTATCCATTTGAATTCCAATCTTTAGTTCGTTATAGGTTTAACAATTAGCGCGTCGATGGTCGGCAATGGCGTAGTCAGAAAATTTCATTTCAGATGAACGCAGCGCACGATGTTTGGTCGCTCTTCCTTTCATTCTCTTGCGCCAAAGCTTAAATGAATCAGGTTTGAGTTCTGCACGCATGATTTTGATGACATCGGATTCGCTAACTCCGATGCGTTCTTGAATCGTTTCAAACGTTGTTCTATCTTCCCACGCCATTTGTATAACAGCGGAGATGTCGCCAGCAGATAGTTGTGTGATTTTTTCTAATGATTTTGTGTGGGACATCAAAAATTGAATCCTAGTTGCAAAGAGTCAAATTTAGCTGATTTACTTTTATTAGGCTGACGAAGGGCTTTTCTCGAAGCTAATTGCCTTTAAATTTTGTTGTAGATTTAATGGGTTGCTAAGTTGCTCAATCGTTACATATTCAAGCGCACGGATATTCGTACTCTCAAGAACAACTTTCGGTGCAACACCCGCATCATAAGATTGCTTCCATCTCAATGCACACAGACACCAACGATCACCGGCTTTTAAACCCTTGAATCGATATTCTGGCCGTGGGGTGATAAGGTCATTGCCCTGTTGAAGTGAAAAGTCTAGGAAAGCTTGTGTGACTTTTGCACAGATGACATGACTCTAAATTGATACCCTCATGCTTGGGGCAACCCTGTCAAAGTTACTTCTAACGCAGTCGATTATCTTTTGAGATTTCTTTTACTTCAGCATCGATTATGTCGCCATCACTTTTGGGGACATTAGCAGTTCCCTTAGCCATGTTTTTCCAGCGGTGATAAGCCTGAGCAAATAAAACCAAGGTTGGTTTTTTGCCAGTAATTAACCAACGTATTGAGGATGCCAATAAAAACACACTGATTAAGACCAAGGCGAAAAAAAGCACTAAGGTTGCCAGAATTATCATGAAAAATCGAGCTAACAAACTCATTTTTTTACCAGATCTTCAAAAAGTTTGATACAAATATATTTTTAAAGAAGGGGTTTGATCAAGTAGCGTTAACAAGTTGGACGACTGAAGCATTAACTATCCAATTCAAAGGAATTGAGACGGTCAAGAGTCTTACGGAATCGCAACAAAAGCTCTTGCACTTCGGCCTCAGAAATTATCAGCGGCGGGCAAAAGGCAATGGTGTCGCCAATAGCCCGCACGATCAATCCTTCTGACTCTGCAATACGAGCGCATTCTGGACCATATTTTGGAAGGAGTTCTGCACCCGCTAAAAGTCCAATACCTCGAATTTCTTTGACCAAAGGGTGACCCTGCAGTTGCTTTAGCCCATTTAGAAGGCTTGGGCCTACCTGCCTAACATGTTCAACAATATTTAGTTCTTCGTAGATTTTTAGAGTTTCTAAGGCTACTGCCGAAGCTACGGGATGTCCCGAATAAGTCATCGTCAAGCCAAACATTCCTAGCTCACCGCTTTGACGTTCAATTGCTTCGTAAACACGCGGACCGATCATGAGTGCCGAGATTGGAATATAGGCGCTGGATATGGCCTTTGCACAGATCAAAAGATCTGGTTGAAGCTTCATGGTTGTCGAGCCAAACATTTCGCCGGTTCGTCCAAATGCTGTGACGACTTCGTCACAAACCAACAAGATGTCGTGCTTCTTTAAAAGTAATTGCAGTTGCTCGTAATATCGAGCAGGTGGAACCACAATACCCCCCGCAGCCATGACAGGCTCAACAAAAAACGCCGCTATGGTGTGGGCGCCTTCTTCATGGATGAGCCGTTCGATGTCGGCAATTAGCCGATCGCTAAAGGCTTCTTCTGTTTCACCCTCCATGCCATTGCGGGTGAAGTGCGGTGTTGTCACGTGCATAAAACCCGGCAGCGGTAGATTGAATTTGTTATGCGCGTAGCTAACTCCCGATAAGCTCGCAGCAGCAATAGTGTTACCGTGATAAGCGAGTTTGTGAGAGATGAATTTCTTTTTTTCTGGCTGTCCTACTGCGTTCCAAAAATACCAACTGAGACGTGCGGCGCAGTCATTAGCCTCAGACCCAGTGCTTGCAAACCAAATTCTGGACATTGGTGCAGGAGCCATAGATAAAAGCTTTTCTGCTAATGCGATGACTGGCGGATGACTCTTGTGGTTCGTCAAAGGGTAATAAGCCAACTCCAACATTTGCTTATGGGCGACATTGGCGAGCCGTTCATTTCCGTACCCCAGAGCGATACACCACAAGCCAGACATGGCTTCTAAATATTCGCGTCCCTCAATATCGCGGACCCACACGCCTTTGCCTGACTGAATCACGCTGGCTCCACGCTTGGCATGCAAAGATAGATCCGTCAGACCATGGATAACGGCCTTGGCATCTCTGGTTTGTAGGGAGTCTATGTCGTAGATTGAATTCACACTTTCACTCCTGAATTTTGACAGCTTGTGAGATAGGGAAGGGGAATGGTGTGTTTTGCTTTTACTTAAAACCCACGCGGTCCAACATTTGTTGTACCTTGACTTGGTTCATGCCAACTGCGCTGATGGGCACCAACTCGCTTTTGAAGCTACCGCCGGTCATGCCATTTAGGGCGGGGTTGTCCAACTTCAAGCCTTTGACCACGGGCCACTCGTTGTTGCCGTTTGCAAAGTGGTTTTGTGCTTCGGAGCTGACAAGGTATTCCAAAAACTTAACCGCGTTGACTTGGTTCTTGGTGTGGCGCGCTATCGCACCACCAGCTACGTTTACATGTGTGCCCCAGCTTTGTTGGTTAGGGAAAACCACGCCCACGCGTTCGACTATTGCTTTGTCGGCGGGGTTGGTGGAGCGCATCAGGCGCGCCAAGTAGTAGGTGTTGGTCACAGCAATGCCACACTCGCCGCTGGCCACGGCCTTTATTTGGTCGGTGTCACCTCCCTTGGGTGTGCGCGCCATGTTGTCGACCAAGCCTTTGAGCCACGCCTCTGTCTTTTCAGCGCCAAGGTGCTCGATCATCGCGCCAAACAAGCTCAGGTTATAGGGGTGCGAGCCAGAGCGAATGCAAAGTTGTCCTTTGTTCTTAGGATCTGCCAATTCTTCGTAGGTGTCCACGTCGGCTTTGTTGACTTTGAGTTTGTCAAATACCACCACGCGAGCGCGGGTCGACAGACCAAACCATGCAGTTCCTTCGTCAGTAGGCTTCGAGCGCAGTTGACCGGGAATTGCTGCTTTTAGGGTTTTTGATTTGACGGGTAAGAAAAGGCCGTCCACTTCGCCGCGCCACAAGCGGGCCGCATCGACCAACAAAATGACGTCGGCAGGAGATGCGCTGCCCTCGGCCTTCAAGCGAGCGATGATGCCAGCGTCGTCTGAATCGACGCGGTTAATTTTGATGCCTGAGACTTTAGTGAAGTCGCTGTAGAGCGCTTCGTCGGTCGGATAGTGCCGCGCTGAATACAGGTTGATGACCTGTTCAACGGCCAAGACCGACGTGCTGAACAAGCAAGCGGTGATAGCAGAAATTGCCAATGACAAAACTGTCGGGATGCGACGCATGAACCAGTTCCAAGTTAAAAAGCTTGAATGCAGTATACACAAATGGGAATCATTATCATTTGACTCGGATCAAATGCTACTTTTGGTGTCGTAGGTGTTGTCCCTTTGGCTCAGCTGTGGCCCAAGGACAGCATGGTTGAGGCTTAGTTGCGACGCAGCGTGCGGCTCAGCAAAATAACGGGCAGCAAGCCCACCATCACAAGGGCAAGCGAGGGCAAAGCGGCTTCGCCCAAGCGCTCATCGCGCGCTAATTGGTAGGCCATCACGGCCAGGGTGTCGGTGTTGAAGGGGCGTAATACTAAGGTTGCGGGCAACTCTTTCATGACATCGATCAGCACCAGCAGTGTGGCCGCAGCCAATGGTTTTTTGAGCAAAGGCCAGTGCACGCGATATATCAGCGAAAAACCAGAGGTTCCTAGCATTCGCGCGCTGTCGTCTAGCGAGGCCGGCACACGCGCATAGCCACTTTGCACCGATTGAAAAGCCACGGCCACAAAGCGCACTAAGTAAGCCCACAACAATCCCAGCACCGTGGCTGTTAGCCAAAAGCCCACACCCGTCTGTGGCCAAGTGTCTTGTAACCATCCGACGGGCAAGAGCAAGCCCACCACAATCACCGCACCCGGCACTGCATAGCCCAAGCTCACCACGCCCATGACTTGGCGCGTCAGCCAGTTGGGATGCAAGCGGGCTTGTGCCGCCAACAATAGAGCAGCACCCACAGCCAACAGCGCCGTCATGCCCCCCAGCGACAAACTGGTGAGCGACCATTGGGTAAAGCGGTCCCAGGGTAAGCTCACCAAGCCATCGCCTTGCAGCAATGCGCGAAACATAAACAAAACAGGCAGCACAAAACCGCATAACACTGGAAGAACACATAAGGTCAACACAAACGCGGCGGACAAACCTCTCAACTGAAAGGGTTGTGCTTCACCGCTTAGACGGTCAACACGTGCGCTGTAAAAACGCAAACGCGATTGCGCTCTTTTCTCAGCTGCTAGCAAGACCACGATCACGACCAGCAGCAAGGTGGCAAGTTGCGCTGCAGCAATTCGGTTTTCCATGACCAACCAAGCTTTGTAAATGCCTGCCGTGAATGTCTGAATGCCAAAGTAGCTTGACACTCCAAAATCAGCCAGCGTTTCCATCAAGGCCAAGGCCGTGCCCGCCGCAATCGCAGGACGTGCCATCGGCAACGCCACGCGAAGTATGCGGCGCGACATTGGTGCACCTAGCAACCGAGCAGCCTCCATCAATTGCGTGGCACGCTCTGAAAGCGCTGTGCGCGCCAGTAGGTAAACATAGGGATAGAGCGCGAGTGAAAAAATGCAGGCCGCTCCCCAGACATTGCGTACTTCCGGAAACACCCGGCCATCTAGGCTAAACGCTTCACGGATGGTAGTTTGTAGGGGTCCGCTGAATTGCAAATAGTCGGTATAGGCATAGGCCACTACATAAGCGGGCATGGCCAGGGGCAAGAGCAAAGCCCACTCTAAACTACGGCGCATCGGAAATTCGAACAGCGTCACTGCCACTGCAGTTGCAGTTCCTATACTCACTACGCCGACGCTTACCAAGACGCATAGCAAAAGTGACGTGCCGATATAGTCAGGCAAAACTGTGTAGGCCATTTCAAGCAATATATTGTTAGATACTGCGTTCCACTGCAACCACGAAAACAGAACGGTCAACACCGGCAGCGCCAACAATAAAGTTAGTACTACCAACACACTGCGTAAAAATAAACGAAAGCTCAAAAGCATGCGGCATTGTAGGTAGCCGTAAATAGCCATACTTGAAACATCCCTCTTTACAATGACCTTATGTTCTTAGATGTCGATCAACTCTGCGTGAGTTATCCAAAGCGGACCAACCCATCGGTAGACCGAGTGAGCCTTGGGTTGCACGCAGGCGAAATGGGTGTGCTAATTGGCTCATCTGGCTGCGGCAAAACTTCACTGCTGCGTGCGGTGGCCGGCCTCGAGCAAGCGAGCGCCGGTGAAATTCGTTTAGCCCAATCGGTGGTGAGTAGTGCGAACGAACATGTGGCACCTGAGGCACGCCAAATCGGTATGGTCTTTCAAGACTTCGCTCTCTTTCCGCATTTGACTGTGCATGACAACGTGAGTTTTGGTTTGAACAAGCAGCCGCCTGTCCAGCGGGAAGCACGTGTGCGAGAGGTCTTGGCGTTGGTAGGCTTGTCCACGAGCTCACAGCGCTACCCGCATGAACTGTCAGGAGGTCAGCAGCAGCGCGTAGCATTGGCCCGCGCCTTGGCACCAAAGCCACAACTGTTGTTATTAGATGAGCCATTCTCTAACCTTGATGTGGAATTACGAGAGCGTTTGGCTTTAGAAGTGCGCAGCATATTGAAAGAAGCACAAACTACCGCGCTGTTTGTGACACACGACCAGATGGAAGCCTTTGCAATTGGCGACGTGATCGGTGTCATGTCTGAAGGCCGGCTACACCAGTGGGACGATGCCTACACGCTTTATCACCGACCAGCCACACGTTTTGTGGCTGAGTTCATTGGGCATGGAGTCTTCACCCCAGCAACCTTGCGCAAAGAAAACAATCAAATTGTGGCGAACACGGCAATGGGCGACTTGATGGATGTAGCAGACCCCGTGTGGCCTTTGGGCTTTTCTGAAGGTGAGTGTGATGTATTGCTGCGTGCCGATGACATCGTGCATGACGACGACGCACCCGTAAAAGCAGAAATCATTCGAAAATCATTTCGTGGCTCAGAATTTTTGTACACCTTGCGCTTGAAAACAGGCGAGTTGGTGATGGCTCATGTGCCAAGTCACCACGACCACAAACTTGGCGAGTGGATTGGTATTCGCGCCGAGGTAGACCATGTCGTGACGTTTAAACGAGCATGACTTTGAATAGTTGACCGACGTGCGCATGGCTAAATGGCCGATGCCTTCCAGCGTTTGGCGCATACCAGTGTGGTTTGCTCTTGGCGCGTCAATATGAAGTCACCCGTGCTATTGGTCAATGCTGTTACGGTGTAGCCTCGGTGCCCATAAGCTTGTACTCATTAGGCAAAAGGGCTGACGAAGCCAGAGAAATGGCACCCACTAGTACAAAACTCATCCACCAAGGCGATCGCAACAGGGTTGCAAACAAGGAACGATCGGACATTTTCCATTTCATCGGGGCAGCACCTGTAATGAAGTCTTTAGATTGGCATTCCTACAATTCGTTTTGTGTATTGCTTTCTCTAAAACGATTTAAGCTTATCTCTGCTAAGTTGGCAGTTTTATTATCTATTTCGCTGCTTACATAAAGAAGTCTAACTAGCATGTCGATCTCCATGATGATTGGCGTGCGTTGAAGATAATTTAAAAATCTTAAATTGGCAACCTTATTTAAATTATTTTTGAATAACTTGATCCTTTTCAATCTGAAACGTCATTAAATCTTCACCAATCACCAATGGCCCAGAGTAGGTTTTTCTAGCCATATCAAATACTTCTTTTTCAGTGACCGCAGGTATACCAGGACCTGCGAGCAACACAAAGTGATAAAACACAGCAAGTTGTGGTTTAACTTTACTAAACAGAGTGCCCGCTTCCTCTGGTGACGTGTGGTGATCTAAGATTACTTTGATCGCTGGATTTTTTAGTAAAGCCTCTTTTGCAGCAGCGACTTGGTGAATGATTAAGTTAGAACCCATGGCGTTTTTGATTAGGTTTTCGCTATATCGTGTATCGCCAGAGATCGTGACTGATCTATTGTCATAGTCGATGCGGTATCCAAACGCAGGTTTTAGTAAGTCACCATGATCCACTTCAATGGCGGTCACAGTGAGGCCATCTTTTTTATAAACAACACCCGCATTGACTTCCGTTACGACTGATTTGATGTTTTCAGGTTTGAGTGCTTGATCGGCGATTCTTGCTTTGATGTCCCACTCATAGGCTTGTTCCAAGCCATTCATTAACTGTTGAGTGCCTTTTGGACCATAGACAACAAAGGGGCCATTTCGCTGTGCATAGTTAGTCTCTAACCATCCTGTAAGCCATAAGTCGGGCAGGCCCACCACATGATCTGAATGCAGGTGCGTGATAAAAACCGCATCGATCAAGCCTAATTTGATACCCAATTGCCAAATACGCTGAGTTGTTCCGCGACCACTGTCAATTAACAAATGCTTTCCACCCGCTTGTATCAAGACGCCTGGACCAAACCGTGTCATTGACGGCGTTGGACTTCCAGTACCCAACAAGGTGACGCGAAATTCTTGCGGTTGTAAGGGAGGTAATTTGCTTTGCGCTTGCGCAAAAAAACCCACCAATGAAAAAAATAAAATTAAAATGGATCGCAACATTTTTCTCCCTTACTTTGTGTTTGTATTTTTCAGCCGCGTGCGGTGTTTGACAGTGCTAGTAGTCGATGATTGATCCAGTTAGGAAAAAAAATCGTATCTAGATAACGCAGTCTAACTTAGCCCAATATGAAGTCTTGCTACAGACTAATGCATAACTAATTTCAATAAAAAATAAGTACATATTGGTAAGAAATTATTTATATTAGAACTGGGAGAGCCAAGCAAATGCCGGCTATCACTGTGAGCTGAAATCTCATGCTCAGCCATTGGCTTACACCAAATTTTGGGTAACGTTTGAAGTCAACAAAAAAACAAATCCACAGCGTGATGAATTGGCATGCAAGTCCCCAACGGGTGTCAACAATCAAACTGCCCCAAGCTATGAGGCTGGGTATCACACCCCAAATAATGGCAATGCGATCTGCCTGTTCCTCCCGCATGGCCAGTCCCCAATGGATAGCGCCCAAGAAACTGATGATGGTTGCGCCATAAGCCAGCAAGCTGAACAATATGGCTGAATGATGAATGCCATTCCATAAAACCGATATGACAGACAGGCCAATGAATGGAATAAGTCCTGCATAGCCTATAGCTCGTGCAATCAATGTCGGTGAAGATTGAGTTGTTTGCATGACGCTAGATGAATATTTGCCTGAAGTTAGCCGTTAGTAAATCAAGATTAAGTTGCTAAAAATTTTTATCGCCCCTTTAAAAGCCGCCAAGGATAACTACTTAGCGGCTTTACCATTTATAAATGAATCTATTAGCTAGGAAGCAACAAAGTAGCGCAGGCTTTGCCAGTATCTGAATCTAGTGCTGCGCCTCCTGGCATTTTTCCCCAGCCTACTTTTTCAATAAAGGTGCTGCGTGACCAGTCGTCTACCTTCTTTAGTTCTGATAAGTTGTTTTTATAGTTGGAGTCGCGCTTGAACATTTCTGCACAAACGGGCGCTATTGCTTTAGCTACTGCTTGGTTTGCACGAGCGTCTCCTAAAGAGAGGGATTGCTTAGACGTTTGCCATCCTCCGAAGCTAAAGCCAACGATAGACAAAATAACTGCGCCGGCGACGGCACTCCAAACCATGGTTTCTGTTTGAGCAGGAAGTTTCATATGAGAGTTTCATAAAAGAGAACGGAAAAACTCTCCGAGTTAGGTTGCCCTAATGTACGTGGTGTTGCGTTGTTTAAGTGGACTAATTGATGGTTTGCTGTTCTTTGTCACAATAGCGCATAAATTGGTAACTTCAAAAGGTTACCGGTCAGACTTAGGCTAACTTGCCATCATCAAATCACTCTCAAACTTTGTACAAGCCCTTTTTGGGGATTTTGTACATGTGCCTAGCTGGATCGTTATTCCCTGTCATGAATGGGTTAGCGAAGCTATTGGCAGAAACTTACTCTTTTGAGCAGGTGGTCTGGGCGCGGACTTTTTCTCACCTGCTGTTAGTTCTTTTGGTTTTAGTGCCTAAGCACGGAATAAGCATAGTTTTTACAAAAAGACCCAGCCTACAACTGTTGATGTCTTTCATGCTGTTGGCTTCGACTTTTGTTTTCTTCGCAGGCATTCAATATATTTCAGTTGTGAAAGCTGCTTCTATTACTTTTACGTCCCCTTTGATTGTTGTGCTGTTGTCAAGCAGGTTGTTAGGTGAGAAGGTCACTCGAGAAAGAATCGCGGGTGTGGTGGTAGGTTTTGTTGGAGTTCTTGTGGTTATTCGACCTGGAACTGAATTGTTTCAATGGGCATCTCTTTTAATTGTGGCCAGTGCTACCTTTTATGCCTTGTATCAAATAATTTTGCGTCGTGTTGCAACTATCGATCGACCTGAAACCTCGGTGGTTTACTCGGCTCTAGTTGGTTCTGTTTTGATGAGCTTATTAGTCCCCTTTTATTGGAAAACCCCCGATTCTCTGCAAGATGTTCTTCTTCTTTGCAGTTTGGGCGCTTTGGGTGCTTTAGGCCACTACTGTGTAGCAAAAGCCATGACATATGCCCCCGCTAATTTTGTATCGCCATTCAATTACTGGCAAATGGTTGGGTCAGTATTTGTAGGTTACTGGTTATTTAACGATATCCCAGACACTTTCACGTGGCTGGGATCATTTTTAATTATTGCGGCGGGTGTTTATGTCAGTTTGAAAGCTGAAAAATAAAACCTGTTTAAACCACAGCCCCATATACTAGATCTCATGGGTTTAAATCTAACCAATTTAGTAACTCTAGTTATTCATCTTTAATATTTTTAAACAATTGAGAAACCAAATCTATGCCACTTTATTCATCCACAGTACCCGTTTTCAAGCAAATGCTTTTAGCGCTAAGCGACGTTCTAAAAAAGGGCGAAGAACAAGCCCAGTTGCGCAAATTTGATTCTGTTGCGTTATTGCAATCCCGCTTATTTCCAGACATGCTGCCATTGGTACGTCAAGTACAAATCGCTTGCGATTTCGCAAAAAGTGTTCCTTTACGAATCGCCGGGCTTGAGGTAGCCGCCTACGAAGACAATGAACAAAGTTTTGCCGAGTTGCAACAGCGCATCACAAAGACGCTAGTGCTCATTGACACTCTATCTGTAGCGCAACTTGACACTAGCGCTGTCAAAGAGATTGTTTTACGCCCAGGCACGCCAAAAGAGAAAAAGCTATCTGTCGAAGACTATGCTTTGAAATATGGCGTGCCGCAATTTTTCTTTCACGTCACAACCGCCTACAACTTGCTACGACACAATGGCATCGAGATAGGAAAGAAAGACTTTATGGGGTCCTACTAGGCGGATTGGTTTTGTTGATGAATGGTGTTCAGAGATGCAGTTTTATAAAAATGGCTTTAGAGGCGGTAATCCTGATATCAAAGAAGCGGCGTCAAACCGTCGCAATCGCGGTATCAACGAGCCCTTACCAGAAAAAGTAGATGTATTGATAGCTGGAACAGGCCCAGCAGGTTTGTGTCTTGCTGCGCAGTTGTCGCAATTTCCAGAGATCAATACGATGATCATCGAGCGCATGCCCAGCAACATCATCAAGGGCAAAGCGGATGGCATCAACACGCGCAGTATGGAAATGTTCCAAGCCTTTGGTTTCGCCGATAAAGTCAAGCGCGAAACCTATTGGGTCAATCAAACGGCGTTTTGGATGCCAGACCCTGACAAGCCAGAAAACATTAAACGTGTTGGTCGAGTGCAGGATGTAGCCGACGACAGTTCTGAAATGCCGCATATCTTGATTAACCAAGCACGGCTCCATGAACTCTTTCTCGAGGTCATGAAAAACTCTCCCTCTCGTCTAGAGCCTGACTACAGCTGGGAAGTGCAGGGATTAACAATTGACCACACAACCGATGATCACCCAGTAACCGTCACCCTGAAAGATTCAAGCGGAGTGAATTGGGGCGCTACACGAACCGTTCGAGCCAACTATGTGGTGGGTTGTGACGGCGCGCATTCGGCTGTGCGTAAAGCTATTGGTGGCGAGTTACATGGCGATGCAGCGCACCAAGCTTGGGGTGTGATGGACATTTTGGCCAACACCGATTTTCCCGATGTGCGCCAGAAGTGTTTGATCTCTTCTGCCAAAGAAGGCAATGTGTTGATCTTGCCCCGTGAAGGTGGCTATGTGTTTCGCATGTATGTCGAGCTCGACAAACTCCGCCCTGATGAAAAAGCAGCACATCGCAAGCTCACTCAAGACGACATGATTGCTGCGGCTAACCGCATCATCAGTCCCTATTCGCTGGATGTGAAAGAAGTAGTCTGGTGGTCGATTTACGATATTGGCCACAGCATTACCGATCGCTTTGATGATGTGCTTGAGGGCGAAGAGCGTAACCCACGTGTCTTTACCGCTGGTGATGCCTGCCATACCCACTCACCCAAAGCCGGTCAAGGTATGAATGTGTCCATGCAAGACACTTTCAACCTCGGATGGAAATTGGTGCATGTGTTGCAAGGTCGCGCAGATGCGGCCTTGTTGCGCAGTTACTCCAAAGAGCGCTTAACCGAAGCGAAGCGACTGGTAGAAACTGACCATGCGTGGTCTCGCATCATGTCTGCCCCAACAACACAAGCTGAGCGCGATGGCACAGAAGAGCCACGCATCATTCGCCAGTTCAAAGAAAACTTAGAGTTCACAGGTGGCACGGCTGTGAAATACGACACGTCGTATTTGTTTGCTGCCAGCATGTACCAAGATCTAGCCAAAGGAGAAGAGATCGGTCGACGCTTTCACTCAGCACCCGTAGTGCGTTTGTCAGATGCCAAACAAATGCAACTTGGACATGTGGCAGAGGCCGATGCAAGGTGGCGTATTTATGCGTTTGCTAGAAGGGGAGACAGTTCGAATGCAGGCTCAGCAATTCACAAGCTCTCGAATTGGTTAGAAAACAACCCCGACTCGCCAATTGTTAAGCACACACGTAATGGCGAGGACATCGATGCAGTCATTGATTTGCGTGCAGTGTTTCAGCAAACCTTTGAGCAACTGGCCTACGAGCATATGCCATCGCTATTGAAACCCAAAACCGGAAAACTCGGTTTGCAAGACTACGAAAAAGTATTCTGTGTTGACCACAAAGGTCTTGGAGACATCTTTGATATGCGAGGAATCAATCGCGACAAGGGTTGCATGATCGTGGTGCGTCCAGACCAGTATGTGGCTAATGTATTGCCTTTGGATGGCTTTGATGAACTATCAGCATACTTTTCTGGAGTTTTGCGATAACTACACCGTGCCTATCGGTGTAGCGGGGGACCCAATAGCGCCTGGTAGACGAAGTGGCGGTGCTGTTAAAAAAAATCTAGAGCGTTTATGTTCTCGTAGCCAATTAGCCAGTGGCGATAAGTGCCAAATTTCACCAAGATGAATGCCTAATTTAAAGAGGCAATGCTCGTGAAGTGGTAGGGTGGCACAACTACCCGACTGGTGTGTTGCTGGATGCGCTTCTACAGCGTAGTTATCAGCTATCAATGCGACTAATCCTGAGTCTGTAATCCATTGCAAGAGTTTGGGGTCTCGACCTTCTAGGACGGCGCAACTGTTTTCCAGCAAATGTCCATCGGGTTTTTTGTTCATTTCTAAAAGCATGTCTGCAAAACCTGTATGGAGACAAACCATGTCACCAGACTCAACGCTGACATTATCTTTTTTCAATATGTCCATCAAAATATCGTGATCAATATTGACTCTTTTTCTGCCCACATGCGCATGTAAATCGATCATCACTGCACGTCCTTGCGTACATTTTTCAGACATTTTTTCAATGCCAAGTGCTTTTGCTTGTGATGTGGATTCACGAGGAATCTTGGCGAAATCAAAAATACCAGCACCCTCTGGCTTATCGGGGCCAACTACATCAATTCCAGCGCGATAACCGTTGTAGTAAACCGGTTCTGGCTTTCCATCTCCGTTAGCGTCAAACATAGACCCTACGTGCGCCAAACTATCCCACTGTGTGCTGTATTGCAAATGCATGATGACTAAGTCATCGCTCACAACATCAGTGCAGCTAGGGTCGTCACACCACATTTGGTAGTTGAGGTTGGGCTTGCCGTTGCGTAAAGTGGGACGAAGTACTGGTGGAAGCCTGCGCGGATTCAATACGTTTCCGCCTGGAAAGTCTAGTGGCAGGCTGAGGTTGAAAGTGAGTCCTTCTTTTACCTCCGCAACGCCCTGCTTAACTTTCTCTGGGGTAAGTAAGTTCATTCGCCCATACTGATCGTCCGGTCCAAAGTCACCCCAATTCGACCCAGGGGGGCGTTGCTTCCATCGTGAAGATTGACTCATGACAAATTCCTTTTAGACAAACTTGAGTTTTTCAAGTTCGAGACCATTATTGAGACTCGCCGCTGTGTAGATAGACAACTGTGCGACAGTCAAACTGAATTAGACACTTTGTATAACGTCTGAAAGTTTATGTACCAAGGGATTTCACTAGTCCCACTAGATGCGTCATAGACCATTCTCTAGATATAGGGATAACACTACTCGGGCCTGTCCCCATAGTGCTATCTGATAGAGCAAGAGATAAATACTATTCAAACCCGACAGCAAAAGATGTCGAACAACCTATGGAGACTTAAACATGCCTCGCTTAATAAAACATGCAGTGCGCCTCTTTCTCGCTTCTGCCTTAGTCGTTTCTGCCGCTAGCGCAATAGCTGCTGACACTATCAAGATCGGTTGGCTATCCTCATTAACTGGTGCGCTGTCTTCAGCAGCTATTGCTGAAAACCAGGGGGTTCAGCTTGCAGTTGATGAGATCAACAAGTCTGGTGGCATATTGGGTCGTCAGATTGAATTGCTCACCAGGGACACCGCCGGTGACCCCACCAAAGCCGTTAACTTTGCGCAGCAATTAGCGTTCAGCGATAAGGTTCATTTTGTGATTGGGCCAGTGAATTCTGGAGAGGGTCTTGCTGCAGTTCCTATATTGGCGCGTGCTGGTGTTCCAAACTTAGTCATCGGAGCCATTGACGAGTTGATTGACCCTGTCAAATATCCCAGAGCCTTTCGCGTCATCAATACCAACCGTCAGTGGATTTCAACTGCAAACGACTATGCCATCAAAGTACTGAAGAAGTCTAAAGTAGCAGTTATTGCAGATACGTCAGGTTATGGCACTGCAAGTTCAAAAACTGCCATTGAACTCCTAGAGAAGGCTGGCATTAAGCCCGTTTATACAGTTTTAGTTGACAACAACAAAACTGATTTGACAGATGAGATGAACAAAGCCCGTGCCGCAGGTGCAGATGTCGTCATGCCATGGACGGCTGCGACTGGAATGCTAGGTCGACTCTTAAATGCGCGTGGCGAGATTGGGTGGAATGTGCCTGTGGTGGGTCATCCTGCCATCATGGCCGCACAAATCCGCCAGTTACTCAATAAACCAGAGTATTGGCAAAATGCTTATGCAGCTGGATATCTAAGCACCACGTATGGTTCTGATGGCAAATTGCCAGAGCGTACGCAACAGCTCGTTGACAAGATTCGCCCTAAGCTTGGCGGTGGTGAAATTGACGTTTTGTTTTGGTGGGTTGCCATGGGTTATGACACCGTCAAAATCATTGAGCATGCCATCAAGACTGCCGGCTCAACAGACGCTGCGGCTCTACAAAAAGTGCTAGAAAACACACGCGATTACAAAGGTGTGTATGCCACTTACACATGGACTGCAACAGAAAGAAATGGTTTCCCTGACAGCAATATGGCAGTGAACCCTGCCAATACGTTTAAGGACGGCAGTTTCAGACTTGCTCCTCGCTAAATTGATTTGAGGTCAACATGCTGACAGTCATAGTGACGGGATTGGCGATTGGAATGCTCTATGCATCCATCGCCTTGGTTTACAACGTCATGTTCTCCACTTCGAAGGTTTTGTCCGTAACAACCGGGCATTTGTCGATGGTTGGCGGCGTGTTTGGGGCTTACATCATTTCTGTGCTCCAGATGCACTGGCTTTGGGGCTTGTTAGGTGCCGTGTTGGCTGGAGCAACTTTTGGTTGGCTAACGGATGTGCTTGCTATTCGACGCGTCTTGGCGCGAAGTGATGAGCACCTCTGGCTATTAAGCACATTAGCTTTGGCTACGATGGTTCAACAGGGAGTAGGTTTGTGGTGGGGTACAGAACCCAAGCCTTTTCCTCGATTGATTACGCAAGAGTTTGGTGCTGGCTTGATGGATCAAAAGTTCTGGCTACCGATTGGCATGGCGATAGTCATGACGATTGGCCTAGAGTTTTTCTATCGTAAGACGATGTATGGCAAGGTTTTTATTGCCATGTCAGAAGATGCATTTGCAGCAAGAGCGCGCGGTGTCTCTACAGACAAGATAAGGTTGTTGTCATATGTTCTTTCAGGTGCACTGGGAGGTCTGGCTGGTTTTGCAGCAGGGCAATTAACTTTTGCTTTTTTTGCACTAGGGCACACCCTCACATTGCTGGGCTTTATTGCGCTTGCTGTCGGAGGACTTGGCAGCAATATCGGTGCTTTGATAGGCGGTGCCGCTTTAGGGCTTTTAAATTCTTTTGCAAGCTATTACTTTGGTGGTGAATACCAGCAAACCATTGCTGTGGGTCTTCTCATGGTGGTTTTGCTCATCAAGCCCGAAGGATTGTTGGGTGCTAAGAATGTGAGACCTGTATGAACTCGCAAACTACTAAGACGCTATCTTTAATAGTAGGCGCAATACTCATCGCTACCTTGCCATTTTGGGCAGGAGATCAATACCAACTTCATCTTGCAGCGCTAATCGCTGTGTATTGGATATTGATCGCGGGCCTTAATCTTGTCGTTGGGTTCACAGGTCAACTTTCAATTGGACATGTAGGTTTACTTTCTATTGGTTCTTACACCTTTGCCATCCTCGCGGGGAAGATGGGCGTCGATCCCACGCTCTCAGTATTTGTCTCTGGACTTTTGGGTGGCTTATGCGGTCTCGCTTTGGGCTTACCCTCCCTGCGCTTGCCAGGCTTTTATTTCGCTATGGCAACGATGGCTTTTTCGATGATCGTGAATGAAATTGTTCTTGCGCAAGTCGATCTCACTGGAGGCGGAATTGGTTTGCCTGGGCCCATGTTCCCTAAGCCCTTTGACAGTCCTATTGGCTTTTATTACCTTGTCACAGCAATTGCTTTGTTTGTGACTTGGTTGACATGGAATATTGCTCGCAGAATGTGGGGCCGCGCTTTCATCTCTATAAGAGATAACCCAGTCGCAGCCCAAGCTGTAGGCGTTCCTGTCTTCAAAGCAAAACTGCTGGCTTTTGTTTTTAGTGGAATTACCGCTGGCGTTTCTGGTGCAGTGTTTGCGAGCCTACAAAGTTACATCACCCCAGACACATTTGTGTTCGAGTTGAGTATGTTCTTTTTTGTTTGCATCATTATTGGTGGAAGAGGCAGCATCATCGGCCCTTTTTTGGGCACGGTAGTACTTACCGCATTGCCAGAACTTGTTTCGCCATTAGCCAAGCTCGGTAACTTTTTCTATGGTTTGTTACTCCTGGTAGTGGTACTGGTAGTGCCAGAGGGCATTGGGCGCATGTTTGAAATTATTTCTGAACGCTTGCGCCCAAGAAATGTGCATCGTGAACCGATCACGCCAGACTTAAATAGATTAGCGAAAGCCTTAAAGGTCCGTGAATGAGTGCGATGCAATCTGAACTCCAAGCCATAAACGTCAGCAAACAATTTGGGGGCTTGAGTGCCCTAGACCAAGTATCTTTGTCGTTGCGACCTGGTGAAGTGCATGGCTTGATAGGGCCTAACGGTAGTGGCAAAACAACGCTTCTGAATCTTTTGTCGGGTTATTACCAGCCAACGTCAGGTGCGATAAAACTTGGCGATGAAGACTTATCTTTAGCATCAGTCCAAAGGCGTGCAGCAGTGGGGGTTGCGCGTACTTTCCAAAAACCGCGCCTCTTACCCATGTTGTCTGTTTTAGAAAATGCAACACTTGGGGCATGGTCACATAGTGAATCTGGTTTTGTTGCTAGTGCGGTTTCACTGCCCTCGGTAGCCCGCGAAGACAAGAAATTTCTTGAGCAAACTACAGAGCTATTGCATGGCATCGGATTGGGCCATGTCATACACCGTCGTGCAAATCTTTTGGACCATGCAGAGCAACGATTTTTAGAAATTGCGCGCGGATTAGCCATGCGTCCCTCTTTTATTTTGTTAGATGAACCTGCCGGCGGTTTAACGACGCAAGAGATTGAGCACTTATCGCAGGTTATTCATACATTGCGTAGCTCTGGAATAGGCGTATTGCTGGTGGAGCACCATACTGATTTTGTTTTTCGAATTTCAGATCGCGTCACAACGCTCAATGTCGGAAATATGATCAAGCATGGTGCTTCTGACGAAGTGAGAACGGATCCAGAAGTGATTCGGGTTTATCTAGGAGCTTGATAAATGAGTACGACCAACAAGCGCCCAGATGAAATACTGTTACAAGTCCAAGATGTCCATGTGGCATACGGCAAGGCGGAGGTGGTGCATGGAGCCTCTATTGATGTGAGAAAAGGTGAATTTGTAGTTTTGCTGGGCCGTAATGGCGCTGGCAAGAGCACACTTTTGCATGCAATTTCGGGATTGATACCTAAAAAATCCGGACAAGTATTGTTTGACGGAAATGATGTCACCCACAGTTCACCTAGAGATATCGTTCAACATGGGGTCATTCAAGTTCTCGAAGGGCACCGAGTTTTTCATAGTCTCTCTGTCGAGGACAACCTTCTCATCGGTACCTATGCCAATTCGCCCAAAGGGGACCGCAGCAAGCTTGAGCGCATTTACGATTTATTTCCAGAAATGGCTGAGCGCAAACAACAAATGGCCTCTAGGCTATCGGGTGGGCAGCAGCAAATATTGGCAGTTGCGCAAGGGGTCATTGGTGAACCCAAGTTATTGATACTCGACGAGCCCTCCAGTGGACTGGCCCCGATGGTCATCGATAGGATTTTGGATGTGGCAACGCAGTTATGTTCGAAGGGTCTTGCAATTTTGTTGGTGGAGCAATTGGTAGACAAAGCCCTTCGCCATGCTCATTACGGATACCTTATGCAGACAGGTCGTATAGTGGCTTCGGCGTTTTCTGAAGAACTCAGAGAAGGTGATTTGCTACATCGTGTTTATTTAGGTGGTGACAACAGAGAGCACGCATGAGTTACTTAGTTGGCAGTGGACTCACCTCCTACGGCAAACACGAAGGAAGTAGCACGCTTGACCTTATGAGCCAAGCGAGCAATTTGGCACTCAAGGACGCAGGACTTTCGCGTTCCGACATAGACGGTGTAATTTGTGGATACTCAACCACCTTGCCCCATTTAATGCTTGCCACTTTGTTTTGTGAGCATTTCGGAATTAGCCCTCAATATGCGCACACCGTTCAGATGGGCGGCGCTACTGGATTGGGGCTTGTCATGTTGGCAAAGCAACTTGTAGCTTCTGGCGCTGCACGTCGAATACTCGTTATCGGTGGTGAAAATCGCATGACGGGTCAAAGCAGAGATTCGGCAATTCAAGTGCTTGCCCAAGTGGGCCACCCTGTTTATGAGGTTCCTTTGGGCGCCACTATTCCAGCCTACTACGGATTGTTGGCTTCTAGCTATATGAAAGCCTTTGGTTCGACCGAGCAAGATTTTGCGGCACTTGCTGTGTTGATGCGCCAACATGCATCTCGGCATCCGGGTGCCCAATTCCAAAAACCAATTACCGAAGACGATGTCTTGGCTTCTCGGCCGATTGCATCGCCTTTAAAGATCTTAGATTGCTGCTCAGTAGCAGACGGAGGATGTGCTGTTGTTGTGTCAGCGGAGCCAGTCGGAGGTAATCCATTAAAAATAACTGGCGCAGCGCAGCACCACAATGCGCAGCACATCAGCGCTATGAAGAATCTCAATGACTTTGGAGCGGGTCAATGTACACAACGTGCATTGCAATCTGCTGGTCGAAAGTTAAGTGAGGTGGAGTACATAGCGATTTACGACAGCTTCACTATTACCCTCACTATGCTGCTCGAAGAAATCGGTTTGGCACCACGTGGGCAGGCTGGTAATTGGGCTCGTGAAGGTCGTTTCAGCAAGGATTCAGCGACACCGTTGAATTTACACGGCGGATTGCTTTCTTACGGCCACTGCGGCGTAGCTGGAGCCATGGCGCATCTTGCTGAAGCGCATTTGCAAATGACAGGTCGCGCTGGAGAGCGTCAGGCCCGCCGATCCGGTGTTTCTCTTTTACATGCGGATGGTGGCGTTCTCTCTTCGCATGTGAGTCTCGTGTTGGAGTCGGTATGAATAGCAATGACTGGACACAAGGTGGCGATCATCTGCACTACCAGCAATGCGGTACATGCGCAAACCGCTGGTACTTCAAGCGCGATTTCTGTCCAACCTGCGGTCAGACAAGTCCCCATACGCACCTTGCTTCAGGTCTGGGTAAGGTGTGCGCTAGCACCTTGGTTCATCGTGCCCCGAGTGATGAGTTTCGAGCCATCGTTCCTTATCGGATCGTGCTCGTCGATTTGGCAGATGGCATTCGTGTGATGGGCCACGCTGAAGTCGATGTGCTTATGGATGATCAAGTGCGTTGTGAGGTTCGAATCATTGCAGGAAGAAGCTTGCCATATTTTGTGAAAGATACACATGTCAGTTGACCCCCGTGCCGCTTTGCGTACTGCGCTAGCGCCTAAATCAATCGCTGTAATTGGCGCTTCTGACAACACTAACAAAATTGGGGGTCGGCCTATCGCATATCTTTCTCGCTTTGGGTTTCAGGGAAAGGTATATCCCATCAACCCTATGCGAAGTGAAGTGCAGGGTTTTCATTGTTTTTCAACTTTTCAAAGTTTGCCTGAAGTACCAGATGTGGCCATCATTGCCGTGCCAGGTGATCTGGCGGTTCAAGCTGTGGATGAGTGCGCTAAAGCCGGTGTTGCATTGAGTATTGTGATGAGCTCGGGTTTTGGTGAATCTCACCCTGAAGGGAAATTACAAGAACAAGCTATGAAGGCCAGCGCCAGGGCCTGTGGAATGCGCATAGTGGGTCCGAATTCACAAGGCTTGGCAAATTTTGGTACGGGTGCCGTGGCGAGCTTCTCAACTATGTTTACCGAAGTTCAACCTATGGATGGGCCTATCGGCATCATTAGCCAGAGTGGCGCAATGAGCGTTATTCCATATGGGCTATTGCGTGCACGCGGTTTGGGTGTGCGTCACTCGCATGCAACGGGTAACGACTGTGATGTAACCGTATGTGAGTTAGCCACTGTGGTTGCAGAAGATCCAGATTTGAAGTTGCTGATGCTTTATCTAGAAGGTATTCCAGACCCATGGAATCTTGCAGAAGCAGCGCGCATTGCTAGAGATCGTAATTTACCGATGGTGGTTTTGAAGTCGGGTCGTACTGCGGCTGGCCAAGAAGCTGCCCAATCACACACGGGTGCTTTAGCAAACGAAGACAGGGTGGTAGATGCCTTTCTAAAAGAGCATGGAATTATGCGAGCGCAGTCTATGGTTGATTTGGTAGACACTGCCCCTCTGTATTTGCAAGGCTGGCGCCCCAAAGGTAGGCGTTTGGTTGCCATTAGTAATTCTGGTGCGGTCTGTGTCATGACAGCCGATGCGGCTACCCAAGAGGGCATGCCCCTAGAACCGCTCTTGCCAGCAACCCAGCAAGAACTTAAATCAATCTTGCCAGGATTCGCCACGGTCAAAAACCCAGTGGATATAACTGCAGCACTTTTATCAAACAGCGGATTGTTTGGCGCCATCTTGCCTCCCATATCAAAGGATCCTGCGGCAGATGCGTTCTTGATTGGTATAGCAGTCGCTGGCGCAGGTTACGACGTAGACAAATTTTCAAGCGATGCTGCAAAATTTGCGGCTGAAACCGGAAAGCCTTTAGTTGTAGCCGCTCCGCAACCCAATATTGCCGCTCAATTCAAAGCTAACGGCTTGGTTGTATATCCAACAGAGGGCGAAGCTGTTCGCGCGCTCAGCTTATTCTTGACCCATGCTGAATTGATGGCAGAAACGAAGTTACGTGAGCCATTGATTAAGTCTGCACCTAGCGTGATGCAACAAACAAAATTACTCGACGAAGCAGCCAGCCTTGCTTTGCTTGCAAAGTTTGGAGTGCCCGCCGTGAAGCACGCGCTGTGTCAAACAGAAGAAGACGCTGTAACAGCATTCACGCAAATGAAGGTGGCTGCAGTTGTAGTGAAAGGATGTACGGAGGACGCCTCGCATAAGTCTGAGCTTGGTTTAGTTCGTTTGGGTGTTAGCGATGTGGCAGCGCTGCGGCAAGCCTTTAAGGATATGCATG
This sequence comes from uncultured Burkholderiales bacterium, assembly GCA_903880855.1. Taxonomy (GTDB): domain Bacteria; phylum Pseudomonadota; class Gammaproteobacteria; order Burkholderiales; family Burkholderiaceae_C; genus Limnohabitans. The sequence continues at coordinate 6,719 of CAIRQX010000144.1, read as the reverse complement.
CTGCAGCCAAATCTGCCAGTATCCAATTGACGGGAATCATCGTTGCCGAGCAAGTCAAAGGACGGCGTGAATTGATGATTGGTGCGCGCGTCGACCCTGTGTTTGGTCCAGTCGTTCTTGTGGGTGATGGTGGTAAATATGTGGAGGCCATGCCTGATCTTCAGGTGCTGATGGCACCTTTTTCAATCGAAGATGTAGAAAAAGCCCTGCATCGTTTGCGTATTGCGCCATTACTCTTAGGTGTGCGTGGAGAGCCTCCACTGGATGTCAAAGCGTTCTGTCAGTCAGCTGTTGCAGTGGGGCACATGATGGTTGACGAGAAGCTAGGAATTAGCCAGCTCGATATCAATCCAGTCATGGTTGGTAGTTTGGGGCAAGGCTGCGTCTCGTTGGATGCAGTCATTTACCGAAAGGAAAATACATGAAAAAAATAATACGTATCGGAGCGGGTGCCGCTTGGTGGGGGGATCGGGTGGAGCCTGCACAACTGAATGCAGAAAAAGGCCAACTCGACTATCTTTGTTTTGAAACGATGGCAGAGGCAACCGTCTCTGCTGCCCAAGTCAGAGCAAGACGCGATCCAAGTTTTGAAGGCTATGACACCTATCTAGATGACCGCATGAAAGCGGTGTTGCCAGCTTGTATGAAGCAGGGAACCAAAATCATTAGTAATCAAGGTTGGATCAATCCTGATGCGGCCGCACAGCGAATTGTTCATTGGTTGCAACACTTTGGTTATAAGGGCGTGAAGGTCGCATCAGTCAATGGCAGCCTCATCACGGATAAAGTTTTATCTATGACAGATAAGATTTTGGAGAATGGATTGCCAACCTCTAGTTTGTCGCCTAATTTGATTTCAGCAGAGGTTTACTTGGGAGCCGAGCCAATTGCACTAGCGTTGAAAGAGGGGGCCCATATTGTTGTTACGGGCCGAGTTGCGGATCCCTCTATTTTTATGGCACCCATGATGCATGAATTCGGTTGGGATCCTTTGGATGCAAAACGCTTGGGGCAGGGCATGGGCATTGGGCACCTTTTGGAATGTGGTGCGCAAGTGACGGGTGGTTATTTTTCCGATCCTGGATTTAAAGATGTACCCGAGCCTTGGAATTTTGGTTTTCCGATAGCTGAGGTTGAAAGCGATGGCTCGGCTACCTTAAGCAAGGTTGCGGGAACAGGTGGCGCCATAAATCTTAGAACAGTGAAAGAACAAATGTTGTACGAGGTGCACGACCCAGCCAACTACCTTACGCCTGATGTAGTGGTGGACTTCACCACCGCGAAAATTGAACAAGTTGGGCCTGACCGTGTCAGGGTCTCTCATATTGGCGGCAAAAAGCGGCCGCCGACTTTAAAAGTCTCAATTGGTTGCACGGAAGGTTTTATTGGCGAGGATATGTTCTTTTATGCTGGCCCAGGTGCTTTGCGGCGAGCAGAATTGGCTAAAAAAATTCTTACCGAAAGATTTCGTATTGTTGGACTAGAGGCCGAGGAAATACGTATCGATTTCTTAGGGCTCAATGCCATCCATGGCGCTGCAACGCCTTCTGATGCGCCAGAGCCTTATGAAATAGCTGTTCGCGTAGCAGCACGAACCAAAACGCGCGAGCAAGCTATCAAGGTGGGTCGCGAAGTGGATGGTATGGCCGTGTCTGGCATTGCTCACACTGGTAAACGTGTGCCTCACGCCGATCGCACCAGAGAGGTCATTGGTGTCTGGTCATCTCTTGTGCCTCGTGAAAAGGTTCCTGCAACAGTCCGCTACTTTGAAAGCTAATCATGAAAGTTCAACTCCAACATGTAGCCCACACCCGATCTGGTGATAAGAGTGATACCTCCAATATTGCAGTGTTCGCTTTTGAATCAGAGTTTTATCCTTTGTTAAAACAGCAACTCACGGCAGAAAAATTCAAGGCATTTTATGCCGGCGCAATTCGTGGCGAAGTGATTCGCTACGAAGTTGACAACATTGAAGCCATGAACTTTGTCTGTCATGGTGCTTTAGGCGGCGGTGTTTCTAGAAGTTTGTGTTTAGATAACTACGGTAAGGCTTTGTCTGCAGCAGTTTTAGGATTTGAAATCGACGTGCCTGATGCATTGCTTCCAAAGTTGCATGGGCAAGCACTTATGAAAAAAGTATAAAGATACGTTTATGAAAAATAAGAAGCACACCATTCTGATTGCAGGTGCCAGCGGCGTTGTTGGGATGGCTGCCACGGAGTACTTTGCATCTTTGCCGGACTGGCAAGTGATGGCGCTATCTAGGCGTCCTGTACCGCTTCCTGAAGGGGTGGTTCATGTTCCCTTAGATTTGTGTGACCTTAAAGCATGTGAGTCTGCCGCCGTTAATTTAACTGGTGTTACCCACATACTTTTTGCAGCCTTGTATGAGTTGCCTGAACTTGTGGCAGGTTGGCGAGACCCCAAGCAGATGGAGGTAAATGATGCAATGTTGCGTAATTTGCTGGATGCTTTGACACCAAAAGCCAAAGGCTTACGTCACATCACCATCATGCAAGGGACAAAAGCTTACGGCGGTCATGTCGAGCCAGCCCCAGTTCCAGCCAAGGAGCGATGGCCAAGACACTGGCATGAGAATTTTTACTGGTTACAAGAAGATTTATTACGGACCCGTCAGCCGCATTCTGCTTGGACTTTTTCTATCTTGCGCCCTCAATTGGTGTTCGGCTATGCAGTATCAAGTCCTATGAATATAGTGGCAGCAATAGGGGCCTATGCGGCGGTCATGCGCGAGATGGGCCAGCCCTTGAATTTCCCCGGTGGTGGTCGCTATATCAATGCTGCCAGCGATAGCCGATTGATTGCACAAGCTGCACATTTCGCTGCGACCCATGAAATTGCAGCTAATGAAACCTATAACGTTGTGAATGGGGATATGTTAATTTGGCAAGATATTTGGGAATCCATTGCCCAGCGTTTTGGCATGCAAGCTGGAGCCCGCGTACCTATGGAACTCACAAGCGTTATGCCCACGCATGAGGGGATTTGGAAAACAGTGGTGAGTAAACATGGCTTGCGCAATCTATCGCTTGAACAAATGATTGGGAGCTCTTGGCAATTTACGGATAGAGCGCTAGCGCATGGATTAGAAACGCCCGCAAATTCAGTTTTAAGTCCCATTAAGCTTCGTCAGCATGGCTTTCATGGTTGCATGGATACCGAGGACTCATTCATTTATTGGATAGAACGTATGCAGAAAAATCAACTTTTGCCTCAATAGTTTCATTAGGAGAGTTACATGCCTAGATCTCATTTCACTAAGTCTTTATTTTGGAAAAATAATGTTTTTTTATTGCTTGCGGTTTTATTGAGCACTTTTGTAAGTGCTCAAACCGCCTATCCTGATCGACCTATTAAATTAATAGTTCCCTATCCACCGGGGGGGACAACAGACCTGCTTGCGAGGACACTTGCCCCTCGTTTGTCTGAAAGGTTGGGGCAGCCGATATTGATTGAGAATCGTGCTGGAGCAGGCGGAGTGATTGGTTCTCAAGTGGTTGCCAAATCACCTGCAGATGGGTACACATTAGTCTTTGGATCAATCGCTAGTCACGGCATCCTTCCAGCGATTCAAGTTCCACCACCATATGACCCGATTCGCGACTTCTCCCCAGTATCTTTGGTTGCCATTACTCCCAATGTCTTATTGGCAAACGTCGCCGCCCCAGCTAAAAACGTGGCTGAACTGATTGCTCTTGCTAAGAGTCAGCCTGGAAAACTTAATTTTGGATCGACTAGCTTAGGCGGTTCACCGCATATGAGTGGAGAGTTACTTAAGAGCCAAGCCAAAATTCAAATGGTTCATGTCCCATACAAAGGGGGCGCTCCTATGTTGGTCGATTTGATGGGTGGACAAATCTCATACGCCTTTGATAATTTACCGTCTTCAATTCAGCATATTCGTAGTGGGAAAGTTAAGGCGCTTGCAGTTACAACCGCCAAACGATGGCCCCATGCACCAGAGATACCTACTATGGCTGAAGCAGGATTGACAGGGTATGAATCATCTGCTTGGTTTGGTCTATTGGCTCCAGGTAACACTCCTAAGGCGGTAGTAGACCTATTGCAAAAACAGGTTACTTTCATATTAAAACAACCTGAGGTTGAAAAAATTTATCTTGAACAGGGTGCGATGCCGGTAGGTAATTCGCCAGATGAATTTGTACGCTTTATTTCTGCAGAAATGTTGAAATGGAAAACAGTGGTCAGTGATACGGGTGTAAAGCTTGACTAATGAGCTGATAACTTTATGAGGCAAATATGAAACTAAAAAATGCATTCTTAACCAGTGTGATGGCATTGCTATTTGCCGGCCCTATTCTGGCCCAGTCTTTTCCTGCAAAGCCTGTTCGAGTTGTTGTTCCATACCCGCCTGGGGGGCCTACAGATATCGTAGCGAGAGTTTTATTTCAGCAAGTCGCTGAAGCTACTGGGCAGCAGGTCCTTATTGATAACCGCGCAGGTGCTGGAGGAAACATTGGTGCAGAACTTGTAGCTAAATCTCCACCAGATGGATATACGGTATTGATTGGAACTACTGCGCACGCCATCAATATGTCTTTATTTAAAAACTTGAACTATGACATTCAAAAAGACTTAATTCCAGTGTCTTTGTTGACTCAAGGCCCTCTAGTTCTGGTTGCCCATCCCCAGTTTCCAGCAAGCAGCGTAAAAGAAGTGATCGAGTTGGCTAAGACTAAGCCTGGTGGATTGAATTTTGCTTCTTCTGGAAATGGTCAATCTACCCATCTTTCCGCAGAGTTATTCAATACTATGGCCGGTATCAAAATGGCTCATGTTCCTTACAAAGGGAGTGCACCAGCTTTAACGGATGTTATGAGTGGGCAAGTCGATGTAATGTTCGATACAACCTTGTCAGCTATGCCATTTGTAAAAGCAGGCAAACTGAAAGCATTAGGACTTACAAGCGCTGTTCGTTCACCTGCAGCGCCCGATGTGCCTACTATCGCCGAGTCTGGTTTACCAGGTTACGAGGTATTTGCGTGGAATGGTGTTCTAGTTCCAGCAGGTACACCTAAGGCAATCATTCAACAACTTAACGATCATATTCGTAAGGCGATGCTTCTACCTCAGGTAAAAGATAAATTTAGTGCACAAGGCTTTGCCGCTTCATGGAATTCGCCAGAGAGCTTTGGAGTATTCTTAAAAACTGAAGTGGACAAATGGGGGCGGACTGTCAAAGCCTCTGGCGCCACTCTTGACTAAAACTTGACAAGTTTTCTTAGTTGCTTGAAGGATAAAAAATCTAATAATCTTTGAGCGGCTTATTTAATCCCGATTGCCTTGTTCAACCGCTAAATGGGTGTGCGCGATCTTCAACAAAGAACAAGGTACTCCATGTTTGACACCACGCTCAATCAGTTGGCCTAGGACATGATCATGCTCTGTTTTATTGCCTTGGGCTAAGTCTCTGAGCATGGATGCCGCATGGCTCGAATGAACATTTGCCAACATTTCAAGCGATCGTTTCTGAGCCGATTCTGAAATAGAAAAACCATTCGCCTTGGCAATTGCACAACTTTCATTGAACATGCCAGTAGCGCACTCGATGCCCCACTTAGTTGCGCATATCTTGCCAATATGATCTCTACATAAGGTGGTGATTCCAGCAAGGCTGGCTAGAAATACCCATTTATCCCATAGCGATTGCTCTATGTTTTCGCTGTATAGGCAATCGAAAGTCGCTTTTTCACACAATGAGAAAAAATTTCTTGCAATTGCCTCATTACCGGGGGAGCGATGACCCACAGTCATGGCGTGCAAATTGGTTAATTGCTTGACTGCCCCTGAGGCTGAAATCGTTGCGGAAATCTGGGCAACTCCTCCTAAAACTCGGTCTATTCCAAACTTGGCATCTAGTTGATGAATGTGGTCAAGCCCATTTAATAAGGGAAGAAATACGCCTTTACTACTTGCTCCTGCGATGGAGTGGATTGCGTCTTCAAAATCAAAGGATTTTGGAGCAAGCACAATCAAGTCATATTCGGGTTTGAGTTTGTCTTTGGTGATGACTTTGGGTTTTACAGTGAATGTCTCATCGGGAGTTTTGACGACAAGACCATCTTTTTGAATTTTCGAATACCGGGCTTCTCTCAATAAAAAAGTGATATCAGCCCCAGATTGAACTAAACGCGCACCAAAGTAACCGCCAACACCTCCAGCTCCTACTATCAGAATTTTCATTTTTTACTTTCTATTATTGAGCCGTTCATTTTGCGGGAACATAAATTTCTTTGCTTCGTCGTCAAGTTCAGTTTTAAAAGCATGCTTTGCTTTCAATCCCTCTGCTCTTTGAGCGGCTGGCCTGGTGTTGATAAGGTCGAGCAATCTCTTGACGTTTGAATAGGTTTCCCATGTTTGGTCTCCAGTGCCTAATACATAGGGGATCAATCTAGCCCATCCCCAAAAGCACATATCCACTATGGAGTAGTCAGCGCCGAGCATATAAGTATTCTTGGCTAAATGGTCATCCAATAGCTTCCAGTGACGATGCGCTTCAAAGTCATATCGGTTTAGGGCGTACTCCTTGGGATCGGGGGCTGCATGCCTGAAATGAACAGATTGGCCTGAAAAAGGCCCAATTCCGCTGGCAATGAACATGAGCCATGAAAGCGCTTTCGCTATATCAGGACTTTTTAAATCTGTAGGGATAAATTTTTGTTCTCTATCTGCCAAGT